>JAJZTS010000001.1 GCA_021848725.1 Pseudomonadota bacterium
TGTTGGCGAGATAAATCGCCTCTTCGACGGCGGTGTTGCCGCCGCCGATCACGGCGACTTCCTGGCCCTTGTAGAAGAAGCCATCGCAGGTGGCACAGCCGGACACGCCCTTGCCCATGAAGGCCTGTTCGGAATCCAGGCCCAGATACATGGCCGAAGCGCCGGTTGCGATGATCAACGCATCACAGGTATAGGTACCGGAGTCGCCGATCAAGGTGAACGGCTTTTCGGTCAGTTTGGCGGTGTGGATGTGGTCGAACACGATCTCGGTATTGAAGCGCTCGGCATGGGCCTGAAAGCGCTGCATCAACTCGGGGCCTTGCACGCCATTGACGTCGGCCGGCCAGTTGTCGACCTCAGTGGTCGTCATCAATTGGCCGCCTTGCTGCAGGCCAGTCACCATGACCGGTTTCAAGTTGGCGCGTGCGGCATAGATGGCGGCGGTATAACCGGCGGGGCCGGAACCCAGAATCAACAACTGTGCGTGCTTGGTGGACATGGCGGCTCCTGAAAATCGCGTTGGCATCGGTCTAAAAACGATGCGTAATTCTATCAGCACTGGCTAATAGAGGTGCGCTTTGCTATGGCTATGTGCTTGCCAAGCTCGAGTATCCGATTCGTGATCAATGTAAGATGATGGGCAGGAAACACCTAACGCACAGACTCAAGATCGATTGTTAAACTGTCGATATGGTTGAATGTCATAAATGTGAAGCATGGCCATTTATGCAAGTAGCCGAAGAAATGAGTGGACAAAGCATCTCGTGAACAACAGACCCCAATTGCTCTTAGCCCTTGCCCAATTACTGCCTAATTATTGGGCAAAATTCATTTGCCGTGCATTGATTTTGGCCAGTGTCGCCAATTCTGCGCTGGCGGCCTCAGTCGACATCACCTCGGCCACATACGATGCTTTGGCCAATACACTGGTCGTGACTGGGAACATCACTAACGGTGACACCATTGTCGTCGGCAACCTGACCCTAACCGGGCAGAACGGTTATACCTATACCCTGACTTCACCCAACGTCACCGCAGGCACCAACACTTTCACCGTCACATTGAATGCGGTCGACCAGATCAACGTCGAAGGGCTGCTCAACAACAACGGTACTGTTTCGGTCGGCGCTACCACCTACAATTTAGCCGCCGCCGCCAATTGGGATAATGTCAGTGCGGCCGCCGACCTGACCGGCAACCCCATCACTGTCAGTAATGTACAGATGCCGACCATTAGTTCGGCTACCTATGATGCCAGTACCGGCGTGTTGGCCGTCACCGGCACCGACCTGGTCAAATTTCCCGGTGCGACCAACGATATCACCGTCTCCGCCCTGACGGTCACCGGCGAAGGCAGTGCAACTTACACCCTCACCACCACTGGGGTGGAGATCACCAATGCCACCAGTTTCTCGGTCACGCTGAACGCTAGCGATAAATCGGCGGTCAACCAGATACTGAACAAAAACGGCACTGCCTCGACCGGTACCACCACCTATAACCTAGCCGCTGCCGACGACTGGAACACCGTCATCACCAGTGGCAATATTGCCGATACCACGGGTAATGGCATCACCGTATCCAACGTCGCCATTCCCGTGATTAGTAATGCAAACTACAACGCAGCGACCGGCAGCCTGGCCGTGACCGGCTCCGGTTTTCTAAAGCTGGGTGGCGCCACCAACGATATCGTTGCCAACAAATTCACCTTTACCGGCCAAGGCGGCGGCGCCAGTGCCTATACCCTGACCGATACCGCTAACGTCGAACTCACCTCAGACACCCAATTCACCCTGGCCTTGTCGACCACCGACAAGGCCGGTGTGAACAACATCCTAAACAAGGATGGCACCAGTTCGGCCGACGCCACTACCTATAACTTGGCCGCAGCCGAGGACTGGGCCGCTGGTGCCGATGTGGCCCTTACCGTAGCCGACCTCTCCGGTAACGGTATTAGCGTAAGCGGTGCCACTGCCCCCGGTGCACCGACCATCGGAACCGCAACGGCGGGTGTGGCCCAAGCCACCGTCGCCTTCACGGCCGGCGCCAGCGGCAGCAGCGCAACCACGCTCTACACCGCCACCTCCATCCCCGGCGGCTTCACTAGCAGCGGCTGTACGTCTTCGCCCTGCACAGTCACCGGTCTCACCAATGGCACGTCCTATAGCTTTACTATCACCGCCACCAACTCGGTAGGCACCAGCCCGAGTTCCGGCTCCTCGAACTCGGTCACCCCCAAGGCCAACCAGACCATCACCTTCGGTAATCCCGGTACCCAGACCTTCGGCACCACCCCGACCTTGAGCGCCACGGCCTCATCGGGCCTGACCGTGGCCTTCAGCTCGGCCACGACCGGGGTATGTACCGTAAGCGGTACCACCCTGACCTTTGTTACCGCTGGCACCTGCACTATCAATGCCGATCAGGCCGGTAACGGCACCTATTTTGCCGCGCCCCAGGTGCCGCAATCGTTTACCGTCAATCCCGTGGTGCCCGGCGCACCGACCATCGGTACCGCGACAGCGGGGGCAGGGCAGGCCACCGTCGCCTTCACCGCGCCGGGTAGTAATGGCGGTAGCGCGATTACCGCTTACACCGCCACCTCCAATCCCGGCGGTTTTACCAGCAGCGGTTGTACCGCCTCGCCCTGCACGGTAACCGGCCTGACCAATGGCGCTGCTTATACTTTTACCGTGACCGCCACCAACTCGGCAGGCACCGGTGCGGCCTCGGGCGCATCGAATGTGGTCACGCCAAAAGGCAACCAGACCATCACCTTCGGTAATCCCGGTACCCAGACCTTCGGCACCACCCCGACCCTGAGCGCCACGGCCTCATCGGGCCTGACCGTGGCCTTCAGCTCGGCCACGACCGGGGTATGTACCGTAAGCGGTACCACCCTGACCTTCGTCACCGCCGGCCTTTGCACCATCAATGCCGACCAGGCCGGCAACAGCGCATACAACGCGGCACCTCAGGTGCCGCAATCGTTCAACGTCAATGCCGTAGCGCCTGGCGCGCCGACCATAGGTACAGCAACGGCGGGGGCGGGGCAGGCCACCGTCGCCTTCACCGCGCCGGGTAGTAATGGCGGTAGCGCGATTACCGCTTACACCGCCACCTCCAATCCCGGCGGTTTTACCAGCAGCGGTTGTACCGCCTCGCCCTGCACGGTAACCGGCCTGACCAATGGCACCGCCTATACCTTCACCGTGACCGCCACCAACTCGGCTGGTACCGGCACAGCCTCCGCTGTGTCGAATAGCGTTACACCCCAAGCAGCTGCAGTCGTCAGCAGCGTAGCCATACCCGCCAATGGCACTTATAAGGCCGGCGCCAATCTCGATTTCACTGTGACTTGGGACCAAAGCGTCACCGTCACCGGTACGCCGAGAATCGCGCTGACCGTCGGCACAGCCACGGTCTACGCCAACTATGTGAACAACCCCACGGCTAGCACCAGCCTGTTCCGCTATAGCGTGCAGACCGGCGATACCGATAGCGATGGCATCGCAGTGGGCGCTCTGAGCCTGAACAGTGGCACGATCAAGAACGCGATCAATGCCGACGCCGCCCTTACCCTCAACAGCGTCGGCTCCACCACCGCCGTATTGGTTGACACGATTGCGCCGACCCTGGCTACGGCCAATATCAAGGTCAACAACACGGCCGACCCGCACACCGTGCTGCTCACCTTTAGTGAAAACCTGGCAAGCGCTAGCATCGGCGTCGCCAGCGCCTGGGCCGTCACCGCCAATAGCGGCACACCAAGCTACACCGTGGCTAGCATTGCCTTGACCGGCGGCAACCAAGTTACTTTGACCCTCGGTGCGGTTGATTTTGCCGATAGCAAAACCCGCATTGTCAGTGCCGATGCCAATGCCCACCTCAAGGTCACCCCGCCAGCTACGCTGACCGATGTGGCCGGCAATGCCTATGCTACTGGCCAAATCACTGAAGCAGGTGCCACCCACACCTTGGATAGCACGGCGCCAACGCTCTCCAGCGTCAGCACCAGCACGCCGACCAGCATCGGTGGTGCCTTAAACGCCACTGCCAACGAAAAGGCGATGGGATATTGGATCGCCGTCATTGCCGGCGCGACCGCACCATCGGCCACCCAAGTCAAGGCCGGTGCCAGCTATGGCTCAGTCACCGTGGCGGCGAAGGGGAGTGGTGCCTTGCCGAACGGCACTGCCGGTGTCATTGGCCTTTCCGGATTGGCTGGCGGTAAAACGTATGACATCTATGTCACGGCCGAAGATGCCGCCGGCAACCTGGCCACCGCGGTAAGCAAGGCGACAATCACCACATCAGAGTACGCCATCGGTTCGAGCGGTGCCTCCCTGACGCCTGCAGCAGGATCGAAGATAGCCGTCACCAACGATGGCAGCGGTGGCTCGACCATCAATTTGCCCCCGCCAGGCACGGGCAGCAATTCGGTCGACCTCGTCCTGCCCGATGTCGGCACCATTGTTGCCGCAGGCAACGTTGCAAATACCGTGTTGGGGTTGAAAGTAGTGACGCCGCCAGGGGCCGCATCGCCGAAAGCAGTCATCTCGATAGAAAGCGGCGCAGCCACACTGACAGCAACTACCGAAAACCAGGCCATGCTGGCTTTGCGCAGCGGCGGGGTAGTGCAGTCGGGCAAATGGGATATCTGCACCAGTGCCCAAATGGTCGCTAACAAGGAATCCAGCGGCGAATCGATCGAAGTCAAGAACTGCTATGTCGTCATCGGCGGTGGGGTTTCCTCGTCGACAACGCTCAAGAGCGGTGTTCTATGGTCCGGTGAAACAGCAGAGATCGACCCGAACGGTGCCGTCAAATCCGCTTACCTTGGTACACGCCAAGGCAACAGCAGCCAAGGTGGCGACAACATGCTGACCATCGCGGGTTCGCTGAAATCAGCACCCTCCATCGTTCCTAAACTCGGTATTACCCCAACTCGATTGGGTACGACGAAGCTTGACGATGCGGTATTCAAAACCATTGGCACGGCACTTGGCACCCAGCTCACTACGCCGAAACAAAGCGCCGAAGGCGTGTTCAATTTCACCTCCGGCCAGAATACCAACATGTTGATACCTATCGGCCGAGTCACCATCGATACCGCACGCCCAGATGGCATGAGCATTACCTCGCAAGGGCTGCTTGAGGTGGCGGCAAAGGGCTACATCGTGCGTTTTGCGCCGTCGCTAACCAGTCCAAACGACTTCGCGGCCAAGTTTGCTCAAATATCTCCGGCCACCACGGTTGTGCTCTTGGATAGCGGGCGCTACCAAGTGACCACGCCCTATGGGGAAATTTATATCGCTCGACCCGCCTGGTCGCGCGGCCCAGCAAAAACCGGTGCGGCCGTCGTATCTGATGCCGGCAACGGTTATGCCGCATTCGACGACGGGGCCAACAGCCAAGTGTTGTATCCCGACTTCAGCGACTACACAACGTTGGAAAACACCTTCCGTAGCAGCCTGGCCGATCCAAGCCTGACGATAATTGCTAACGACGATGGCACGGTGACGGCAAAGGTCTTTGGTAAGAATTACACTCTGCGGCCGAACTGGTCTCTGATTAAGCCTGCGGATTGGGCATCACGCCCAAGTTGGTGGTCTGACCAAGGCACGGTCTATATCAAGTATCCTAACAGCACCGCGCAGGGCTTTACCGTCAAATAGAGGGGGGTGACAGAACTGGACGCCGACCATCGCGGGATAGATTGGACCGGTTTCCATTATTTAACATAATATACATTGTGCATGTTATTCAGGGATATGGCAGGACTGTCACAACCTCCTGAGCACCCCCCTCAGGTACTTAGCGACGTATTTCATATACCTGTATGCCAGCGGTCCCACCGGGATCAATCGACGGTTAATAAACAGCACATCGGTATTAAGTTTTCGCGAGAACTTAATTTTGTAGAATCCTGATTCTTCTAGCTTATCCATGACCGAATTTACTTCGTTCGGCCCGAGCATGCCCGGCACGAAATCATGGAACTCCACTGAGATTTGCGCGATCTTGGCGAGCATGTCGGCACCGGCCGATTCGAACAAAGCAATCTCCGCCCCCTCGATATCGACCTTCAGCAGGTCAATGTGCGCCAGGCCGGCATGCGACATCAGCGTTGCCAGCGTAGCACTTTCGACGGTGACGGCGGCCTGGCTGCCGGCCACGGTCCGGGTGATGGAATTCGCCTCGGGATTGGCCGACACAAACAGTTCGACAGGCCCATCGCGTCCCGCCATTGCGAGGTGGTGTTTATGCAAGGTCTCTGTCTCGGGCAGGCCCGCGAACAAATCGGGCAGCGCCTCGACCATATGGCAGTGGCAACCAAACCGCTGGTGCACTTCACGGGAGAATTCCCCCTTGTGTGCCCCCAGGTCGGCTACGACCGACTCCGGGCCGAGTGGCCCGGCAAGGAAGGTATGCCCCCTGATGCTGACGATTCTCATGCCCGCCTCGCGATAAATTGACCCAACTGCCATTTGGCGTAGTCCCAGAGCTCGCTCGTCTCGCCGATACGGGCAAGCCGGGACAGGCCATGAACGGCGAATGCGAAGATCGTCGCCGACAACGCCAGCTCCAGCGCAAACGATACCGTGGTATCGGCATCGAGTGCCTGACGAATAGCCAGGGCCGGTACGGCCGCAGCGGCGCTCAGAAAAAGAAGGAGAACGGCATAGCGCGCTGCCTCCCAGCCCGCTATCAGTCGATAACGCCGTATCTGGTAGATCAACAGACCCAGCATACCAAGCCAGCTGACCAGGCTGAACATCCACATGACACCGGTCGCGCCCGCGAAATCGGCGGCGGGAGGCACCAGCAAGCTGATCGCGATAGCCGAAAATAGCGCAACCCAGGCCGGTGATGCCGGTTCGTGCATGGAATAAGCGATTTTGCCCAGGGCACCAGCCAGGACGCCGGCCGGTGCGCCGACCAGAAGGATGGCGAACAATTGCCCCGTCTCCGCCAGGGCAGCCGCGTCCATGCCGCCCCTGCCGAATACCAATTCGACCACAGCCCGGTATTCCACCAGTAGAAACACAGTCACCGGCAGGCTGAGCATGAGCGTCATGCGGAAGGCGCGGCCCGTCAGCCTGGACATCTCGACGTTGTCGCGACCTGCATGCGCATCGGCAAAGGCCGGGAAGACGATGGTAGCCAGTGCGGCTGGCAAGAGGCCGACCAGCGTGAGCAATTTCCAGGCATAGCCGAACTCGGCCAGCGTTCCTCCCGGCATGCTGCTCAAGGCCCGGTTGATGACAATGCTGCCCCACTGGCTGAGCAGGATAGCGGCCAGCAAGGGCAATGACATGGCCAGCGCCTTGCGTAAGCTGTCAGCCGAAGCGGGTTTCAGACAAACAGATAAATGGATCGATGCCGACCTCGCCACACGTAGCAGCATGTAAAGCAGGATCAGCAGCATCGCCGCGTTGCCCGACAGGATGCCGAGCATCAAGGGCCCCACCCCTGCCCCTCTGCCCGCCAGGCCGACGGCCAACACGAGGGATAGATTGGGCAACAACTGGGCCAGCGCGGAGGGCCAGAACAACCGGTAGGCCTGGAGCAAGCCGCCGATCACCCCGGACCAGGCCATAAGCAGGAAGACCAAGGCAAAGCAACGTATCAGCCACGCCGCCTCATCCCGCCCGGCTTCCGGCAGGCCAGGCCCGAACAGTTCGGTCAGCGCATCTGGCCACAACCAGACCCAGGCCACCAGCGGCAGCGAGACCGCACTTATGGCCAGCGCCATGCCCGTTGCCAGACGCCAGCCCTCCTCCTCCCTACCCTCGGCCCGATATTGCGCGAACAGGGGCACCACGATATGAGGCAACAAGTAGCCGAAAAATAGCGCCAGCCCCAAGCTGCCCAGCAGGGCCGAAACCCGGAAGGCATCCACCGTACCGGATGCACCGTAACGCCAAGCCAGCGTCATTTCCATGGCCAGCCCCGAGATCGGACTCAAGATGGATAGCACAGTCAGCAACGCCATGGAACGGGGGGCGGCGTAGGCCTGTTTGGCACCTGACTTCATCGGGCAAACCCGAACTGCCGCAAGTAGGCAGCGGCGACCGCTTCATTCGTGTAGCACTGCCGCGAGAATTCATGCGCTTTTTGCGCCAGGGAATGCCTCAGTGCCCCGTCCGTCAGCAGACGCTTCAGCACCTGCTCCAGGTCGTCGACGTCCTTTTCCTTGAAGACCAAACCTCCCGGCCCGATCACGTCCGGGATGGCACCCGAAGATGACCCTATGCAAGGCACGCCCGCCAGCATCGCCTCGGCCAAAACCAGGCCGAATTGTTCCTTCCAGGCCGGGGTCTCGTAGGATGGCAGCACGAGAATATCCAAGGCGGCCATGTAGGCCGGGACATCCGCATGCGCCACCGCCTTGCGGTGAATCAGCCGATCGCCAAGCGCTGCTCGCCACTTGTTCGACAATGCGCTTTCCAGCGGGCCGACACCCAGAAGCAGCACGCGCCACTCCAAATCCAGCAAGCGCTGTAAGGCCGCAAGCAGCAGCAGCACACCTTTTTCGGGGATCAGCCGTCCGACGAAACCGATCAGCGGGACATCCGCGGAAACGGCCAATTCATGCCTAATCGGCGATGGTCGCGCTGTCGCATAGCGCTCCGGGTCTAGCCCCAATTGCGGCAATACCGCGACACGTCCGCGATAGCCTTTCTTTTCCTGCAACAGCCGCTCGCCCTCTCGATTCCCGCATACGACCAATTCCGCTTGGTTCAAGGAATAACGGCTTAGCCAGCGTTTGACCAAGCCGAGCGGAAACCGCGGCACCCGGGCCAGGTTGTCCCAGATGAAAAAACTGATCTTGGCCGAAGGGCAGAACAGGCGAGCCAGAAAGACCGTTTCCACGCCCACCGCCGAATGGGGGTCTTCCTCGATGTGGATACGGTCCGGCCGGAACTCCCTGAGCAGCTTGGCGAAGCGAAACGGGTCGAGCACGTAGGACATATGGGAACGCCCGAAAAACTCGCGGATATCGACCACCTCCTCGGCGGAAAGGTCGGGGGCGCGTTCCCGCGTGTAGCGCGCGAAGAGATGGGAAATCGCGCGGGGCGTCAGGATTCGCAGTTCAAGGTCGGCGCATTGCTGCTTCATCGTCGCGTATTTACGCTGGGCAAACGCGGTCAGGTAGGTGTGGCCCACCACGAGCAGCCTCATCGGTTCCTCACGGAATCAGCGTCCGGGCAGCGCATATATCTCGTCCGTATCGATGCCGTCCGATGCAAGCGCACTGCCGTCCAGCCTGAATATCCGGTATCCATGACCGGACAATATACGGCCGACTTTCTCCCGCTGCTCGTCGCCGTGCAAGGCGATGACCCAAATCGTCTTGCACATCCCAAGCAGCTTATCCGCACCCTCGAGCACGCTGGCTTCCGCGCCTTCCACATCCATCTTCACGATATCCGGCACGGGTAGCTTGTCGGTTTCGAGCAGAGTATCGAGTGCAACCGTCGGCACCAGATAGGCCCCCTCGCCGCCCAAATGTCCCTCGGAGTTGTTGCGGCCCACATGAAATGAGGCAAGCCCATTGCGATCGGATACCGCCACTTGATACAGCACCGCGTTGTCGCAACGATTCAAGCGCAAATGTTCAAGAAGATTGGCCGCGTTTTCGGCCAAAGGCTCAAAAGCGAATACCTGGCCATCTCGGCCCACCAGACGCGATAGCGCCAGGGTGTAAAAACCGGCATTGGCTCCAATGTCGTAGGCCACCATGCCCGGCTTTACCAAGGTGGCCATCAAGCGTTGCTTGTCGGCCTCGTAGCTGCCCAGCCAGCAGCCGTGGATGTTCGAATCTATGCGCCACCGGTGGCCTTTATTGATCCCGCTCAACACCGGCACGACCGCACTTCCCGGCAACATCTTGAGCGGCAGGCGCAATAATTTGCCTAGAAATCGATCAGGGCCTATTCCAGGCAAGCTCATTTCATCTCCACGCTTAGCTCGATGACTTATCGGTAGGCAATTGCCAGAAGATTGCGGGTATAGATTGCATCGCGCCCGGTGTCGCCTGTTTCCGCCGCATTCCATAGCCGCAGGAGCAGATGTATGCCTCGCCACAACAGCCAACGCACCGCGCTTTTCAGCCCCGCTGGCACCGGCCCGCTCTCGTGGCATTCAATCCGGGAAAAGCCGGAGGCAAGGAGCAACTGGGCAAGCGATACCCGGGTAAAGGCCTGCTCATGGGTCATGTCGCCGTAACGTATGGCGCCCACGAAAGGCGATTCGCCGTTGGGCGCATGAATAATCCAGCGCCCACCGGGTTTCAGCACGCGCAGAACCTCATCCACGAAAGGCAGCAGTTCGTCTTTGCTGAAATGTTCGATGACGTCGAAGGCAACGATTACGTCTTGCGAATGGCTGCCCAGATTCCGCAAGGTCTCGAGCAGATCGCCTTCCTGTATTCCTGCGATACCCAACCGGCCAGCCGCCGCCACTTGTTCGGGCGAGGCATCCACACCCAGCACATTGCGATAGCCCGCCTGGCCGAGAAAATAGGCCAGCGCGCCATGGCCGCAACCCAGGTCGAGCACGGACACCGTTCGGTCGGCGGGAAAATGCTTTTTGATGAGGCGGCGCAAGCTGGATGCGCGCGGCGCGAAACCGGCCGGCGTGGCCGGTGCCAGCGCCCCGCCGCTCGCATGCACATAGTGCCGATAAATCCGCGCTCTCAGATCGCTCATGGCGATCAGCCGTTCCGGCCAGCCGAGCTGGCGTTCAGCAGCTGCTCGAAATACTCGATCGTATGTACCAGGCCGTCACGCAAGACGGTGGTTGGCTCCCAGCCGAGTTTCTCGCGCGCCAGGCCGATGTCGGGCTGGCGCTGCCTCGGGTCGTCGGACGGCAGCGGACGGAAAATGAGTTCGGAACGGGAACCGGTCAAGGCCACCACCGCTTCAGCCAGTTCGCGAATGGTGAATTCCGTGCTGTTGCCGAGATTGACCGGGCCGGGGAAGTCGTCCCCCGTGCCCATCAGACGCACAAAGGCGTCGATCAAGTCGTCCACGTAGCAGAAGGAGCGGCTCTGGCCGCCATCGCCATAGAGGGTGATGGGCTCGTTCTTCAAGGCCTGGACGATGAAATTCGATACCACCCGGCCATCGTTCGGATGCATGCGCGGCCCATAGGTATTGAAGATGCGGGCCACCTTGATGCGCAGTTTGTGCTGCCGGTGGTAATCGAAGAACAGCGTCTCCGCGCAACGTTTGCCCTCGTCGTAGCAGGAGCGCATGCCAATCGGATTGACGTTGCCCCAATAGCTTTCGCGTTGCGGGTGTTCGACCGGGTCGCCATAGACTTCGCTGGTGGAGGCCTGGAATATCTTGGCCTTGACTCGCTTGGCCAACCCCAGCATGTTGATCGCGCCATGCACGCTGGTCTTGGTGGTTTGCACTGGGTCATGCTGATAGTGGATGGGCGATGCCGGGCAGGCCAGGTTGTAGATCTCGTCCACCTCGACATAAAGCGGAAAAGTCACATCGTGACGCATCACCTCGAAATTATGGTTGTCCATGAGGTGGGCAATATTGTCTTTGGTACCGGTGTAGAAATTATCCACGCACAGCACATCGTGCCCGTCCCGCAATAGCCGTTCGCATAGATGCGAGCCGAGAAAGCCCGCGCCTCCGGTCACTAGAATTCGTTTTCTATATCCTTGGGTCATACTTTGCCTTCAAGTTATCAACGCTCGGCCTCGGCCATAGCCTGGCGGAATAGCTTGGCTATATGGAATATCGTTTCTCTGTCCAGGGCGGTCGAACTGGGCAGATTCAATCCGCGCATCGCCAAATCTCGCGCGACAGGATAGCTTCGCGGGTTATCGTCCGCCCCGTTCCGGTAGGGCGGCATGTCGCACAGCATATTGAAGTAGGGCCTGGAATCGATCGCCTCGGCCCGCAGCCTGGCCATCAAGACATCGCGTTGGGCGCCCGCGAATCTGCCGGGCAACAAGGCGCAGACCAACCAGGGCACCGGCTCGGCCCAAGACAAAGCCGGATTGACGACGATCTCGCCGGCTTCCACGAAGGCTTCGCGGTACGTGTCCAGGACGCGCTGGCGTTGCGCGACGATCTCGTCGAAACGCTCAAGTTGGGCGCAGCCTATCGCCGCCTGTAGATTGGTCATCCTGAAATTGAAGCCCACTTCCTCATGCCAATACCTGCGGGCCGGGTCCATCGCATGATCCCTGAGCAGTTGTATTCTGGCAGCGAAGTCGGGATTGCCGGTGACCACCATCCCGCCCTCCCCTGTCGTGATGAGCTTGTTGCCATAAAACGAGAAGATACCCATATGGCCGATGCCGCCAACCTTCCGCCCCTTGTATTTCGCCCCATGGGCTTCCGCCGCATCCTCGATCACCACCAAGCCGTGTTTATTCGCCAGCGCCATGATCGGATCCATGTCGGCGGGATGGCCGTAAAGATGAACGGGAACGATGCAGCGCGTGCGTGAAGTGATGGCGCTCTCGATGGCGTGAGGGTCGATCGTGCCGATTCCCGGTTCGCAATCCACGAACACCGGGGTGGCGCCGACATGCTTGACCGCGGCGGCGGTGGCCACGAAGGTGAGAGGCGGCACGATGACTTCATCGCCCGGCCCGACCTTCGCGGCCAACAGGGCCAAATGCAGCGCCACGGTGCCGTTCGCAACCGCCACGCCGTAATCGGCGCCGCAAAAACCGGCAAACGAGGTCTCGAATCGGTTCACGTATTCGCCGAGCGAGGATATCCAGCCCGAACGAAAGGCCTTCAGCAAATACTGCTCTTCCAGTTCCCCGATATCGGGTTCCGCCACGGGGATGAAGCTTTGCGGTGCATTCGTCATTTAACTGGCGGCCAATGAATTCAAAAAGGTCCGGTGTTTCTCTCGGAAAACGGGATAGGAAAACTCGGCGCGAACCTTACGGCTCGCTGCTGCACCCATCTCGGCCCGCAATCCCGCATCCGTGGCAAGCCTGACTATCGCACGCGCATGTGCGGCGATATCGAAGGAATCGAGCACAAAACCGTCCACGCCCTCGACCACGGCCTCCGGCGAGCCGTCCTGATTGCCGACCAGGATGGGGATGCCGCAGGCCGCCGCCTCCAAGGGCGTGACCGGTACCCCTTCGCCGCGCCCGTTCCCTCGGTCGCTGATCAATGCGAACAGATGCGCGGCTCGATACACGTCGGGTAAGTCCTGGTCGTCGACTGAGCCGGTGAAATGAACCCGGGCAGCGAGGCCCATTTCCCTGGCCTGCGCGCGCAACCGCTCGACCAAGTCGCCGCTGCCGGCATAAATCAGCCTCAATGCCTCGACCTCTTGCGCCGCCAAGGAAAAGGCTTCGAGCAACCTGCGATAGCCCTTGTGGTCCGCAATGACGGCAATACGGCCCAGCGTCATGAGGTTAATGCCCTCCTCCGGCTTGGGAATGCCGTATTTGGCGAGCACCGCCGGGTTCGGCCTGTCCGGGTAAAAACGCTCGACATCGACCGTATCCCATATCACCTGCACGCTTCCCTCGGTGCGGTAGCCGTTCCGTTCAAGATAGCCCGCCGTGAAATGGCAGTCGCTGATGACTTCATCCGCCCCCTTCAGTCCCCGTTCCCTCAATGGGGTAAGCCCGCTCCAGATCTCCAGGCCGTAGGCGTTCAACACCACACTCGCCCCGGTCAACTTCCCCAGCATCGACGCAAACCAGGACATATATACATGCGCGACCAATATTACATCAGGCCGCCAAATCAGCGCATCGACAAGTACCCGCAGGGAAAACGCTATTTTGTTGAGCCAATGGACGTTCGTGCCTGCTTGCCACGCGACATCGAAGGCTGCCTCGAGGTCACCCGGTTTTTTGTGGCGCAAGGAAAAGACCCGGACATTGGCCTCCCCCGCGATTTCCCTGAATGCCTGAATCTGGAAGCGGTTGTATCGGCTGATGCCTCCCTTATCGAAACAGCCCGGCGTCAGATACAGAATCTTCATTTCATCTCCCGAGATCGGCCGGTCGAGTTCAACGCTCGCCGCGCAAGCGCAGTTCGTCGCGGATCGCGGCGAGCAACCCCTCGGTCGCGCTCTCGATCATGTCTAGCGCCAGTTCGAAGCGCTCCAAGTCCAGGCCGTAGGGGTCGGTGATTTCCCGCTCGCGATAGAGCCGGCTGAAGCTCATCAGCAGTTTCGGTTTCTGCCAGAGATCGGGTTCGCCCAGGCGATGCAGCGCCGTCATGTTCTTCATGTCCATCGCCAGCACGTGGTCGAAATGTTCGAGATCGGCGCGCGAAATCTGGCGCGAGCGCAGCGCCGTCATCGCATAGCCGCGCTGGCCGGCCGCCTGCTGGGCGTTGGCGTCGGGCGGCTCGCCGACGCGGAAGTCGTGGGTCGCGGCCGAGTCGATCAGCAGGTGTTCGAGCAGGCCGGTCCGGCTGGCCTTGTGGCGGAACACGGCCTCCGCCATCGGCGAGCGGCAGATGTTGGCGGCGCAGACGAACAGCACGCCGATCTTATCGCCCATGCGCCCCCCTCTCCTGCCGGTCCAGATGCAGCGCGATCCAGCCCATGGCCAGGATCGTCATGAATGTGGCCGCGTTGGCTGGAATCTGGAAATTGAAGTCCACCGTGGCGTGGATCAACAAGGCCACGGTGCCCATGATCGAGGCGAAGGCCATGCCGCGCATCAAGGCGTCGCGGCGGCGGGCGAAGGCCTTCAGCGCGGCCAGCAGACTGGTTAACACGACCAGGCCCAGCAGGCCCGCGCCGACCAGCCCGGTATCGGCCGCGATCTCCAGATAGTCCTGATGGGCGTGATCGTAGTAGGACACGATCTCTTTAGTCCGGTAAGGCATGTAGGCCAAATGGAAGCTGCCGCCGCCGGTGCCGGCAAGCGGGTGATCCGCGATCAAGCCCAACGTGCCGCGGCTGACGTCGATCCGGTCGGCGTCCTGGCTCAGCGAGGAATTGGCGATGCGCTCGGCCACTTGCTCCACGCCGAACCAGGCACCGACGATGAAGAGATCGATGACGACCAGGCTGGCGATCAGGATCACCGCCGAACGCATATCGTCCCGCCGCAACATGCCGGATACCGAGCCGGCCTGCCGGCGATAGATCGACAGCGCAGCCAGGCCCGCCGTCAGCATGCTCGCGAAGAAGGCTGTGTTGCCCATGCGCGAGCGGGTCAGCACCAGCGCGATGACCATGATCGCCAGCGCCAACCTCAACGGCAGCTTATGGCTGAACATCAGGCTCAGCAGATTGCGTAGATGCTGGCGCCAGCTCAGGGCTCGCTCCTTTTGGTATTGCGTGGCCAGCAAGAGGCCGATACCAACAGCCAGCACCATCTCCAGATAGCCCGCCAAGTGGTTGCGGTTCACAAAGGTGCCGGTGGCGTTGGCGAGATAGGCGGTCTTCTTCACGAAGAAGCCATATTCCAAACCGGACAGCGCCATCACACCGCCATAGAAGGCCTGAAACAGACCGCTGAAGATCAGGGTGTAGCCCAATATCGCCAGCCGAAATTTGCTGTTCACCAGCAACAAAGTCAGCGCGAACAGTGCAACGTAGCTCAGGCTCTTGAGCCAATAACGAAAGGTTGCGAAGGGATCGAGCGACAACGGCGCCCAGGCGGCCTCAGCCGACAGGCCGTGAGATGGCGGCCGCAAGCCGGCCGGCATCGGCAGCCATTGCAAGCTCAGCCAAACCAGCCACGCAGCCAGCAACCACAAGGCCGGACGCGCGCCGTCGAAGGCCGCCCCCGGTTGCATGGCGCCGCGATGCAAACCGGCCAAGTAGGCCAGCGCCAACAAGCTCGTCCAGACGATGAAGATCGCCTCGGCCCAGGGCCGGTTGCTGCCCAGCGGCAAGGGCAGCCAGACCAACAGCAACAGAAAGGCCAGGAACAGGCGCTGCTCGAATTTTTCGGAGAAGCCGCTCATCGCCCGCACTCCCCATCCGCTTCATCGGCGCATGGCGGCGCATGACTGCGGAGGATGTCGGTCATCCTGTCGGGCTGGCTCTGCATGCCGCGCAGATAAATGGCCATGACCTGCTCTTGCTCGTTTGGACTCAACTTCGGCCAGGCGGCCATGCCGACATCCAGAGCCAACGCTTGCAAGCCCGGCTCCCACGGCCCCAGCGTCGCCACCGCCCGCAACGCCTGGCCGAATTCGGCATCGTATTCGCGCAGTTCGTGCTTGAACCTGAGCAGGATGGCCCAACCGTAGGCATAAGCCGGCCTCAGGACGACCGCGCTGCGCGCATGAACCAGGCCGGCACGGAGCAACGCTTTTTTTTCCGCCGGCGCGACGCCGGGCAAGCCAGCTTGGTGCAAGGCCAGTACAGCCGAGTCATCGAGACGCTCGGGATCGTCCGGCGTCAGCCGACGTGCCCAGCTCAGCTTGCGGGATGCGTCGGCCAGCGCCGGAATGGAGTTGGCCGCGTCAGCGGCCTCGATGGAAAGAAAATCGGCAGCCCCGATGCGGACTGCCGAATAGATTGCATAAAGCAAAAGCGCGCCCAGAACCCACGACGCGTTGCGATATAACCTAGACCCCATCCCGCGCGGTCAAATCTTGATGCCCAGGAAGGTTCTGGCCGGCTTGGCAGGTTCCTGCCCGTAGGCGTACTTGTATTGGTAGGAGTAATGCCCGTAGCGGTCGGCCTTCTGCATGTTCATCTGGTTGAGCACCACGCCCAGCAGCGGCGCGTCGACCTCGCGCAGGCTCTTGAGGCTGGCGTTGATCAATTGGTGCGGCGCCCCGTCGGTCTTGACCACGTACAGCACCGCATTGGCATGGCGCGAGATCACCAGCGAATCGCTGACCGGGCGAACCGGCGGGCAATCAATCACCACCATGTCGAACAGTTGTTTCAGTTTGTCCAAAGTGTCGTTGAACTTTTGCGACGACAGCAATTCCAGCGGCGAAGTTAGCCGCTTGCCCGCCGGCAGCACGAACACATTGGGATTCGGCGTGGCGCGAATGCAATCCTTGATATCCGCCTCACCGGACAAGTAGTCCACCAGGCCCACGCCGTCGCCGATACCTTTGCCGATATTCTTGCCCACTGTCGGCCTGCGCATGTCCGCGTCGATGAGCAGCACCTTCTTGATCTGGCCAAGGGCCTGGGCCAAGCTGATGGCGATAGTGGTTTTACCTTCGCCGGGCACGGTGGAAGTGACGATCACTACCCGATGCGGTTCGTCGACGGCGGAGAGCAATACCGACGTCCTGATGCCGCGTATCGATTCGGCGAAGATCGAATCCGGGTTATCCAGGAACACCAAGGAAGGGTTGTCGCCGCCCTCTTTCTTGGCCAGCAGCGGCACGACCCCGAGCACGCCCACATGCAGGCGGCGCTCGACATCGTGTTCCGAGCGCAAGGTGTTATCCAGGTAATCGCGCAAGAACACCAGCACCATACTGGCGAGCAGGCCGAGGAACAGCGCACCCGCGATGACCCTGACCTTATTCGGTTTGACCGGCGCATTCGGCGGCACGGCCGGGTCGATCAATCGCCCCGCCGTGGATTGCAGATTGGCCGTGGCCTCGGTTTCCTTGGCCCGGTTGATCAGGTTGTCATAGAGCTGGCGGTTGCTCTCCACCTCGTGCTGCAACACGCTCAACTGCGACTCTTTGCGCGTGATGCTCTGAATTTCCGCTTGGGTGCGCGCCTTGGCGCCCGCCGCGGCGTTGGCATTGTCGCGCGCGAGTTCGTATTCGCGGTAAATGCCGTTGATTACCGCATTGACGGCATTCGCCAGCGCCTCGTGCGCCGATTTCAGTTCCGCTTCGGCGGCGATCATCTTGGGGTGAGCCGGCGCATAACGGCTCTTGAATTCCGTCACCTTGCGCTGCGCCTCGGATTCCGCGTTTTTCATCTGCAACACCGTGGGATCCTTCAGCACAGCCGGTATCGAGCCGAGCATCTCCAATGACTGGCCCTTGTGTTCCCTCACCTGGTTATAGGCGCTTTGCGCTTCCGCCAAGCGTCTTTGCGAGGCAATCAGGTTGGTCGAAACCTCCTCGAATTGCTTGCCGGTGCCGCTCAGCACCACGCCCTTGTTGTCGACGATATTTTCTTGCTCGCGGAATTGCTGGAGCGTCTTTTCCGACTCGCTCATCTTGAGGCGGACATCCTCGATGCGCTGGAGCAGCCAACCGTTGGCTTTCTGCGTCATCGCCGCGCGCGATTCCAAGTCGTTGTCGATATAGGCATCGACCACCGCGTTGGCCACACGGGCAGCCAATTCCCTGTCCGGCGAATCGAAACTGACCTTGACGATTTGGCTGCGCAAAACCGGCTCGATGGTCAGGCCGCCGCCGATCTTGCCCACCAGCGCATCGATCAACTGCGCTTCATTCAGCGCCTTGCCGTCGGGAATGGCCATGGCCGGGTGCTCGGCTAGCTTGAGTTTTCGCACCACCCGCTCGGCCACCGAGCGGGAATGCAGAATCTGCACCTGGGAGTTGAATACTTCGATCGAATCGCGCTGCCCGCCATACATATCGTTCAGCGTCATTACCTTGCTTTTGACGTTTTCGATCAGCACCAGCGCCGTCCCGCGATAGATCGGCGTCATTTGGAACACCACCAGCGCGGCCAGCAGCGTGACCATCGCGGTCAACGTAAAAATCTGGATGCGATAGCGTTTTACCAGCAACCAGTAATCAAGCAGGTCCGATGTGGTGGGCGCCGCAATGCCTGCGACATCCGGGATTCCGCGGCTCATCAAAAGAAACTTTCTTCAACGGTGATAGTGTCGCCCGGCTCCACCAAGGTGCCAGGGTCGCCCTTGATCGCGGCGGACTTGTCCTGGTTTTCATGGATGATGGAAACGATATTTTTGTTGGCGCGATCCTTGAAGCCGCCCGCGATAGAGACAGCCTTGCGCACGGTCAGGCCCGGCTGATAGGGATAGTTGCCGGGTTTGTATACCTGGCCATTGACGAACACATCGCGGTATTGATCGATCGAAACTGTCACTTGCGGGTTGATCAAATAGTTGCCCTTAAGACCCGCAGTGATTTTTTGCTGCAACTCAATCGGTGTCAGGCCCTTCACTTGAATCTCGCCAAGCATAGGGTAAGAGATTGACCCCGCGTCGCCCAGCTTGACTTTCGCTAGGCTCAGGTCTTTTTCATCGAACACGTTGATGCTGATGATATCCCCCGCGCCGAGGCGGTAATGAGATACAAGCTCGTCAGCGGCAAATACTGCATGAACGAGAACCGACAATACAGCCAATGCAAACCAACGAGCCATCGCGTCAACTCTATTCACAAAAAGACAGCCGGCTCAACCATGGTGCGACGATGGCGGGCACCCTTAACAGAGTCGGCCGTTCCTATTTCTATCAAAGTTCGGAGCGGAGATACACCGCGTAGATGTTGTTGTGATATTCGGGGCTGACGCCGGTGTAGCCGGTCGAAGTCTTGACCGAGCGGATATATTCCGCCCCCAGCTTCAGCCATTTGCGCAGCTTGTAGTCCGCCCTGAGGCTGTAGGATGGCGTCTCGTCCTTGCGCCCGGCCTGGATGAAATCCTCGCCCAGATAGGACGCGATCAGGTGCAAGGTGGTGCGTTCGTTGAGGTCGTAAGACAGGTCGGCAACATGGTTGGTCACCCAAACCAGGTTGCCGACGCCAGTCGATTCGGCCGGTTTGCGGCCGGTCACCAAGTCCAGCCGAACGAAGGAGCGCGGCGCCCAGCGCACGCTGCCTTCCCAGCTCGTGCCGGTGAAATCCTTGCGCGTGGCCGAGTCGAAGTTCTTCCACAACTGGCCGATCTTGAACGAACCGCTGGTCTGCGCCGTGGCCTTCCATTCCACGCCGATCATGGCCCGCTGCTCGTCGCCGTCCAGCGTGGATGCCGAGTCCTTGTAGTCGAAGTTCGTCGTCGACAATTGGGCGAAGGTGTAGGTGGCGGGCGCAAGGCGGTAGTAGAAGGTGCCGCCGAGCGAGCTCTGGGTCTTGTCCAAGGCCAGCGTCACCGCGCGGTTGTTCTGGTAGCTTGTCTCGATCACGCCGGCATCCACCACGATGCGGCCCATCGCGCCCTCGCTGCCGTAATTGAAGCTGCCGGTAATGCCCCGGCTGTGCCAAGTGTTCGGCGTCGGTGTTCCGATGGAATAGGTGCTGCCACGGTCGTCGTGGCCGATCCGAAATTGCGGCGTCAGGGTCAACATGGCCCGCGTGGAAAACGCCAGTTCGGCCTGCGCCACCAGCCCATGGTCGTCGAAATTGTCCACGGAGCTGCTGGCATAGCGGCCGATATCGGCGTTATAGCCCAGCGAATAGACATTCGCGCCCGCTTTGGCCTCCATGTACACGCCCGGACTGGCCACCGTGATGAAGGACGAGCGCTTGGCCGCATCCGAGCGGAACAGATTGTCGTTGTGCCGCTCGATCAAGGCGAATCCAGGGTAGATATCCACGGCCCCGGCGCGAATCACCGGCGCCTCGGAGCCCTCGGGGACGGCGGCATTGGCCGCGCCGGCAATCAGGCATCCATACACAAAGGCAATGTTCCGCATCTGGAAGTGTCGCATTGTTTATTTTTCCTGGTTGATTCAATCGATAAAAACTTGCTTATAACAAACCGTTCAATCCCTAAGTCGGGCTAGCTCCGCCGCCTGGCCTTTCTTCTAAATTATTGTTATTGTTATTGTTATTGTTATCTTTATTATTGTGATTGTTGTTGGGGCTGTTGTCGCGCTGCCCCTTGTAAGACAGGCTCTGAAGCGTGGAGAGCGTCGTGGAGTCTTTCGGCGCCGAGCTAATCGCCGCATTGATAATACCGTTGCTCTGGTTGGCCGGCGCATTGTCCAAGGCGGCGACCGCGATATCCGCCGCCTTGCTAGGCGCGGCCTTCACAGCCACTTGGGTAATCTTGTATGCCTGGGACGGCGCGGCAGCCACTGCCGCACCCGTGATCGCCGCCGCCTTGGAAGGCGATGTGATCACTGCCGCGCTGACGATGTCAGCGGCACTGGACGGCGAGGTCGATACCGCCGCCGTGATGATCGCCTTGATATCCGCGTCCGTCGTGGCCTCGGCCAGCGCGGCCTTCACCGCGTCGAGCATGCTCTTCTTCGAGATCGTCTTGTCGTTGCCGCTAGCGCTGTCGATCTTGGCGGCCTTGTTCTTGATATCAGCCAGATTCGCGGCGAGGTCGGCCATGACCGCGCCGGAAATCAGGGAAAAAAGCAAAGCCGACAACAGCATGCCAACGCGTTTCTTGTGGTTCATTGCAGCCCCCTCAGGTGTAGAGTTGTATGGCATTCATCAGTTTGAGCGGATGCTAACACATTGCAAAGACGCGCCTCAAGCGCGAGCTCTCAAAAAACCCTTAGAAATCACCGCGCTATGCTCATTACAACACCCATTCTCTCATCCGGCAGCGCGCTAAAATTCTGTTGTGCATCGAGTACCCCAAACAGGCTTGTACTGATAGATGGTATCGACCACCGCCCACCGTCGGTGATCTACTGTCGGCCCAATACGGCAACCGCGCAAGCAAGAATGGCATGTTAGAAAACCGGAACTCGGCGGATTCGCGCATCGTTGCCTATCGCCCCGATATCGACGGCTTGCGCGCGATTGCGGTGCTGTCGGTCATCGTCTATCACTTGTCGCGCGGCACCCTGCCCGGCGGCTATTTCGGTGTGGACATTTTCTTCGTGCTATCCGGCTATTTGATCACCGCCATCGTCTGGCGCGAGATTGGGGCCAACGACTTCTCCATCGCGCGCTTCTATGACCGCCGCATCCGCAGAATCATGCCCGCCCTTTTGGCCATGCTTTTCGCGACGGCTGCCGCATCGGCATTGATCCTGCTCCCGGCCGATCTCATTGGTTTTGCCCGCAGCCTGTTCGCCACGCTGGGCTTTGTGGCAAATGTTTATTTCTGGCGAGATACCCATTATTTTTCCAGCATCGCCGATGAAAAGCCTTTGCTACACCTGTGGTCGCTCGGCATCGAAGAACAGTTCTACCTCGTGTTCCCGCTGCTCTTGTTATTGCTGGCAAGAAAAGCCAAGGCATGGGCGTTGCCGGTTTTGGCCGGAATATGCGTTGCCTCTTTCACGCTTAATGCGCTCGCGCTCAATCACGACGGTTATCTACCGGCGTTCTATTTGCTGCCGACCCGCGCGTGGGAGCTTGGGGCCGGCGCATTCATCGCACTACTGCCGGCCAAAGCCATGGCCACACCCAGAACGATGGCCATGGGCGGCTATGTCGGCGCCTTGCTGCTTGCACTAAGCATTGCGGCAGGGCCACGCTGGCTTCCCCCGCTCCTGCCGGAATCGACCTTTAGCGTCATCGGCGCCGCCCTCATCGTTTACAGCGGGGCGGGGGTGGCGCATCCGGTGGGCCGCCTGCTTTCCAGCGGCGGCTTGGTATTTGTCGGGCTCATCTCGTATTCGCTTTACTTGTGGCACTGGCCCATCCTTGTCCTGCTCAAGTATTACCTCGTGCGCGATCCAACGATGGCCGAGCTGGGGCTCGCCGTCGCCTCGATGCTCGTCCTCGCGATATTGTCCTGGCGCTTTATCGAGCGCCCTTTCCGTGCCGTTACGGTCACCAGCAAGACCGTCAGGCACACCGCAGTGACCGGCGTGACCGTACTGGCAATGGCCGCAGGCGCGATCCTTGTCCGATCCGGCTTCCCGGAAAGGCTCAATCCCGCGGCGGCGCGGATTAACGCGGCGGTTGGCAGCCATTACCGATGCGCGGTGTCCGATTACCTGTATTTCGAACAATCCCGCGCCTGTGCGCTGGAACTGCCAACTCGTGACCCGAAAGATGCGGATGTCGTTTTATTCGGCAATTCGCATGCCCTGATGTACGGGCCGGCCTTTCGAGACATCCTCCGTGATGCCTCCTTGTCGGGCCTGCTGGTACCGGAAAACGCTTGCCTGCCGATCTACGGCGTCAACCTCGACCCGGCGTGCGTCGAACTGACGAATCGCAATATCGACGGTATTGCCAAGCTCAAGCGGGCGCGCGTGATCGTGCTGGGCACGAACTGGGATAGCTTTGCCGCAAGATCCTCTCAATCGAGACCCTCGGCGGAGGCGATGAAAAACGGTCTCGACAGGACGATTGATCATTTGCTCTCGGCGGGCAAGAAGGTCGTGTTGATCGGCCCGCTCGCGACACCCCACTGGAATGTCGCCTCGATCGTCAGCCGCAACCTAGCCTTTGGCCGGCCAACGACGCGGCCGCTCCATGGCTCCGTGCAGGACTTTCAATCGGCCTACGCAAAGATCATCGCGCATTTCGCGCAGCGCAGCGACATCGTGTTCGTCCGGCCGGATATCGTGCAATGCGCCAGCGGCCGCTGCGATTATGTGGTGAACGGCCATGCCTTGTTCGCGGATGAGCACCATCTTGCCGCGGCGGCGCTGCCGATGTTTCGCCCGGCTTTGGAAGTGGCCATGAAACAGGCGCTGGCTATCCCTTGAGGCAAACCAAGCGGTAGCCGGTGCGCGCCGATTCAGCGCTCGGCCTTCAACCAGCCGCTCAACGCATCCCGCTGCGCGGCCAATGCTTGCAGCGACCGCTTGCGGCCGCTATGCGCTTTCAGCAGCGAGGGCAGTTTCCCTGTCGCCATGCGATACCAGCGCCGTGGGTAATACAAATAGGCCACGGGCGATTCGGCGCGAATCGGAAAGTGCCGGGCGATGGTTGTCCGTGGCGGGAACAGCGTGCCGGCCAACGCGGCAAATCGCTTGGATAAGCTGCCCGTGTAAAGCACGTCTTGCACGTCGAAATCAAGCAGCTTGTGGTCCTCCGGGTCGGAAAACAGCAGATACTCGGCGGCATCGAGCCATGCGGCGTCGCCCACACCGCCGCCCAGCGCTTGAATAACCTTATCCGGTATCCCGGCGCCCAAATGTCGCCGCGCCAAATACAGCAAGGGCAGCGCACAGCGCCGCCAGCCGCCGCTCGCAACGCTATCGAAAAAACGCGGCCAATCAATGGTCTGGCGCTGCACCAGCAGGGCCACATCCACCAGCATCAAGGGGCCGAGATTCAACAGGTGCTCCATCGTGGCATGCACGCAGAGATGCAGCAGCATATCCTCGGGGCAGAGAAAGCGGATTGAGGTGCTCCCCACCTTGAGCAATAGGCTTCTAGCCCACAGCGCCTCGACAAAATCATCTTGAAATGCGAGATGCGAGCGAGGGTAGGTCAAGCGATGGTGCAGCTCGATACTAATGCCGCCGGGGCCGGCCAGCGGCGGCAGGTGTTTTCTGTCCGCGAAATAGGCTTCGGGCGCCCCGTCGAACAGGGGCCGATAGCCGTGCGCCTTGAGCAACTCGAAAGCCTGCACCGCCTGTTCCGGCCGCAGCAGCAAATCCAGGTCGCGCATCGGCCGCAGCCCCGGCTCGGCATAGGCAAAGCGCGCGAGGAAAGCGCCCTTCAGCGCGATGGAGGGAATATTCTCGGCATCGAGCAGTCGCGTGACCGTAACCAGCTCGCGGTAGATATTTAAGTTGCGTAGCGCGTGTTTGCGATGTGCCGTTTGCAGGCGCTCGCGCAATGCCTGCGGCACATGCTCCGCCAAGTCGCTGCGCCGCAGGCGCTCGTACAGCATGGGCTCAAGACGGTGCATGGCGGCCAGGCGCGAGAGCTCAGCCCAATCCACCGGCTGCAAACGCGCCAGATCGCCGGCCGCCGGAAACGCGCGATCGGAACCCAGCGCGGCGAGAATCAGTCGCTGGACCTCGGAAAGGGTCATGTCGCTCATGCCTGCTCGCTTGCCGCCACAGCCTGCCACTCGCCCACCCTCCCCGCCTCCACCCGCACCACGCCGTCGATCAGACCGGCCAGCTCCTCGTGCCGGTGCGTCACCACCACCACCGTCAGGCGGCCGTGCAAGGCACGCAGAGATTCCAGCACCAGGCGGCGGTTGTCGGCATCCAGCGCGCCGGTGGCCTCGTCCAGGATCAGCAATTGCGGCCGCCTGAGCAGCGCGCGGGCCAGGGCCAGGCGTTGTTTCTCGCCGCCGGAGAGCTTGGCCCCGCGCTCGCCGACCTCGGTATCCAGCCCCCTCGGTAGACGCCGCACCAGATCGTCCAAGCCAGCTTGTGCCAGCGCCTGCCAGATCGCCGCGTCGTCCGGCGCGTCGTTGCCCCAGGCCAGGTTGTCGCGCACGCTGCCGGCCTGGATGATCGTCTCCTGCGGGATATAGGCAATGCCCCGGCACCAGCCGGGCGTCTGCGCCAGCGGCACGCTATCCACTAATATCGTGCCACTTTGCGGCGCATGCAGGCCACACAGCAGGTCGAGCAGCGTCGTCTTGCCCGCGCCCGAGGCGCCGACGATGGCCGTGGTCTTCAATGCCGGGATTTCCAGGTGCGGCACGCGCAAGGCCTGGTGCGATTGCGCATGGCTGAATGCCACATTGTCGAACGCAATACCGCGCGCCAAAGGCGCCGCCGGCCCCTCTACTTCGGTCGGCGCGCGCTGTGCCTCGCAGGCGTCCATCAAGCCGCGCCAGGCAGTAAAGGCCGGCAGCATGTGCAGCAACTGCTGGCGGCCGCCATGCAACTCGGCGAGCTGCGGCAGCATGCGGGCGAAGATCGCCACCATCACCAACAGCGTGGCCGGCGGCAGCTTGAACCAAACCAGCGCCGCATAACTAACAATGGCCAGCGCCAGCGCGCCGCCGGCGCGATGCACCGCCTGCAAGCGCGTATGCGCCCGGTTAAATACAAGTTGCTGGCCACTGACCGACTCGATCTCCTGCCTGAAGCGGCGCACACTGCCCGCCTCCTCGCCGTGGATCTTGATCAGTTTTATCGCCGACAGGAATTCCTGAATCTGTTCGAACAGACGACGGTTGGCCAGGCTCAAGGCCTGGCCGCCCCGGCGCGTCACGGCATCGGCCCCGCGCAGCAGCAGCCACAGCACCAGCCCCGTGCTCAGGGCCAGCAGCGTCAGCGGGGTCGACAACCAGAACGCCACCGCGAGGTAGGCCAGGCCCAAAACCGCCACGGAAAAAAAGCGCAGCAAGAAATACGTGCCGCCGACGATGCGCTGCACCTCGCTGGTCAACACCCCGGCCAATTCACCGCCGTGGCGGTCGAGCAAGAAGCCCCAACGCGCCCGCGCGATCGCCGCATACAAGGCGCCGCGCAAATGATCGCCAAAGCGGATGAATAGATGCTGCGCGGTGCGCTCGCGGCACATGGCCAGTTGCGATTGCAGGAACACGATGGCCACGAAGGCGAGCAAGGCCGTTTCGAGATTCCAATCCAGCCCCAGGGCGGCAAGCATGCGCCCCGGCATGGGCAGACCGGCCTGCGGTAGCGGGCCGAGCACGCCGGCCAGCGCGAGCAGGGGCAGCAGCATCGCCAGCCCCGCGCCCTCCGCCAACGCCGCCGCGAGATTGAACGCCACCGCCTGCCGGATCGCGGGCGGATCGAAACGCAGGAAGGTCTGTAGATAGGCGCGCATGCCATCGCCCGTGGGAGGCGAGCTCATCCCGGCACGGCCGTCGAATGGTTGCCTGAAGAGCATGTTGTCATTGAAAGATCGTCCCTGAATCGTCGCTGGACTATGACAGAATACGTCCGCCCCCGACAAGCGCCCGACCGCCGCCCTACTAAAACAAAACCCATGCTGACACCGCCTCTATCAGCCCTGAGCGCTTTCGCCGAACAGATCGACCGCCAGCGGGGCGAGCACGCTTCGCCGCTTGGCGATGCCGAATCCAAAAAACTGTCGGCGGCCTATCTCAAACTCGGCAAGACGATGATCGAAGCCGGACACATCGACGAGGGACTCGCCTGCCATGACAAGGCCCTGGGCCTGCGGCCGGACGACCTCGATCTGAACTACACGGCCCTGTTCATGTTGGAGCGGCTCAACCGCATCGAACAGGCCTGGGCGGCCATGCTATCGCTCGAAGCCCGGCTCGGCGGCTTGTACGAATCGAGCAAAAAATTGTTCATCCTCAAGGCGCGCCTGGAATATCGCCGGGGCAACCGCGCGGTTTGCCGAGCCATGCTAGAGAAGTTTCTGGCCGAAAACCCCGCGCATTCCCATCGCTATCTCGCCTACGGCTGGCTGGGCAAACTGCTCGATGAGCTGGGCGAATACGATGCCGCGATGGCGGCCTTCGATGGCAAGAACGCCGCCCTGTTGAATAACCCCGGCGCCGCCGAACACCTCCGCCAGAACGACGCCGAACTGGCCGCCATCGACACCAGCCTCGATTGGTATCGCGGCCAGACCGGCCTCGGTTGGCAAGCCGCCGACACGCCAGCCGAGCTTGGCGAGCCCATATTGCTAGCAGGCTTTCCGCGCTCGGGCACGACGCTGCTCGACCAAATACTGGACGCGCACTCCGGCTTGGCGGTCGTCGAGGAAAGGCCGCTGCTGGCCGGCATCGCCGGCCGGTTCTTCGACGGAGCCGACAAATTAGCCGCCCTGCGCGATCTGAGCGGGCAAGACATCGACACCCTCCGGCGAACATACTGGTCCAATGCCGCCGACATCCTGGGCCAGCCGCTTGGCGGGTGCCGCATGGTCGACAAGCTGCCGCTCAACATCATGCACCTCGATATCTACGCCCGGCTGTTTCCAGGCATCAAGATCGTCGTCGCGCTGCGCGACCCGCGCGACGTCATCCTCAGCAATCACATGCAGCTCTACCAACTCAATCCGTCCATGGCCGCCAATCTCAGCCTGGAACGCAGCGCCCGCTATTACGCGAAGGTCATGGGCCTGTATCTGCTTTTTCGCGAACGCCTGGCCGGCCAAATCCACGAGATCCGATACGAGCGGCTTGTCTTCGAGCCCAGGCAGGAATGCGCCAAGCTGCTTCGCTTCCTCGGGCTCGAATGGGAAGAAGGGATCGAGCGCTTCCACGAAAACGCCAGGCATCGGCGTATCGCCACGCCCAGCTACGACCAGGTCACCCGGCCCATCCACCGGGACGCGGTGGCGCGCTGGACGAATTACGCGCCCCACCTCGAAGCGATACAACCCACATTGCAGCCATTCGTCGAAGCCTTCGGTTATGCGCGATAATCGCGCGGTCGCTCAAAAAAACTCAACAGGTTAGCCATGCCGAACCCAAGCCCAAGCCCAAGCCCAAGCCCAAGCCCAAGCCCAAGCCCAAGCCCAAGCCATGAATTGTCCCTGGCCTCGACGATATGCCGCGGCAAGGACGCCTTGTCCGCGCAAGTCGAGGACGCGGTCGTCTTGATGTCCATCGAAAAAGGCAACTATTACAGCCTGGACGCCATTGGCAGCGACATCTGGAACCGCATCGAACAGGCCATCGCGGTCGGCGAACTCTGCGCCCGCCTCGCGAACGAATACGACGCCGACGCCGCCACGATCAACCGCGACGTCCTCGCGCTCCTAGCGCAACTCGCCGAAGAAGGCTTCATCGAAATCCTGGCTTGAGCGCGATGCACAACGACATGCTTTTATGCGGCTGGCGGGTGCGCTCCGCCCTGCCCCTGCCCGAGCTGCTGCCCTGGCAAGGCGACGACCGCCCGGTCAATGTCGAAATCGCGGTCGGCGGCATTCCCCAACCCGAGGCCCAGCCCGTCTTCGTGCTGCCGCACAGCAGGCTCTGGGCGGATGGCGCCTTTCTGCTCGCGCTCGACGGCGTCGGCCGCTTCTGGGTGCAAGGTGGACAGCGAGTTAAAGTGGAACCGGCGGCGGGCGTGGACGAATCCGAGCTGCGCGCCTTCCTGCTCGGCTCGGTGTTGGGCGTGCTCTGCCACCAGCGCGGTCTGCTGCCCATCCATGCCTCGGCCGTGCGCATCGGCGGCCGCGCCATCCTGATCGCCGGCAATTCGGGCGCGGGCAAATCCACGCTGGCGGCGGCACTCGGCGCGCGCGGCCACGCGCTGGCCGCCGACGACGTGGCCGCGTTCGACCCGGCGCAAGGCCTATTGCTGCCGGCCTTTCCCAACCGCAAGCTGGCGACCGACGTGCTGGAAGCGTTGGCGCTGGACCACCGGGGCCTGGTGGCCAACCGCCCCGGCCAACCCAAGTTCCACGTGTCCGCGCAGGCGGGTTTCGATCCCGCGCCGCTGCCGGCGCTGGCCGTGTATCTCTTGAGCACGCGCAAGGCCCGGCAATCGGATGACATCGAACGCGCCGACCCGGCGTTGGCCATCGCCCGGCTCGACCGCATGGTCTACCGCCGCGCCATCGGCCTGCATATCCAGCCACGGCAAGCCTTGTTCCACGCGCTGTCCCGACTCATGCAAACCGCCACCGTCCATCTCCTGCCCAGGGACGAAGCGAAGCCGACGCCCGAACGGCTCGACCGTCTGGCCGAGCGAGTGGAGACCCACGCACGCGGGCTGGCGGCGCGATGAGCGGCATCTACTGGCTCGCCTCCTACCCCAAGTCCGGCAATACCTGGCTGCGCCTGTTCCTGGAAAGCCTGGCCGCGGGCGGCGCGGCGCCCGACATCAATGCCGTGGAAGTCACCGGCAACGCCGCCGTGCGCGAAGCGTTCGACCATGTCCTCGACATCGAATCGAGCGACCTCACCGACGACGAGATCGCCCGCGCCCGGCCCCGCCTGTATGAAATCGAGGCCTGCACCGCCACCGCGCCGCTGCTGCTCAAGGCGCACGATGCCTGGCACCCCACGCCGGCCGACGAGCCGCTGTTTCCGCTCGCGGCGACCCTCGGCGCCATCTACCTCGTGCGCGACCCGCGCGACGTGGCGGTGTCGCTGGCCCACCACATGGGCCAGAGCATCGACCAGGCCATCGAGCGCATGGGCGACCCAAGGGCGACGATGGCCATGGCCGGCAAACGCCTGCCCAAGCAATTGCCGCAGCACCTCTCCACCTGGAGCGGCCACGTGGCAAGCTGGCTGGGCGCGCCGATCGAACGCTTGCTGCTGCGCTACGAAGACATGCTGGCCGACCCGGTGGCCCGCTTCGGCGAGGCCGCCCGTTTTCTCGGGCTCGATGCCGAACCGGACCAGATCGCCGCCGCCGTCGACGCGGTGCGATTCGAGCGCCTGCGCGCGGCGGAAGAGACACAGGGCTTCATCGAAGCGCAGCCGGGTGTCGAACGCTTCTTCCGGCGCGGCGTCGCCGGCGGCTGGCGCGACAGCCTCACGCCGGCGCAGGCCGCGCGCATCGAGGCCGAGCACGGCCCCACCATGCGCAAGCTGGGCTATCTATAGTCACGCCCCGCCTCCCGCGAGGGAGGGCGCAAAACCACCCAAGCGCCCCGCGCCGAAATGCCCGCCCGTATTGTTCAAACCGTAAAAATCCATCTCGGCAATCGCTGCTAATATCTCAGTGGCCAAGCGGAATTCACCGCGTGGCGGAAGTCCCTTCAAATCACCAACAAAAGAGAGGCATCCATGCAACCAATAGTAGGGGAAATAAAACTCTGGGCGATCGACTACGCGCCGAAAGGCTGGGCGCTTTGCAACGGCGCCCTGCTTCCCATCAACCAAAATCAGGCGCTGTATTCGCTGCTTGGCACCAAGTACGGCGGCGATGGCGTCACCACCTTCGCCTTGCCCGATCTGCGCGGGCGCGTGCCGGCCGGCTTCGGCCAATCCGCACCGACCATGGGCGGACAGGCCGGCAGCGAGACCGTGACGCTCACCGCGCAGACCGCGCCGCAGCATATCCACTTCGTCAAAGTCACCTCGGGCAACGGCGACATGGTCGGCGGCCTGGGCAACCACATCGCGGCGGCGGTCACCCGGGTCGACCCCATCACCGGCGTGAACCTGTATGCAGCGGCGGGCGGCGCCACGGTACCGCTCGCGCCGGCGACAGTCAGCAGCTCGGGCGGTAACTTGGCGCACGACAATATGCAGCCCTCGCTCGCGCTGAATTATTGCATCGCCACCGTCGGCGTTTACCCGAGCCGTCCTTAAACCGAATTCAGGAGGAAACAACATGGCAGATTGTTACATGGCAGAAATCCGCTCCTTCGCGGGCAGAAACACGCTTATCCCGTCGGGCTGGCATTTATGCGACGGCAGCCTACTCAGTATCGCCGACTACAATGCGCTTTACTCCCTGCTGGGCACCAACTTCGGCGGCGACGGCGTGACCACTTTCGGCCTGCCCGACCTGCGCGGCCGCCTGCCCATCGGCTCGGGGCAAGGAACGGGGCTCACACCCCGAGCCTTCGCGAGCAAATTGGGCAGCGAAACGGCAACCCTCACCGCCGACCAGACTCCCGCGCACACGCACGCCTTCACGGTGACCACCGCTGCCGCGACGGGCAACTCGCCGGCCAACATGCTTTATGCCAACCCGGCCCCGAACATCTTCTACGCGGACCAACAGACCCCCGGCTCACAGTCGCAGGTGCTCGCCGCCGATACCGTATCGAACGCGGGCGCGGGGCTGCCGCACGAGAACCGCATGCCCAGCCTGGCCGTCAATTACATCATCGCCCTCAACGGCATTTTCCCGTCGCGTCCATAATCCAGGAGGAAACCACCATGTCAGAACCCTACATCGGCGAGATTCGCGCCTTCGGCTTCGGTTTTTATCCCGTGGGCTGGCTGCCTTGCAACGGGACGCCCCTGCCCATTTCGCAGAACACGCCGCTATTTGCGGTAATCGGCACCAGCTACGGCGGCGATGGCCAGACCACCTTCAACCTCCCCAACCTGAACGGCACGGCCATGTTAGGCACGGGCCAGGGGCCGGGCTTGAGCAACTACCAGCTTGGAGAACAAGCCGGGACAGCCGGCGTCACCCTGATCGAGTCGGAGATGCCGCCGCACAACCACACCGTCACCGGCATCAACGCGAAAGCCGCGGACGTCTATGCGGCCCCTATCGCCGATATCTCCCGCCTCAGTCGTGCAAGCACCCCTACTGGCGTGTGCAATGCCTATAGCGATCAGGCGGCCAACGCCACCCTGGCCCCGCAGGCGCTCGCGCCGTTTCCCGGCCAAAGCGGGTCGCACGAGAACCGCCAGCCCTGCCTGACCGTGTATTACGCCATTGCCAGCGAGGGCGTTTTCCCCACCCCGCCCTGATCGAGGGTAATAAAGCAACGGGGCCGGTCTTGCGACCGGCCCCGTCTTTTTCTGTGCTCACCCCGCTTGCGTGGCAGCGTTCACGATAAGGTCGAGGTGCCTGCACCGTCGTTGCCTGGATTAAGCATGCCTTCGGTCAAGCCGGCGATGGACACCGCCGCCAGGCGCGGCGCCTGCCAGGGTTTTTTCTCGCTGCCGCCCGGGCTGCCTTGAAGCTCGCGCGGGGCCTTGCCGTCCGGGGTTTCGCTGCGCATCGTTCCCATCTCATCCACCCTTGATCTCGATTGCTTGAATGCCTGCCAATCTAGCACAAGCGCGCAGCGAATAAAACCCGGCTACAGGCCGCCCGCCTCGGCCCAGCGCAGGAAACGGCCCACGTGCAAGGCGCGCGGCAGCATCAGCGTGATCTCGATCTCGTTGTCCCAGTCGCGCACCACGGCGGCCAGCCTGGGCAGATCGATGGCGCGCGCCGCGAGCGGCGAGGCCCGCAAGGCCTCGATCTCGGCCAGCAACGTGGGGCGCAGCGCAGTCATGCGGTGCGGGAGTTCCGGATTCTGGCTGCCGATCAGGTTGTTTTGCAGCACGGCGGGCGGCAGGCGCCCGGCCAAGGTACGGCGCGGCAGACGGCGGAATTCGCCGTCCTTGAGGAACTGCTCTTCCGGCAGGGCCAGACAGAAATCGATCAGGCGGATGTCCAGAAGCGGCGCGCGGGTCTCGACGCCGGTCACGGCGCGCAGCGCGGTGGCGATGTCGTTGCCGTGCTCCGAGCGCGCGAGCATCTCCACGCGTTCGGCCAGGGCGGTTCGCGCCCCTTCCAGCCGGGGCGTATAGCCGGCGCGCCAGCAGCGCCCGGCCAGATCGATGTCGCGGGCGAAGCCGGGGTGGATGGCGCTGAAACCCGACCACAACTCGGCCTCGCCGGTCTTCAGCCGCCGCCGCCACTTCGCCAGCCACGGCGGTTCCAGCGGCCGCAACACGTCGCGCCGTAACAAGGCCAGCCAGTCAAAGCCATAAGGGCGGCGACGCCCGGTCAGATACAACTCGCGGGCAAGGCGCAGCCAGCGGCCGCCGCGCAACATGGCGGCGAGCTCGCGCAGGCCGTCGTGGCTCCAGGCCGGGTTGCCCCCCTCGCCGGTGAGCAGCACGCTTATCCCGGCCGCCCGTAAATGTTCATAGCCGGGCAGCAGCCAGCCGAGGTTGGTCACGTTGCGCGCCGGCAGGCCGGCCGCCTCGAAGAAAGGCTCGGGCGTAGTCTCGATCCAATGCGGCGCGTCGGAGCTGGCCAGCACCGGGGTGATATTGGGGTGCATCGCGGCGATGGCCGCGACATAGGGCCGTTCGTCGGGATACCAGCAAGATTTCAGCTTGGGCAAGGCCAGGCCCACGGGCGGCACAGAAGTGATCGTCGTCAAGCGGCCCGGCGCCAAGCGCAATGCCGCGCTGGTGGCCACCGCCGAGGAGTCCAGGCCACCGCTCAGGTTGGCGGCGAGGCCGCCCTTGGCCCGCAGGCGGCAGGCCACGGCGCGGTCGAGTTGTTCGCGCGCGGCCTCGGCGTATTCGGCGTCGCAGGCCAGGCGCAGCGTGGCCTTGGGCTCCGGCGACCAATAGCGGTTTGCGCGCAGGCCCTGGGCGTCGAACACGGCCGTATGCGCCCTGGGTACCCGGCGCACGCCCCGGTAGAAGGTCTCGCCGGCATCGCGCGTGTTGAGAATAAGGAAATCGGCGATACCTAGCTCGTCGATTTCCCGTGGCACGCCGGGCAGCGCCAGCAGCGCGCGGTAGGTGGTGGCGAAGGCGACGAAACCCGCGCCCCGGTGGTAATACAAGGTGCGCCGGCCGAGCTGGTCGCGCGCCAGCAGCAGTTGGCGCGCGTCCTTGTCCCATAAGGCCAGCGCGAAATCGCCGATAAGCCTGGGCAAGGCCGTCTCGCCCCAGCGTTCCAGCGCGGCGAGCAGGAGTCGGCCATCGGGCACGGTTTCTTCATTGAGGCGTATGCCCAGGGCCGCCGCGATCTCTTCGCGGTTGTCCAGGCGGCCGTCGTAGACCAGCGCCAGCCGGCCACCCGCGCCTTGCCAGGGTTGGCGCTCGGCCAGGTCTTCGTGCGTGACATGGCGCTGTCGCGCCAGCAGGCCGGCCGGGCCATCCGCCCAATAGACCGGCTCGGCCAGGCCGGGCGCGGCTAGGCGGTTGGCGGCGGACTGCAACTCGGCGGCATGCACCGGGGCGCCGTCGAAACGCACGATACCGGCGATCGCGCTCATGCCCCGCCCCGCTTGCGAAAGACGACGTCGTTGTACACGGCGCCGACCAAGCGACCTTCGTCGGGGCCATAGAGCGGCGTGTCGGCCCGGGCCTTGTTGCCCGGCAGGCTAAAGACCGGCTCGAAGCCGGCGGCCGCCGCCGTGTCGGCGAAGCGAAAGTTGCTGCCGAGGATGGCCAGATAACCGCCCGGCTTGAGGCAGCGGCAGAGCGAGGCCACGATCTCTTCGAAGTCGGCGAAGCGTATGAGGTGGCCGCATGTCTCCGGCTGGCGCACGCCCAACTCGCCATGGCGCAGCACCGACAGGCAAAAGACCGCGTCGTAGGACGCTTCGGCCTCGCCATGCGGCGTTGCGGCTTGGACAAAGCGCATGCGGGCATCGCCGCTGCGCGCTTGTTTCTTTTGGCAGACACGAATGCTGCGCGGATTGATGTCGATGCCGACGATCTCGGCCTGGGGTAGATAGGTGCATAGGCTGAAGGCCCCTTCGCCGGTGGAGCACCCGTAGGACAGGATGCGCGGTGCCGCGCAGCCCCGTAGCTGTCGCTCGATGAATGAAAAAATGGCGGGGTGGCGGTCGAACGAGGTCAGCGCGTGGGGCTGGAACAGCTTTTCCGGGCGGGCGCGCATCAGGCGGCGTTCGCTACGATAGCCGGGGTCGAGCACGTAGCGGCAGGCACGGAACAAGGGCACGGCGCCGGGGATTTTTTTGACGGCCGCCCTTAGGCGGCGCGCCCCGATTTCAAGCGCGCGGTTCGAGGCGGGAATGCGGGCGGTGAGTTTCATAGGCCGGGGCAGTATGTCAGCGCCTAGGGCATGGGTCAACGCGGCTACAATGCGTCGACTATTAGTTTGAAAGCCCGCCATGTCAGACAGTAACGCACCATCGACCCTGCGCCCCGAGACCGAGGCCGACCTGGCCTTCGTGAAAGAACTCTACCGTTCGACGCGGGACGACTTGCTGCAGGCCGGCCTGCCGAAGCCGATGCTGGATAGTCTGATGGACATGCAGTTCCGGGCCATGCAAATGACCTACCGCAATCAATATCCCGATGCCGATTACACGATTGTCGAAGCGGATGGCGCGGCCATCGGTCATTTGATCGTGCATCGAAACGCCGAGGCCATCCGCCTGGTCTATATCGCCCTGCTGCCGCCACTGCGCGGCCAAGGTCTGGGCGGCAAGCTGGTTCGCGCCTTGCAAAACGAGGCCGCCCAGGCCGGCAGGCCCCTGGCGCTTTCGGTCTCCACGCAAAGCGCGGGGGCGCAACGCCTGTACGACGCGCTGGGTTTTAGCGTGGTTAAAAACGACGGCGCGTATTTGGAGATGGTTTGGCCAGAATCCAAAATTCAGGCCTTCATCGAGACCTGAATCGATGTTTCCGGCTCTTGCCTTTCCGGCAGGACAATTGCCATCTAGGGGAACGCTGATTTATTCGGTTTTGTCGTTCCCGCGAAGGCGGGAACCCAGTCAAATCAAAGAACTGGATACCCGCTTTCGCGGGTATGACGAATAAATCAGCGTTTCCCTAGTTGATGCCAGACAACTCCGGCATGCCAAAGAAAGCGGCCCATCGAGCCGGATACACCAAATGCTTCGTGCCCTTTGGAATGAAATGAAAAAAAACGAGATGGCAGAAATTTTTCTCATGCCTCTGCGGAATAGGCTCTCGATAATGCCACTGGCTGCTGCCTGAGAATATGATGGCGTTGCCCGGCTCAAGGCTATAGGAATAAAATCGAAGGGCCGGATCGTTTTTGATTTCATTCCTCCAGTCGTCAATGCCATATGGGCACGCCTCCGGCCAAGGAACGACTTGGCTGAAATGGATGGGCCATGGGGCGGATTGTTCGAGGCATAAGTCCAGCGTCCACTTCGCCAAGGGCGCATCGAGATGTGGGCTCAAACTGCCGATACCGCTGTATAAACTAAGGAAGTGGTAGCTCGGTTCGACCTGTTCGTTGACTTCCTCGCTCACCCTATCGGTAAACGCTTCTTGAATTTGCGCGAACAAGGGAAGTTCATAGGCCTTGTGCCGCCCCATGAAAAGAAATTCATCCTTATTCAAACGGTCGGCGGGAATGGCTCGAATGGTATCCAGCGCTTTTTGAAAAGCATCCTCGCGAAGCGGTTTATCGATTTGTTTTTCTCGAAAATTCTCGGGGGTTCTTAAAATATCGAATGCCTCGACGAATTCTCCGAGTCTCTCCGGGTAATGCCGCCTGACAATCTCCTTCGCGGAAACAAATCGGCTAAGCCAGCCGGAGTCGTACCAGGGGAATTTCCTGCTCATTTCCTTCAGCCCCGGACAAAAATGGGTTTAAGGATAAAGAACCCCGCCGGCGGCCCCTGCCTCGGCTCGCCGTGGTAGTGGGTATCGTATGACTGCTCGATGAGGAAATACGCTTCCAACGGGCCCAGTCGCTTTTGCTGCCCGGCGTTGATCTTGAGCAGGAACAGGCCATCCGGCTTGAGCAGGCCGTGCACATTGCGGGCATAAACCGGCCACTCCCAAACCTTCAAGGTCGCATAACAGCCTCGGTCGGCGATGACGTCGAAGCGATCCTTCAGGCCCGTGTGCAGGATATTGTCGGCGGCGAAACGCAGTGTGTCGGCCCCCAGGCCCGCCATCTCGGCATGGCGCCTGGCCTGCTCGATGGCCGTGGCGGAGACATCCACCGCCGTCACTTCGAAGCCCGCCCGCGCGTAGCAGATCGCCTGCCTGCCCACGCCAGTGCCGATCTCCAGCAACCGGCCGCGCCGCACACCGAACCGGTCGAGCGCCTCGGCGAAATCGCGGTCAAGCGTGGCGAGTTCGGGCAAGAAGGCACCCTCGCCCGTCAGGTGTTCTCCCTGGCGATAGCGCGCTTCCCAGCGCAGCGTGATCGCGAGCGTCTTCAGTTTCTCGTCGTTCATTTCCATCCGTGCATTCCGGCAATGGCGCGGACTATCGCATATCCGCGCGTGGTGTCCAATGCCTTGGCCCGAGGCTACAATGCCCTGGCAAATGATGATCTCAACACTAATCCGCAAGGCGCGCGGCTTCGCGCGCCGCTCCCGCTTCGAACAGGCCTGGTTCGTGCCGGCTTGGCTGCTGCTGGGCGCGGGCCGGCTGTTGATTCTGGCCGTGCCGTTCCGCTCGCTGGCCGGGCATCTGGGCATGCGCGCGGGCATCGCGCCTTGGGCGCCGCTAATCAATGCACGGCGCGAGGCCAAGGCCTTGGCCATTTCGCGCGTGATACGGATGGCGGCGAGATATACACCGTGGACATCGAATTGTTTTGTGCAAGCGGTGGCGGCGCGGGTTCTGCTCGGCATCCACGGCATTCCCTATTGTCTGTTCTTCGGCGTCGGGCGTGACCCCGGCGCGGAGCTTCAGGCCCATGCCTGGGTGGTCTCGGGCCGGGTACAGGTCAGCGGCGGCGAGAGTTTCGACAAATTCACCGTGGTGGGCTGCTTTGCCGCGCCGGAACTGGCGGTGGATCAGTAGACGTTCTTGCCGACGAAGCCGCGCAGCAGGGTCAGCAGCACGATCTTAAAATCCAGCCACAGCGACCAGTTCTGGATGTATTCCAGGTCGTATTCGATGCGCTTTTGCATCTTGTCCAGGGTGTCGGTCTCGCCGCGCCAGCCGTTGATCTGCGCCCAGCCGGTGATGCCTGGCTTGACCTTGTGCCGCAGCATGTAGCCGCTGATAAGGCGGCGGTATTGCTCGTTGTGCGCGACGGCATGCGGGCGCGGCCCGACCACCGACATCGAGCCTTGCAGCACGTTGAAGAACTGCGGCAGCTCGTCGAGCGAGGCCTTGCGCAGGATGGCGCCCAGGGCGGTGACGCGGGCATCGTCGCGGCCGGCCTGGGGCACGTGGTCGCCGTCCTGGCACACGGTCATCGAGCGGAATTTCCACACCTCGACCACCGCGCCGTTGAGGCCGTAGCGCCGCTGCTTGAACAGCACCGGGCCGGGCGAGGACAGCTTTACCGCCAGCGCAACGACGAGCATGAGCGGCGCGGCCAATAACAAGATCAGGCTGCTCAGGGCGATGTCTTCCAGGCGCTTCACCCAGCCGTGCAGGCCGAAGAACGGCGTTTCGTACACGCTGATCAAGGGCATACCGCCGAAGTCCATCCAGCGCGAATACATCAGGCCGGAGACGAATAGGTCGGGCGCGACGAAGACCGATGCGGTGGTGTCGGCCAGCCGCTCGACCAGTTCCTCGATTCGCCGCTCTTCGCGCAAGGGCAAGGCGAGGTACACGGCATCGATCTCGCCGGCATGCGCCTTGTGCAACATGGCGTCCACCGCGCCCAGCGGATATTCCGCATCGCCTACTTGCACGGACGCGGCCGTGGGCTCGGGGTCGAACACCCCCTTCACCGCCAGACCGGCCCAGGGCATGGCGGCCAAATGTTCGATCAAGCGATGGCCCAAAGGGTTGTTGCCGACGATAGCGACCGTGCGAATGTTCGCGCCCCGACGGCGAGCTTGGCGCAACAGGCCGCGCGCCAGCAGGCGCAAGGCGGCCAGCGCGACAGGCACCGCGACGAACCAGGTCAGCATCATGGCGCGGGAGAAGAGCGCCGAAGTCTTGGTCGCGAATGCCAATACCAGCAAGGCGAACACCACGAACGACCAGATGGCCGCCACCGAGCGAATTTCCTCGGCCAGCGAGCTGGTGCGCCACGAGCGGTAAATGCCCTGCGTCTCGGCCAGCAAGGCGAATAGCGTGGCCGCCAGCAGCGCCGCCAATACCCGCTCGGCATCCAGCTTGCTGTCGGACCAGACCAGCATCGCGCCGTATAGGGCGAAGATCAGGGCGATGTCCAGCACGCGCTGTAGCAGCGACACGCGCGAGGCATGGGCGTGCAGGTAGCCCCTAAGCATGGATTGCCTCGTTCAGTTCGCGTTCGAATCGCCCCAACACCGACTCCTTCGAAAAACGGTTTTCCGCGATAGCTCTCCCGGCGGCGCCCAGCTTGGCGCGAGCCGCCGGGTCGCTCGCTAGTTTTTGCAGGGCCGCCGCGAAGGCCACGGCGTCGCCGGCTGGCGCAAGCACGCCGCATTGCGCAACGATGCCGCCAAGTTGGCTGTCGGCCGAGGCCGTGGCCAGCACGGGCCGCCCGCTCGCCAGCATGCCGAGCAGCCGCGAAGGCATGACCAAATCCGCCGCGTCGGCGCGCTGCGGCAAGAGATGCACATCAGCCAGGTTGAGCAGCGCGTTGAGTTTACCCTCGGGCTGCAAGGGCAACCATGAAACATTCGACAGGCCCGCATGGCTGGCCTGCAAGCGCGCCCTGGCCGCGCCATCGCCGCACAGCACGAAATGAATGTGGCACGCTTGCCTGAGCATGGCGGCGGCATCGAGCACGACTTCCATGCCCTGCTTTTCGCCCATATTGCCGGCATAGAGGGCCACGAATCGCTCGGGCGGCAAACCCAGTTGCGCGCGCAAGGCGCTCGCCTCGGCCATGGGGTAGATGCCGGCCGGGTCGACCCAGTTTGGGAAGAGCGCGGTTCTATCGGCTGCCACGCCCTTGCCCGCCAGCTTTTCCCGCATCTTTTCGGAGAGAGTGGAAACGCGGTCGAAGCGGCGCAACCAAAATCCTTCGACGGCGAGCGCCATGCGTCGCAGCCAGCCCGCGCGCAGCAGGCCGAGTTCGAAAGCCGCATCGATCTCGAAGTCTTGTATGTGCAACCAGGCCCGCGCGCCGGCCAAGCGCGCCGCTAGCCAGGCCTGCGGCGCGCAAAACAGCGGTGGCTCCACCGCCAGCACCACATCCGGTTTCCAGAAGATTTGCCATAACACGACCGGCAAGCTGGCGGCGGCGAAGCTCGCCAGATGCAGCACCCGCTTCAGGCCGGAAGGCCGGGCCGGCACCCACACGGGACAGCGGTATACGGTCAGTTTGCCGTTGCGTTCCCGGCTCACGCTCCAGCGGTTGGCATGGCCCTCGGCGATGCGCCACCGCGGGTAGTACGGCGGCGCGGTAACCACCCTCACCTCGTGGCCGGCCTGGGCCAGCCACGCGGCCATCTCGCCGGAATACCTGCCGATGCCGGTCAGCTCCGGCGAAAAATTGATGCCGTGGATCAGTATCTTCACGGCGCTGCACGCCTGAACAAAAAATCCGCCTGCACGGTATTGCCCGCGCGGTCATAGCTGCGATTGAACGTGCCCGCCGGCTGGAAGCCCTTGGCGGCAAGCCAGTCCGCCACGTCGCCGGCCAGCTTTTGCCCGGTGTAGAACTCCACGTAGGAGCATTCGCAATACACCCAATCGAAATTGGGCAGCAAGGGCTCGCAGCCGATCAACGCATCGAGTTCGTAACCTTGGACATCGAGTTTCAACAACGCGGGCGCCGCCAGATCGGCCGCCGTCAGCCATTCGTCCAGCGTCGCCACCCGCACCTCGACCGTGGTTTTTTCCTGCGTGCCGGGAAACATGGCGACCTGCGCGGCGGCGATCGGCAGCAGTGAGGACGAATCCTCCCTGGCGGAGACGTGCATGAGCTGCCGCGCCGGGGCCGGGCCGATGGCGGCCTGGTGCAGGGCCACGCGCTTGTCGCCGGCGAAAACGCGACGGAAGATGTTTGCCGGCCCGGCCAAGGGCTCGAACGCGATGAGGCGCGCACGCGGCGCCCATTGGCGCACGGCCAAGGCGAACTGCCCCTTGTTCGCGCCGATGTCCACCACGGTGCCAAGCTCGCGCGCCAGCACGCGGCGGTGCTCGGCGCCGGCAAGCACGCCGTGCAGCAGCAGGGCTCGCGACAAACGCGGCGCAAACAGTGTCCGGCTCGTCTTGCCCAGAAAATTTAGGAATGCATCGAGCTTCACCGCCGGCCGCTCTTTTCTCGGATATATCGCGCGATAAAATATACGAGGCAGCCGAGCGTCGCCCCGATTGCATTCGCCACCGCATCCTCCACCGAGCCCATGCGATTGGAGGTAAACAGGCTTTGCGCGATTTCAATCAGCATGCCGATAAGCGTGGCGATCGAGATGGCCACCGCCCACAAATGCGCGGTAACGCGAGCGTGGCCCTTGCGGAGTTTTTCCAGGCAGAAGAAAACGACAAGGGAGAAGCCGCCATAGGCCAGTGCATGGTCGAGCTTGTCCGGTGAAAAGGGATGGGACGTGGACACCGGCCGCACCCACGGATTCAGGCTCATGAAAACCAACATCGCCCAATAGACGCCCAAAGCCGCGCACCAGGGCTTGGCTTGCCGTGTCCCGTTCAATTTTTCATTTTCCGCGCGCGACCTCGCCCTTCATGCGTTCATATAGCTTCGCATCGACGAGAAAGCGAAACCAAAAGGTTTGCAACACGAAGAATACCAGCCCCCAGCGTCCGTCGAGGAAACCCAGCTTGAACACATAGCGGTATATAAACAGGCCGAACGCACGCCAGAACAAGGGGGCCTGGTAATAGCGTGCGCGCAGCGCCCGTTTGCGGCCGACCGGGGTGATGTTCCCGGGCGCGACGACGCCGCTCGAGGGGGCCAGAATCTCATCCACTTCGGCATCGGCCCAACGATTATGCCGCGCCGTCCATTCCGTCAGCGTCAGCCGAATGTCGTCGATCATCGGCCCCTTGAGCAGCGCGCTCTGCCCGCCATCCAGATAAAAATGCTGATCGTATTTCCGGCTTTCGCAGTGCCCCTGCCCCCGGCGAAACAAGCGCATATGGTAAATCGGCCACATGCCGCCATGCCGGATCGGCTGTCTGTGAAAGTGCACCAGGCGCGGGATGAAATAACCGGCGATGGCTGGCGGCGGCCCCGAATCGGCAAACAGCGCACGCAATTCGTTTGCCAATTCGTCGCTCACCCGCTCGTCCGCATCGAGGTGCAATTGCCACTCGTGCTTGAGCGGCAAAGTATCGATGGCCCAATTGCGTTGCGCCCCGTAGTGTTCGAACGGATGCGCCACGATTTTCGCCCCCGCATCGCGGGCGATGTCCAGCGTTGCATCCGTGGAACCGGAATCGACGACGTGCACGTCGTCGCTGAATGCGGTGGCCGAGGCCAGCGTCGCCGCGATGGTTTCGGCGGCGTTATAAGTCAGGATGACCACCGATATCGGTAGCATTTCATCGGCCTCTCGGTTCGTTATCGGCTGCATTGTTCCCCGCGCAATCTGGCCGTCAGCACCATGCTTTTCCACAAGCCATAGATCCGTCCGGCCCCTTTGAATTCGACGACATCGAACCCGTTCGCCTCCAGCAGCAGGGTCAGCGTGCGGCGCGACCAGAACTTGATATGCCCGCCATCCCAGAGGGCGGTATGGTGGCTGTCCCATTTCCCGGCCAGGCTGATCAGCAAGTTCTTCACATAGCCATGATAGGGCGTGGTCACGATCAAATGTCCGCCCGGCTTCAATACCGCGGCGGCAAAGCGGGGAAGTGCCGCTGGATGAAACAGGTGTTCCACTACCTCGGTCGAGACGACGGCGTCGAAGCCATGCTCCGCCAAGGCTTCCGGGCCATCGTAAAGAGATACCCGCCGGAAGGCCGCGCCGGAATCGCCCTGTGCGGCCATTGCGATCCCGCCGGGGTCGGCGTCGCATCCGGTCACTTGAAAGCCGCGACGCTGCAAGTCATGGCTGAATGCGCCATTGCCGCAGCCCAAGTCCAGTATTTTCACGGCATTCAGTTTGTGTAGCGCCCTCGCGACCGGCTCAGCCAGATAGGCCTGCGAGCACTTCGGCGCGGCGTTGTCCCAGCCATAATCGGCCACGATGTGTGCGTTGCTTTCAGCCATTTTCGTCCTGCCTATTCATCGAGCCAGCAGGGCATGGTAAAGCCCCCGCATCTCCTCGGCCCGCGCATGCCACGAAAATTCGCTGCGCATCCAGTCTCTGCCGCGCGCGCCCATTTCCGCCAAATCCATGTCCCGAATCTTGCCTATCGCTTGCGCCAAATCCTCTGGGCCGTTCTCCACCCAAAGCCCGCAATGCTTTTCTTCCAACGCTTGCCATGGCGTGCCCCGGCTGGCGATCACCGGCACCCCGTGAGCCAGCGCCTCGGCCACCACCATGCAGAAATTTTCCGTGTACGAGGGCACGATGCATAGATCGGCGGCGGCGAATGCCGCCACCTTGGCCTCGCCATCCACTTGGCCGGCAAAAACCACGGCGCTTTGCAGCAGACCAAGGCGGCCGGCCAAGCGCTGCAATTGTGCCGTATAGTCCGCATCTCCCGCGCCATGGATCGTCAATACGACCCCGGCATCCTTGACCAAGCACATCGCCTCCAGCAGATTTTCTATGCCCTTTTTGGGCGACAGGCGGCCAAGATACATCAAGCGCAAGCGGCCATGCGGCAGCCAATCGCGCGGCATCGGCGTTGTGGGAACCTGAACGCCGTTGGGGATGACCACGCTACGTACGCGAGGCAATCTTTGCTGGGTTGCGTTGCGCTCGCGTTCGGAAGTCGTATGGGCGATCATTCGATCTGGACGCACCAGGGCATTGCAGAGGCGCTCCCACGCTCGCTTCAATCCCCTGCGACTCGTTCCTACCCATTCATGCGCGTCTTGTATGGCCCCTCTGGGCGACCAGACCAGCGGTTTGTCGAACAGGCGGCAAAGCAATATTGTCGGGATGGTGGGAAAGGAATAGGTCGCCGTGAGATGCACCACGTCCGCCCGTCGCAGCAGGCCGGGCAGTTTGCGCAGCAGCTCGAACGACACGCTCGCCCCCGCCACGCGCCGCGTGACGATGACTTCCTGGTTGGGATACAGCCCCCTTAGCCTGCTTCGATCCAAGCGGTCTTCTCGTTGTGGCCCGGCGGAGTCGGTTGTCAGCACTGCGAGCGAAACATCGGGCAAACACGCCAGCGCATTATTCAAGGCATATACGGAAAAGATCGGGCCGCCCCAATAGGTGGCAGGATAATAAGAAGGGGCGATATGAAGAACCTTCATCCGGCTCGCGGTATGGCATGCAGTGGCCTGCTTGGCGCTGCGTGGGCTATTTCCGCTGGCATTTGCGAGGGCCTATCCAAATACTTCAGCTTGAGCAGAATGCCGGCGAACATCCAGAAGTACACATTGATCGGATCGAGGTCGATCTGCCAGCCCTTGAAGCCGCTCAACTCCATGGTGACGATAAACGCCAGGATGACGGAGGCAGCGCTTCTAAGCCTTTTATCGCGAAGCTGCGAGTGAATCTTGTAGCCATGTTTGGCCAGCAGGAAGAACAGCACCACCACGACCAGCAGGCCGACGACGCCGAGTTCGATCACAGCCTTGGCATAATAATTCTCGATGCCGATGAAGCTCTCGCTGTTGTCGAGCGCATAACGGGCCGGCCCCGTGTTCATCCCGGTTCCGGTTCCAAACGGCGCGATTTCAAGTGCATCCAGCAGACCCTCTCTGGCGATGCTGTCCGAATAGGTGAGGAATAATTCCCTGACCATATCGAATAGCTTCGTCGGGTCGATACCGGCGATATACAAAGACAGGAAGAAGATCGGCGTCAGGATGAACGCCACTTTCGGTATCCCCTTGAACCAGCCCTCCAGCCAATAAGTCAGCGACAGCAACAAGGGAACGAACAGGAAGGCGGCCCTCGCCCCGCTCATGAACGCAGCCAGCACGGCCAGCCATAAGGTAGCGCTGGCGAATCGACGCCAGAACATGGAATCGTCCAGCTTCGACAAGGCAAAGGCCGGAACCAGCATGGCCAGCGTGTAACCGAAGTATTGGGAGACGAAGGTAAAGGTGGAGGGAATTCGGAAAAATTGGCCGCCGATGTCGAAGATCACGAAATGCTGGGTCGCTCCCTCGGCCGCCTCGCCGTAGATCGCATACATTGTCTCCTGAAATCCGAACGTCATGCTGGCAAGCCATTCCAGGATGCCGACAGTGCAAGGAAGCCAGGTGATGACGACCATCAGCCTCAGCAGCCGCACCAGATCCTCGTTCGATTGGATCAGCTCGAACGCCAGGAAAAGCAGCGGCAAGTAGAACAACCACACCTTCGAGCCGATGGCGGCCACCATCATATTTTCCAGATTGGGATTGAAGGATTGGAGAAGCACCAGGGTCGCCAGCGTCAGCATCGCGACACGGACCGTCGGGGGGACCTTCGCTGCCGGCGACATTTCACGCCTTGCAAGCCAAAAGGCCAGATAGGCCGGGACGACGAAAAAGAAGTCCTTGAATAGAACCGGATATGACTCGGGGTAGAGCGACAAGGTCACCGCGCCGGCGAAGGGCAGATAAACCAGCAGCATGACCACGCCGCGCTGCCAGTGCTGAAGGATGACAAACCAGAAAACCAAGACCAACAAAACGACGAGCACGGGCAAAATCAAAACGTTTTCCTTTCGATATCGTCGCGCACGATCCCGGCCAAGCGCGTGCGGTAGGCATGCCAGGTATAGCACTCCGCTCGCATTCTGGCCTGCGCGCTCATGCGCTCCCTGAGGGGCCGATCTCGATACAGCAGCAATATTTTTTCCTTCAAAGCCTCGATGTCGCGAATCGGCACGATGAACCCTTCGATGCCGTCGCGGACCACCGAGCCCGAATTATGCGTCGCGATCACCGGCAGGCCGCTGGCCAGCGCCTCGTAGATCGCAAGCGCGGAACCCTCGTGCAACGATGGGTAGACGAAGATGTCCGACATTCGATAATACCGGGGCAACTCCGCATAAGGCACGTGCCTTACGTGGGTAAACACCTCCGCGTATGGCTTCAGGTAATCGCCGTTGCCCACCGTGCCGCCCATCAGCACAAGTTCAGCCTTTTCCAGCTTGAGCGCTTTGAAGGCCTCGAGTAGGTATTTGATGCCCTTGCGCTGGCTGAGCTGGCCGACGAACAGGATACGGAACGGGCGGTCGCTGGCCCTCGGTGCTGGCCTGAACCGCTCGACATCGACCCCGTAGGGGCATATCGCGATGCGCGACGGTGGCACGCCATTGGCGACCAGGGTGTCCTGCACATACGCCGATGCGGCGATGATGCGGTCGGCGGCAAGAGCCTCGGCGGAACAACGGCATACCGCCCATGCGTCGACGGCCGCGGGAATGCTGTCGGCGAAGTCAGGATGCAACTTCCGCTCCTCCGACAAAATCGCCACACCGGCACGAATGTGCCCGACGACCTGGTCGAGAATGCGTGAGCTGCCGACCTTCTCGGCGGCCTCGAAGGTCTTCAGCGCGCAGCTATCGTAGCAAACGACGGCGCGCGGCCGGCCCTTGCGCACGGCGCGCGCCACGAGCGCATCGAAATGCTCGTTGCGCCACTGTAATGCCCTGCCTGCCCAATTGCGCAAGATCGGCGTTCTGGCGACCAGCAGGTAAATCAACTCGGCCCAAGAATGTGTTTTCACCTGCCGTTCGGACAAACCGACGTGCGTCCTGCGCTGCAACTGCCTGGATAGCCGCGCGGCGAACCGTTGCGGGAGCATGGCAAGCAAGCACCGTGCGAACCGGCCGTTCTTGAAGTAAACACCGGTCTCGAAACGGTCGAGCAGGCCGGCTTCTTGTAAGGCCAGCGCGGCCTGATAGGCCACCAGGAGATGGCCGGGATGCGCGACCGTCACCCCGCCCACGGTTTCTTCCGGCGTCATCGAACGAACCCCTGGCCTTTGCAGCCATGTTTATTCAAGGGCGAACTCCTTGAGGTACTCCCCGAGGCCGTCTTCAAGCGAATACCTCGGCGACCAGTCCAGCATGGATTTGGCCTTGTCGTTCTTCAACACATTGCAGTGCAGATCGAATGGCCTGGGCATCCCCACCACCAGACGCGCATCCTTGTTCAATAGGCGCGCCACGAGCTGGGCGAGGTCGACCAGATAGGCACCTACTCCCGTGGAAATATTGTAGATCTCGAATTTGCTGGGCCGCGTGACCGCCGCGGCAAAGGCGCGCACGACATCCTCGATGTAGACGTAATCCCTGATCGTGTTGCCGAACAAGGGGACTTCCTGGCCCTGGATAATCTGCTTGGCCAGGAAGCTCACCACGCCTTGGTCGCCTTGCTTGACCTGGCCGCCGCCATACGCGTTGCTCATTCTCAAAACGGTGACCATGGTTGGCGAAGCCGCCGCGAACTCGCGTAGATGGTTTTCGCATGCCGCTTTCGCGGCCGCATATGGGCACATGGGATTGATCGGCTGTCGTTCGTCGACGGGTGCGAACGCTTCCCCATAAACGGTTCCGCCAGACGAGGCATAGATCAAGTGTTCGACGCCTGTCTTCGAGCAGGCATCCGACAAGGCCAGCGTGAATCGGATGTTCTCGTCTTCGAGACTTGGCCGCGCCACACTGGTGGCGGGTGTCGTGACCGCGGCCAAATGCACCACCGTTGTCGCGCCGGAAACGGCCTCTTGCAGACTGGGGCTGGACGAGCGGTATTCGACGCCGGCCATCGGCGCGGCTTCCTGCGCACGCTGTCGCCCGACGATCCAGCAAGGGACCCCGCATTCGGCGAGATGCGCATGTAGGGCCCGACCCAGATACCCTCTGCCGCCGACGATGGCCACCTTTTGCGGCAGGCTTATTTGCGCCATCGACAACGATCGTGAAGAGAACAGGCCGGGAAGATGCCCATGAAAGTCCTGGTGAAAATCCGATATGCGCGCATTGTATCCGCAATCGATGGGCCGCCTTTGCGCCACAACCCTCCAATATGCGTTTTCGATACAGCCAATTTCGCGCGCTTCCTTTATAGTTACTCTCCATGCTCGCCAAATCCAAACGCTGCGCCGTTACCAAGAAACCGACCCGCAAACCGCTGACCCCAAAAGTCGCCCGTGTACTGCGCGAAGCCTGGTGGCTGGTTGCCGTGGCCGCCGCTGTCTATCTCACCATGATCCTGGCCAGCTATAGCCTGCACGACCCAGGCTGGTCACGAGCAACTGACCATGAAGGGCTGCATAATGCCGGCGGTGCCTTCGGCGCCTGGTTTGCCGACCTTTTGCTTTATCTCTTTGGCATCTCGACCTACTGGTGGGTCATTCTCGCGCTGTATTTGATCTGGTGGGGCTATCGCCGGATCGGCGAAGCGGAATCCGAACACCATCATGGCCTGTGGATCATTCTGACCGGCTTCGGCCTGACCCTGCTCGCGAGCAGCACCCTGGAGTCGCTGCGTTTCTACAAGCTACAGGCCGAGCTGCCATTGGCACCGGGGGGCGCCTTGGGTAACGGCATGGCTCATCTGCTGTCGAGCAACTTCGGCTTCGACGGCAGCACCCTGATTCTACTGGTCGCCTGGGGTATCGGTTTCAGCCTGTTCACCGGTGTTTCCTGGATCAACGTGGCCGAAGGGCTGGGCAAGATGCTGGAATTGGCCTATTTCGGCGCCATTGACTACTGGCAGGCTCGGCGCGACCGCAAGGCCGGCCTGACCGCGACCATCGAGCGCGAGGCCGTGGTCGAGCAGGAGCGCAAGAAGCTTAAGGAAAAGCCGCCGATCAAGATCGAGCCGCCGGCCTTGGAGATCCCGCAGTCCGACCGTTCCGACCAGGAACGCCAGGCCTTCCTGTTCCGCGACATCCCGGATGCCCAGTTGCCGCCGCTCCACTTGCTGGACGAGCCGACCAAGGCGACCGTGACCGTGGATGACGCCTCGCTCGAGGCCACTTCGCGTCTGATCGAGCGCAAGCTGGCCGAATTCGGCGTCGAGGTGAAGGTGCTGGCCGCCTATCCCGGCCCGGTGATCACCCGCTACGAGATCGAGCCCGCCTCCGGGGTGAAGGGCAGCCAGATCGTCAACCTGGGCAAGGACCTGGCCCGCTCGCTGGCCGTGGTCAGCATCCGCGTGGTCGAGACCATCCCGGGCAAGAACTGCATGGCCCTGGAGCTGCCCAACAACCAGCGCCAGATCGTGCGCCTGTCGGAAATCCTAGGCGCCAAGGTCTACCACGACATGCACTCGCCGCTGACCATCGGCCTGGGCAAGGACATCAGCGGCAACCCGGTGGTGGCCGACCTGGGCAAGATGCCGCACGTGCTGGTGGCCGGCACCACCGGCTCGGGCAAATCGGTGGCGATCAACGCGATGATCCTGTCCCTGGTCTACAAGGCCACGCCGGAACAGGTGCGGCTGATCCTGGTCGACCCTAAGATGCTGGAGATGTCGGCCTACGAGGGCATCCCCCACCTGCTCGCCCCGGTGGTCACCGACATGAAGCTGGCCTCGGTCGCGCTGACCTGGTGCGTGCACGAGATGGACAAGCGCTACAAGCTGATGTCCACCCAGGGCGTGCGCAACATCGCCGGCTTCAACAATAAGGTGCAGGAAGCGGAAAAGGCCGGCAAGCCGCTGACCAACCCCTTCTCCATCACCCCGGAGGACCCCGAGCGGCTGATCACCCTGCCCTACATCGTCGTGGTCATCGACGAACTGGCCGACCTGATGATGGTGTCCGGCAAGAAGGTGGAGGAACTGATCGCCCGGCTGGCCCAAAAGGCCCGCGCCGCCGGCATCCACCTCTTGCTCGCCACCCAGCGGCCCTCGGTCGACGTGATCACCGGCCTGATCAAGGCCAACATCCCGACCCGCATCGCCTTCCAGGTCAGCAGCCGCATCGACTCGCGCACCATCCTCGACCAGCAGGGCGCCGAATCGCTGCTCGGCCAGGGCGACATGCTCTACCTGCCGCCCGGCCACGGCGTGCCCAGCCGGGTGCATGGCGCCTATGTCTCCGACGAAGAGGTGCACCGGGTCACCGGCTTCCTGCGCGAGATCGGCCCGCCGCAATACGACGAGTCGGTGCTGGAAGCGCCCGACACCGGCGAGGGCGAGGCCGGTGAAGGCGGCGATGCCGAGGCCGATGCGTTGTACGACGAGGCCGTCGCCCTGGTGCTCAAGACCCGCCGCCCGTCCATCTCCGCCGTCCAACGCCACCTGCGCATCGGTTACAACCGCGCCGCCCGCCTGATCGAGGCCATGGAACGGGCCGGCCTGGTCTCGCCCATGCAAAGTAACGGCAACCGCGAAGTCATCGCCCCAAATCGAAGCGAATAACATGCGCAATTTCATTTTCTGCCTGACCCTCGCCCTGCTTGCCCTGCCCGCCCAGGCGGAAAACCGCCTGCAGGGCTTCATCGGCCAGACCAAGTCCATGACCGCTCAGTTCAGCCAAACGGTCTACGACCGCAACGGCCGCAAGACCCAGGAGGCCAGCGGCAGCTTTCAACTGCAGCGGCCAGGGAAGTTCCGCTGGACCTATCAAAAGCCCTATGAGCAACTGATCGTCGGCGACGGTAAGAAGGTGTGGATTTATGACGCCGATCTTGCCCAGGTCACCGTGCGCCCCTTCGACCGGGCCGTCGGTGAAAGCCCGGCCGCCCTGCTTGCGGGCAACAACGAGATCGAAAAGTTTTTCCAATTGAAAGACACCGGCCGTCGCGACGGCCTGGATTGGATCGAGGCGACGCCGAAATCGCAGGAAGGCAGTTTCGAGCGCGTACGCATCGGCTTCAAGAGCGCTGACCTGCAAGTCATGGAACTAAAGGATCGCTTCGGCCAGATCACGCTGCTGCGTTTTAGCAAACTGCAACGCAACCCGGCCTTGGCGGCCGATCTGTTCCGCTTCACCCCGGCCAAGGGGGTTGACGTCATTGGCGACCAGTGACGCCGGCTCGGGCGACCTCTTTTCCCCTGCGGCGCCCGATCTGACCGTGCCGGCCGGCGCCCCGCTGGCCGAGCATCTGCGCCCGCACACCCTGGATGAGGTGATCGGCCAGTCGCACCTGTTGGGACCGGGCAAACCGCTGCGCCTGGCCTTCGAGGCCGGACGGCTGCATTCCATGATCCTCTGGGGCCCGCCCGGCGTGGGCAAGACCACCCTGGCCCGGCTGACCGCGCAGCACTTCAACGCCGATTTCATCCAGATCTCCGCCGTGCTGGCCGGAGTGAAGGAGATCCGCGAGGCGGTAGAGCGGGCCCGGGTCAACCAAACCATGGGCCGGCAGACCATCCTCTTCGTCGACGAGGTACACCGCTTCAACAAGGCCCAGCAGGATGCCTTTCTGCCCCATGTCGAATCGGGCCTGGTCACCTTCATCGGCGCCACCACCGAGAATCCCTCGTTCGAGGTGGTCGGCGCCTTGCTCTCCCGGGCCCAGGTCTATGTCCTGACCGCGCTGTCCGAGGCCGAGCTGCAAGCCTTGCTGCACCGCGCGCTGGAGCGGGGCGAACTGGGCCTGACCCTGGATGCCGAAGCGGAAAAACTGCTGATCGGCTTCGCCGACGGCGACGGCCGGCGGCTGGTGAACCTGGTCGAGCAGCTGGCCACCGCGGCCCGTACCGCCGGCCGCGCCGAGGCCGATGCCGAGTTCACGACCAGCGCACTGTCCCCTTCCCTGCGCCGCTTCGACAAGGGCGGCGAGGCCTTCTACGACCAGATTTCCGCCCTGCACAAGTCGGTGCGCGGCTCCAACCCGGATGCCTCGCTCTATTGGTTCACCCGCATGCTCGACGGCGGCGCCGATCCGCGTTATCTGGCTCGGCGCATCCTGCGCATGGCCTGGGAGGACATCGGCCTGGCCGACCCGCGCGGGGCCGAGATCGCGCTGAACGCAGCCGAGACCTACGAGCGCCTGGGCTCGCCCGAGGGCGAGCTGGCCCTGGCCCAGGCCGTGATCTATCTGGCCTGCGCGCCGAAATCAAATGCCGGCTACATGGCCTACAACCAGGCCCGCGCCTTCGTCCGGGAGGACGGCTCGCGCGAGGTGCCCATCCACCTGCGCAACGCGCCGACCAAGCTGATGAAGGAGCTGGGCTACGGCCGGGCCTATCGCTATGCCCACGACGAGCCGGAGGCCTATGCCGCCGGGGAAACCTACTTCCCGGATGACCTGCCCGAACCCAGCTTCTACCAGCCCACCCCGCGCGGCCTGGAGGCCAAGATCGGCGAGAAGCTGGATCACCTCAAGCAATTGGATCGACAGGCCCGCAAGAAATCACGCTAAGTCGCGGTTTTTTGGCCTTTTTCGGCTTGCTCGCGCCCCTTCCGGCTGTTAGAATCTCGGGCTTCCCGGATTGTCCGGGTGTAATCCACACATCCGCCCCGTTAAGGTGTCCTGGCCGGTTCAATACTTCGGCAGGGATGTTTGGCGGATGGAGGCTTAACCTTAACTAGGAGTATTCGTAATGTCCGTGACCATGCGTCAAATGCTGGAAGCCGGTGTCCATTTCGGCCACCAGACCCGCTACTGGAACCCCAAGATGGCCCCGTTCATCTTCGGCCATCGCAACAAGATTCACATCATCAACCTGGAAAAGACCCTGCCGCTGTTCGAAGAGGCGGCCAAGTTCGCGCGCCAACTGGCGCAGCGCAAGGGCAGCATCCTGTTCGTCGGCACCAAGCGCCAGGCCCGCGACATCATGGCCGAAGAGGCCGAGCGTTGCGGCATGCCCTGGGTTTCCCACCGTTGGCTGGGCGGCATGCTGACCAACTTCAAGACGGTCAAGCAGTCGGTCAAGCGGATGAAGGACCTCGAGACCCTGATCGCCGAGAACACCCTGTCCAAGAAGGAAGTGCTCAAGGTTCAGCGCGAGTATGACAAGCTGGTGCAGAGCCTGGGCGGCATCAAGGAGATGGGCGGCCTGCCCGACGCCTTGTTCGTCGTCGACGTCGGCTACCAGAAGATCGCCATCACCGAAGCCAACAAGCTGGGTATCCCGGTGATCGGCGTGGTTGATTCCAACAACACCCCGGCAGGCGTCGACTACGTCATCCCCGGCAACGACGACTCCAGCCGTGCCATCCGCCTGTATGCCCGCGCCATCGCCGATGCCGTGCTGGAAGGCAAGTCGCAGGTGATCGAAGAGATCGTCGCCGCTAGCCAGGACGAATATGTCGAGGTCGAGGACAATCCCGCCGCCTAATCAGGCGCGATCAAGGGGCGCAAGCCCCTTTTTAATTTGAATGACACCCACGCCCCGAGATCGGGGCGTGTTGCAATCTAAGCGTAATCAGGAGAATCGAAATGGCGGAAATCACCGCATCCATGGTCAAGGAACTGCGCGAGCGTACCGACGCGCCCATGATGGACTGCAAGAAGGCTCTGAACGAAGCCGGCGGCGACATGGCCAAGGCCGAAGAGATCATCCGCGTCAAGTTCGGCAGCAAGGCCGCCAAGAGCGCCGGCCGCGTGGCCGCCGAAGGTATCGTCGGCATCTACATCGCCCCCGATGCTAAGCTGGGCGCCATCATCGAAGTCAACTGCGAGACCGACTTCGTGGCCAAGAACGACGATTTCCTGGGCTTCGCCAAGAATCTGGCCGAACTGGTGGCCAAGAATGCGCCGGCCGACGTCGATGCCCTGTCCGCCATGAAGCTGGGCGATGCCACGGTCGAAGAGACCCGCACCCAACTGGTCGGCAAGATCGGCGAGAACATGTCCATCCGCCGCTTCGTCCGCGTTGCAGCCAAGGGCGCCCTGGCCAGCTATGTCCACGGCGGCGCCAAGATCGGCGTGCTGGTCGACGTGGTCGGTGGCGACGAGCAATTGGCCAAGGACATCGCCATGCACATCGCCGCGGCCAAGCCGAAGGCGCTGGATGCCTCCGGCGTGGCGCCCGAACTGATTGAAACCGAGCGCCGTATCGCGACCGAGAAGGCGGCCGAATCCGGCAAGCCGGCCAACATCGTCGAGAAGATGGTGGAAGGCTCGGTCGCCAAGTTCCTGAAGGAAGTGACCCTGCTGGGCCAGCCCTTCGTCAAGGACGACAAGCAGACCGTCGAGCAAGTACTCAAAGGCAAGGGCGCCAGCATGGGCAGCTTTACCCTGTACGTGGTCGGCGAAGGCATCGAGAAGAAGGTCAGCGACTTCGCGGCCGAGGTGGCTGCCGCCGCTAAGGTCTAAGCCGTGACCGCCATCGCCCATCGCCGCATCCTGCTCAAGCTGTCCGGCGAGGCCCTGATGGGCCCCGACGCCTTCGGCTATCACGGTGAGACCCTGGCTGGCATCGTCAAACAGCTTGACGAGGTCGCCGCCCTGGGCGTGCAGATCGGCATTGTGGTCGGTGGCGGCAACCTGTTCCGCGGCGCCACCGGGGCGCTGTCCGGCATGGACCGGGCGACCGCCGACAGCATGGGCATGCTGGCCACGGTGATGAATTCGCTGGCGCTGAAAGATGCCTTGATGACCGCCGGCATACCGGCCCAAGTCATGACCGCGGTGACCATCGCCCATGTCGGCGAGCCGTTCGAGCGCGATGCCGCCGTGCGCCACCTCGAGGCCGGCCGCGTCGTGATCTTTGGCGGCGGCACCGGTAACCCCTTCTTCACCACCGATACCGCGGCCGCCCTGCGCGCCGCCGAGATCGGGGCCGGCCTGATGCTGAAGGCGACCAAGGTCGACGGCGTCTACACCGCCGACCCGAAGAAGGACCCGAACGCCACCCGTTACGACCAGCTCAGCTTCGACGAGGCGATCGCCAAGAATCTGGGTGTGCTCGACATGGCCGCGTTCGCGCTCTGTCGGGAACAGAAGATGCCTTTGCAGGTCTTTTCCATCTTCAAGGCCGGGGCGCTCAAGCGCATCGTCCACGGCGAATCCGAAGGTACCCTCGTCACGCTTTGACCAGGAGACAAGCATGATCAACGACATCAAGAAATCGGCCGAAGACAAGATGAAGAAATCGATCGAGGCCTTGAAGGCCGACTTCGCCAAGGTCCGCACCGGCCGCGCCCACACCGGCATCCTCGATCACGTCAAGGTCGACTATTACGGCAGCCCGATGCCGATCAACCAAGTGGCTAACGTCTCCGTGCTCGACGCCCACACCCTGGGTGTGCAACCGTGGGAAAAGCCGATGGTGGCCAAGGTCGAAAAGGCCATCCGCGACGCCGACCTCGGCCTCAACCCGGCGACCATGGGCGACATCATCCGCGTGCCGATGCCGGCTTTGACTGAAGAGCGGCGCAAAGAGCTGGTCAAGCTGGTGCGTGGCGAGTCGGAGAACGGCAAGGTCGCCGTGCGTAACATCCGGCGCGATGCCATCGCCCATGTCAAGGATCTGCTGAAGAACAAGGAAATCGGCGAGGACGACAACCGCCGCGCCGAGGACGACATCCAGAAGCTGACCGACAAGTACATTGCCGAGATCGACAAGGCCTTGGCCGAGAAAGAAAAAGAACTGCTGGCGGTCTGATCGGACGGCGCCGAATGCTCCGCAAGTTTTTCAGTTCCACCGCCGAGGTCCCTCAGGCCTCGGCCATCCCCCGCCATGTCGCCATCATCATGGATGGCAATGGCCGCTGGGCAAAGAAGCGCCTGCTACCCCGGGTTGCCGGGCATCAGCAAGGCGTCGAACGGGTGCGCGACGTGATCCAAGCCTGCATTGAACACGGTGTCGGCTATCTCACTCTATTCGCCTTCAGTTCCGAAAACTGGCGCCGGCCCAAAGAAGAGGTGTCCAAGCTCATGGAACTCTTCGTCATGGCCTTGGAGCGCGAAGTCGACAAGATGCACAAGAACGGCATCCGCCTCCAAGTCGTCGGCGATCTTAGCCAGTTCAGCCCGCAATTGCAGGAACTCATCCGCGCCGGCGAGGCGAAGACCGGTGGCAATGACCGGCTGGTGCTCACCATCGCCGCCAATTACGGCGGCCGCTGGGACATTCTCAATGCGGTGAATCGCTGGCTGGCGGCCAATCCAGAGGTTGAACAGATCGACGAAGCGAGGCTGACCCCATACCTGTCCATGGCCTATGCCCCGGAGCCCGATCTGTTCATCCGTACCGGCGGCGAACAACGAATCAGCAATTTCCTGGTCTGGCAGCTGGCTTATACCGAGCTCTATTTCACCGACATCCTGTGGCCGGATTTCGGAGCCGAGTCTTTAGCCCAAGCCATTGCCTGGTATCAAAAACGCGAGCGCCGCTTTGGCCGCACCAGCGAACAGCTCCTCGAGCGCTAGGCGCCGGGTCGCCACCGGCCTGGGACTGATCGCCGCCCTGTTGCTGGCGGCATTCGCCGCCCCCGCCCCGCTCTGGCTCGGCCTGGTTGTATTGCTCTTGGCCGCCGCCGCGTGGGAATGGGCGCGTCTGCTGCAGTTCGGGCCGGTGCTGGGCCACCTGTTTGTCGGCTGCACTGCGGTCCTAGCCGCTGCCCTGGCCATGGGCCAAGTTCAATATCTGCCCCAGGCCTATCTCGCCTCGCTCGGTCTTTGGCTGCTCGTGGTGCCGCTCTGGCTCGCCCGCGCCTGGCCCTTGCCCGGCCGGGTGCTGGGCTGCGTGCTCGGCTGGCTCTTACTGCTGCCGGCGGGACTGGCCCTGCTCTACCTGCGCGAACAGGGCGCCGGCCTGCTGCTCGGCGCCATCGCCCTTTCCGCCGTCGCCGACAGTGCCGCCTATTTCGCCGGCCGCGCCTTCGGCCGGCGCAAGCTGGCCCCGCGGATCAGCCCGGGCAAGACCTGGGAAGGCGCGATCGGCGCCGGCCTCGCCATCTCCCTGTTCGCCGTCGCGATCGCCGGCTACTTCGCCTGTAGCGCCAACTGCCTGCTCAGCCTGCTTTTGGCCAGCTGGCTGTTGTTCGCGCTCGGCATCGAAGGCGATCTGTTCGAATCCTGGTGCAAGCGGCAGGCCGGCGTGAAGGACAGCGGCACCTTATTGCCTGGCCACGGCGGCGTGCTCGACCGGGTCGACAGCCACCTGGCCGTACTGCCGGTCGCTGCGCTGCTCTGGCTCTGGCTGCACGGATAAACGACTCGACATGACCCCGCACAATCTCACCATCCTCGGCGCCACCGGCACCATCGGCGTCAACACCCTGGACGTGGTGGCCCGCCACCCCGAACGCTTTCGCGTCGTCGCCCTGACCGGCTTCAATCAGGTCGACAAACTGGCCGAGCAGTGCCGGCAGTTCCAGCCGCGCTATGCCGTGGTACCGGATGCCGCCCGCGCCACGGCCCTGCAAGCCTTGCTGGGCAACAGCCCAACCGAGGTGCTGCACGGCGAGGCCGCGCTGGAGCAAGTGGTCGCCCTACCCGAGGTGGACAGCGTCATGGCCGCCATCGTCGGCGCCGCCGGCCTGAAGCCGGCGCTGGCCGCGGCAAAGGCCGGCAAGCGCATCCTGCTGGCGAACAAGGAGACCCTGGTCATGGCCGGGCGCTTCTTCATGCAGGCGGTGCATGACGGCGGCGCCACCCTGCTGCCGATCGACAGCGAGCACAACGCGGTATTTCAATCGATGCCGGCCGGCTACGACGGCGACCTGGCCAAGCATGGCGTGCGCCGCATCCTGCTCACGGCCTCCGGCGGCCCGTTCCGCACCCGCGCCGTCGAAACCCTGGCCGCGGTGACGCCGGAAGAGGCGGTCGCCCATCCCAACTGGGTCATGGGCAAGAAGATCTCGGTCGACTCGGCGACCATGATGAACAAGGGCCTGGAGGTGATCGAGGCCCATTGGCTGTTCAACGCCAAACCGGAACAGATCGAGGTGGTGATCCACCCGCAGAGCATCATCCATTCCATGGTCGAATACCTCGACGGCTCGGTACTGGCGCAGTTGTCGCACCCGGACATGCGCACGCCCATCGCCCATGCCCTGGCCTATCCGGAGCGGATGGCGGCCGGCGTGCCCTGGCTCGATCTGGCCAAGACCGGCACCCTCACCTTCGAGACGCCGGATATCCGCCGCTTCCCCTGCTTGCAACTGGCCTTCGATGCGCTGCAGACCGACACCACCGCGCCGACCGTGCTCAACGCCGCCAACGAGGAGGCGGTGGCCGCCTTCCTCGATCACCGCATCGCCTACCTGACGATCCCGGCCACGCTGGACGCTGCCATGCAGCGCCTGGGCAGTGCCCGCGCCGATTCGCTCGATGACTTGGTCGCCATCGACCAGGAAGCGCGTGCCGTGGCGCGTCAATACATCGCCGGCCACACACGATGACCACACTGCTCGCCTTCCTCGTCACCATCGCGATCCTGGTCATGGTGCATGAACTGGGGCATTACACCGTGGCGCGTCTTTGCCGGGTAAAAGTGTTGCGCTTCTCGGTCGGCTTCGGCCGCGTCGTTGCGAGCCGGCGCGACCGGCGCGGTACCGAATGGGCGCTGTCCGCCATCCCGATGGGCGGCTATGTGAAGATGCTGGACGAGCAGGAGGCCGCGGTCGCAGAGCAAGACCTGCCCTATGCCTTCAACCGCAAAAACGTTTGGCAGCGCAGCGCGATCATTTTGGCGGGGCCCGTGGCCAACCTGTTGTTGGCCATCTTGATCTATTGGGGCCTGTATCTCACTGGGGTGCCGGCCCTAAAACCGATCCTCGGCGAACCGCCGGCCAACTCGGCGGCCCAGCTAGCCGGCATTCGCAATGGCGAGACCGTCATTCGCATCGGCGGCGAAAGCATCGAGAGTTGGCAGGATTTGCATTGGTTGATCCTACGGGAAGGCATCGATGCCGAGCAACTCAAGCTCGAAACCCAGGATGCGACTGGCCACCTTTATTTCCGAAGCCTCGACCTAAGCGCCCTGTCCAGCGCAGACAAAGAAAGCCGTTTGCTGGAGGCCGTTGGCCTGGTCCGCTATATGCCGGACATCGCGCCTGTCATCGGCGAATTGCTGCCGCAGGGCCAAGCCGCTCATGCTGGACTGTTGCCGGGCGACCGCATCCTGGCTGTCGATAACGACACGATTACTCGCTGGGAACAATTGGTTCAACATGTGCGGCAATCGCCCGCCCGTAAAATCGAATTGACCGTCGAACGTGACCATCGGGTCGTGCATCTTGCTGTCACACCGGACGCGAGCGCGGAATCGGGCCAAACCATCGGCAAGATCGGCGCTGCGCCGCGCATCCCCCCCGGCACCTTCGAGGCCATACAGACACAGATGCGCTATTCCCCCGGCGCTGCATTCGCGCATGCCGTCGGCAAGACTTGGGAACTCTCCAGCTTCAGCCTGGAAATGTTGGGCCGCATGGTCATCGGCCAGGTTTCGTTGAAGAATATTTCAGGGCCGGTCACCATCGCCGACTACGCCGGACAGTCCGCACGCAGCAGCGCAGGCAGTTTCATCGCCTTCTTGGCACTCGTCAGCATCAGTCTCGGTGTACTCAATCTGCTGCCCATTCCTCTATTGGACGGGGGGCATTTGCTGTATTATCTGGCCGAAATCGTGACCGGCCGACCGGTGCCAGAGCGGGTGCAGGAAATTGGGCAAAAAGTCGGCATGGCCTTGTTGGGCGTACTGATGTTTTTGGCTTTGTTCAACGACTTCCAGCGCTTGCTGACACAATGAAGAAACACATACCAGGCATCGCGCTCGCTGCAGCGCTCGTTTCCACCCAGGCCCACGCCTTCGAACCCTTTCAGGTCAAGGATATTCGCGTCGAAGGCATCCAGCGCACCGAGGCTGGCACGGTCTTTAGCTACTTGCCGGTCAAGGTCGGCGAGACACTGACCGACGACAAGGCCTCCGCTGCGATCAAGGCGCTCTACGCCACCGGGTTTTTCAAGGATGTGCGCCTTGAGGTGACCGACGGCGTGCTGATCGTGCAAATCGAGGAACGCCCCGCCATCGCGCAGATCGATTTCGCCGGCATGAAGGAATTTCAAAAGGATGAAATCAAGGCCAGCCTCAAGCAACTCGGTCTGGCCGACGGTCGCATCCTCGATAAGTCCCTGCTGGACAAGGCCGAACAGGAACTCAAGCGCCAGTATTTCAACCGCGGCATGTATGCCGTCGAGGTCGCCGCCCGCACCTCGCCCTTGGAGCGCAACCGGGTTGCAGTCAATTTCGAGATCAACGAGGGCGATATCTCGAAGATTCGTGCCATCAACATCATCGGTGCCAAGGCGTTCAAGGAGAAAGACCTGCTTGATTTGTTCGCGCTGCGCACGCCTGGCTGGCTGACCTGGTGGACCAAGAACGACCAATATTCCAAGCAAAAACTGACGGCCGACTTGGAAGCCTTGCGCTCGCACTACTTGAACCGGGGTTACCTGGAATTTACGATCGACTCCACCCAAGTCTCGATCACCCCGGACAAAAAAGACATCTATATCAGCGTCAACGTCACCGAGGGTGAGAAATACACGGTCTCCGGTTACAAGATCGCCGGTGACCTGCCGGTGCCTGAAAAAGACCTCGACGCCCTGGTCGGCCTCAAGGCGGGTGACGTGTTCTCGCGCGAGAAGCTGAACGAATCGGTCAAGAAGATGGGCGACCGCCTGGGCAACGACGGCTTCGCCTTCGCCAACGTCAATGCCGCCCCGGAAATCGACAAGGCGAAACATCAAGTCGCCTTTACCTTCCTGGTCGATCCCGGCCGTAAGGTCTATGTCCGGCGCATCGAGATCGCCGGCAACAACAAGACCCAGGATCAGGTCATCCGGCGCGAGATGCGCCAGCCAGAAGGTGCTGTCTATGCGGCCGACAAGATCAACCGTTCGCGCGAGCGCATCGAGCGGCTGGGCTATTTCAGCGAGACCAATCTGGAGACGCCGTCCGTCCCCGGCACCACCGACCAAGTCGACGTCAATGTCTCGGTCACGGAGAAATCCACCGGCAACATCCTGCTCGGTGCCGGTTTTTCCAGCTCGGAAGGTATCGTGCTGTCCGGCTCGGTATCGCAGAACAACCTCTTTGGCAGCGGGAACAAGCTCTCCGTGCAGGTCAATAGCGGCAGCGTCAACACGGTGTATGCGCTGTCCTTCACCAATCCCTATTTCACCCCGGACGGGGTCAGCCTCGGCTATGACATCTACCGCCGCGACCAGGATACCGCCAGCCTGAACGGCATTGCGCAATACCGGACCTCGACCCTCGGCTTGGGTGGTCGCTTGGGCCTGCCGATCAACGAACTGGACAGCATCAACCTCGGTGCGGCGATTGAGCAATACACGTTGGACTTGACCGCCGACAGCCCGACCAATTTCAAGAAATTCGCGCTCGATTTCGGCGGCGATGTGAATGGCGTGACCACGACCAGCCTGCGCCTGGATGCCGGCTGGGCACGCGATTCGCGTAATAGCCTGCTCTATCCGACCGCCGGCAGCTATCAACGCGTTTATGGCGAGGTTGGCACGCCGATTGGCGATCTGGAGTACTACAAACTCAATTACCAATATCAACAATACCTGCCGCTCTCCAACACCTTCACCTTATTGCTCAATGGCGAGATCGGCTATGGCGGTGGCTTCGGCGGCAAACCGATGCCGTTCTTCCGCAACTTCTATGCAGGCGGCAATACCTCGGTGCGCGGCTTTGAGTCCGGCACCCTCGGGCCCAAGTCACTCGACAGCGCCGGCACGCCCTATGCCATCGGCGGCGACAAACGTCTGGTCGGAAATGCCGAATTGCTGTTCCCGATGCCCGGCCTAGGCAAAGATCGCTCGGTACGTATGAGCGTATTCATGGATGCAGGTGCTGCATTTGGCCCGGATGACTACCAAGGTCGCTATAGCAGCATCGCCTTCGGCGATATCCGCTATTCCGGCGGTCTTGGTCTTACCTGGTATTCGCCGTTCGGCCCACTGAAGTTTTCCCTGGCCAAGCCGATCAACGCTAAAACCGACGATAAAACCCAAGTCTTCCAATTCCAGTTGGGCTCGGTGTTCTAATTGCAGGAGATTCAACTATGAAAGCCGCCATTACCGCCTTGCTGATTGGGTTGAGCTTGGCGCAACCATTGTTTGCCGCGGAACTCAAAATCGGTTTCGTCAACACCGAGCGCATCTTCCGCGACTCCGCGCTGTCGCAAAAGGCCCAGAAGAAACTGGAAAAGGAATTTGCCAGCCGCGAGCAAGACATCCAAAAGCAAGTCAAGCAAGCACGGGACCTACAGGCTAGCCTGGAAAAAGAATCGCTCACCCTGCCTGATTCGGAACGATCCAAAAAAGAGCGCGATGTCGCCAACCTCAACCGCGACATCCAACGTGCTCAACGCGAGCTGCGCGAAGACCTCAACCAGCGCAAGAACGAAGAATTCGCCAATATCCATGAAAAGGCGCGCAATGCCATCCTGGATATCGCGAAGAAGGACGGCTTCGACTTGATCGTCGAAAATGCCGTCTACGCCGGTCAACGCGTAGACATCACCGACAAAGTCTTGAAGGCGCTGGAGCGCTGAGAGCCCACACATGCCCGGCTACACCCTGGCCGAATTGGGGGCCTGCCTGGGCGGCGCACTGGTGGGGGATGTCGGCCGTCGTTACACCGGCGTAGCCTCGCTCGAGCAAGCCACTTCGGAACAAATCAGCTTCGTCACCGGCGAAAAGCATTTGGCGGCTGCCCAGCGCTCGCGTGCAGGCGCCCTGCTGGTTTCCAGCCGGCTGAGTCCGCAGATCACACAGCCGCATCTGGTGGTGGCCAACCCGCACGCAGCCTTTGCCCGTGCGGTCGACTTGTTCCATCCCGAGCCTGAGATCGCGCCCGGCATCCACCCTAGCGCACATATCGCCGATAGCGCGCAGATCGCGGCCGATGCCTGGATCGGGCCGCATGTCCATATTGCTGACAATGCACGCATCGGTGCGCGCAGCCGTATCGGCGCCGGTTGTTCGATCGGGGCGCAGAGCCAAATCGGCGACGATTGTGTGTTGCATCCGAACGTGACCGTCTATAGTCACTGCCGCCTGGGCCACCGCATCATTCTGCATTCGGGTTGTGTGATCGGTTCGGACGGCTTCGGTCTGGCCTGGGAAGACGATCATTGGCTCAAGGTGCCGCATATCGGTGGTGTCGTGCTCGAAGACGATGTCGAGGTCGGCGCCAACACCACCGTGGACCGCGGCGCCCTCGACGACACCGTGATCGAGCGCGGGGCCAAGCTCGACAACCTGATTCAAATCGCGCACAACGTACGGATCGGTGCCCATACCGCCATCGCCGCCTGCACCGGCATCGCCGGCAGCACCCATATCGGCGCCTACTGCCAAATCGGCGGTGCGGCGATGATCATCGGCCATTTGGAAATCGCCGATCGGGTCGTCATCTCGGCCGGCACCTTCGTCGGCAAGTCTATCCGCGAGGCCGGCACCTACACCTCGGTCCAGCCCTTGATGGCGCATGCCGACTGGAAGCGTAATGCCGCTCAGCTACGGCATCTGGACAGGATGCACGAGCGCATCAAAGAACTTGAAAAGAAATTATCTGAATTGGAAAGGAAATCCTCGTGAGCACCGACACGGTTATGGATATCAAGGACATCATGCGCCACCTGCCGCACCGCTACCCCTTCCTGTTGGTCGATCGGGTATTGCAGCTCACCAAAGGCGAGCGCATCGCCGCCTTGAAAAATGTCACCATGAACGAGCCGTTCTTCCCGGGCCATTTCCCGCACCATCCGGTGATGCCAGGCGTGCTGATCATCGAGGCGCTGGCCCAAGCTGCCGGTATCCTCGCCTTCCAGAGTTCCGACACCCCGGTGACCGACAACACGGTGGTCTATTTCGTCGGCATCGACAACGCCCGCTTCAAGCGACCGGTCACGCCGGGCGATCAGTTGCGTCTGGAGGCGACCATCACCAAGAATATGCGCGGCATCTGGAAATTCACTGCCCAGGCACTGGTCGATGGTCAAGTGGCCTGCGAGGCCGACCTGATGTGCACCTTGCGCACCGTGGAGTGAGCAGGACCCGCAGATGATCCACCCCACCGCCATCGTTCATCCCCAGGCCAAGATCGGCGCCAACGTCGAGATCGGCGCCTACACCCTCGTCGGCGAGCACGTCGAGATCGGCGACGACTGCCGGATCGGCCCGCACGCCGTGATCACCGGCCACACCCGCATCGGCCGCGGCAACCGCATCTTCCAGTTCGTCTCGTTGGGCGAGGAACCGCAAGACAAGAAATACGCCGGCGAACCGACCCGGCTGGAGATCGGCGACCACAACACCATTCGGGAGTTTTGCACCTTCAACACCGGCACCGTGCAAGACAAGGGCGTCACCCGTATCGGCAACCACAACTGGATCATGGCCTATGTGCATATCGCCCACGATTGCGCGGTCGGCGACCATACCATCTTCGCCAACAATGCCTCGCTGGCCGGGCATGTCGAGGTTGCCGATTACGCCATCCTCGGTGGCTTCACCGGCGTGCACCAATTCTGCCGGGTCGGCGCCCATGTCATTACCGGTATCGCCTCGGTCGTGCGTCAGGACATCCCGCCGTTCATCACGGCTTCCGGCAACCCGGCCGCACCGCATGGCCTGAATGCCGAGGGTTTGAAGCGCCGAGGCTTCAGCACCGAGGCGCTGGCCGCGCTCAAGCGTGCCTACAAGACGCTCTACAAGTCAGGCCTGGGCATGAACGAGGCCGCCGACGCGATCGCCCAAGAAGCCGCCAAGCAACCAGAGCTGCAGCCCTTGGCCGATTTCCTCCGTCTACCGGGGCGTGGCATCGTTCGATAAATGGCGGCTGGAATGAACCACGACAACCATGAGAACCTGGCCACACCGCTCGCTGCGACTGTGCCTACTCAAACGGTCGCTATCGTCGCCGGTGAGGCGTCCGGCGACTTGCTAGGGGGGCTGCTGATCGAGGCGACACGACAGGCCCACCTGCCGCTTCGGTTTGAAGGCATCGCCGGCCCGAAGATGCAGGGCATGGGTGCCCGTTCCTGGTTTCCGATGGACACCTTGGCCGTGCGCGGTTATGTCGAGGCACTGTCCGGCCTGCGTAAGATCCTAGGCATTCGCCGCCAACTCAAGCGAAAACTGCTGCAAGACAAACCGGCGTTATTCGTCGGAGTCGATGCTCCCGATTTCAACCTCTCGCTCGAAGCCACGCTGAAGCGGAATGGCATTCCAACCGTGCATTTTGTCAGCCCCTCGATCTGGGCCTGGCGCCGGGGCCGGATAAGGAAAATTCGCAAGGCCGTCTCGCACATGCTGCTGATCTTCCCGTTCGAAGAGGCACTCTATGCCCAGGCCGGCATCCCGGCTACTTTTGTCGGCCATCCCCTCGCCCACGCCTTGCCGGCCCAGCCCGATCGCAAGGGGGCTCGCGAACGGCTGGGCCTCAAACCGAATGGCGAATATGTGCTGTTGATGCCGGGTAGTCGCCGGAGCGAACTCAATCTCATGGCCGAGATCTTCATCGAAACCGCCCGCAAGATCCATGCCCAGCGCGGTCACGTCCAATTCCTGGTGCCGTTGATCAGCCGTGAAACGCGGCTGCAATTCGAGGAGGCCATTTATCGGCTTCAGGCACACGATCTCCCGATTCGCATCCTGTTCGGCCATGCCCACGATGCCATGCAGGCGGTCGATGCCGCCCTGATCGCCTCCGGCACGGCAACCTTGGAAGCCGCATTGCTAAAATGCCCGCACGTGGTTACCTACAAGGTACCTTGGCTGACCTATCAGATCATGCGCCGGCAAGCCTATTTGCCGTATGTCGGTCTGCCCAATATCTTGGCAGGCCGCGCAGTCGTACCGGAACTGATCCAAAAGCAGGCCACGCCTGAAGCTTTGGCCGACGAAGTCGTACGGCTATTGCAAGATCGTACGGCACGCGAAGCCATGCAGGATGTATTCGAAGCCATCCGCCGCGCGCTCAAACGCGACACCCCGCGCCTGATTGCCGAGGCCCTCGCGCCGTTTCTCCGATGACAGCGGCACCGTATTTAATCTGTGGCGTCGATGAAGCCGGCCGTGGCCCCTTGGCCGGCCCGGTCTGTGCCGCTGCGGTCATCCTCGACCCAAACAAACCGATCGATGGCCTGAAGGATTCGAAAAAACTCTCCGCCAGCCGCCGCGAACGGCTGGCCGATGAGATTCGTGCCAAGGCCCTCGCCTGGGCCGTGGCTTGGGCGACGGTCGAGGAAATCGACCAGATCAACATCCTGCAAGCCAGCCTACTGGCGATGCGACGCAGCGTCATGGATTTAGCCGTCGCCCCCAAGGAAGTGTGGGTGGACGGCAATCGTTGCCCTGAACTGCCCTATCCGACTCGGGCTATCATTAAGGGCGATGCGCTCGAACCGGCCATCTCGGCGGCATCGATCCTGGCGAAAACCGCACGCGACAAGACAATGTTGGAACTTGCTAGGTATTATCCCGGCTATGGCTTCGAGCAGCACAGCGGTTACCCTACTGCCGCGCATCTGGAGGCCCTGAGGCGGCATGGCGTAACGCCGGTGCATCGCAAGACCTTCGGCCCCGTCAGGCGGATATTGGACGAATGCAATACGAATTGAACGTTGATGCCAAAGAGGAGTAACAAGGCATGCTGGTAATCATTGGCTGGATCGTCGCCTTAGCGAGCGTGTTCGGCGCCTTTGCCGCTGGCGGCGGTCATCTGGCTTCGTTGTTCCAGCCGTTGGAACTGGTCATGATCGGTGGCGGTGCGTTCGGCGCCTTCATGGCGGCCAATGGCGCCAAGGGTATGAAGGCCTTCGTTTCCGCCATGCCTGGCGTTTTCAAAGGATCCAAATACACCAAGGCCTTTTACATGGAATTGCTGGCACTCCTGTTCGAAATCTTGAACAAGGTGCGCCGCGAGGGCCTGATGTCGATCGAGCCGGATGTCGAGAACCCGGAAGAAAGCGCGCTGTTCGCCAAATATCCCGCGGTTCAGGCCGATCACCATTTGATCGAATTCATTGCCGACTATTTGCGCCTGATGGTCGGCGGCAACCTGAATGCCCTCGAAATCGAGAACCTGATGGATGCCGAGATCGAGACGCACCACCACGAAGGCATGGGGCCCGCCCAGGCCGTGCAGCGCATGGCCGACGGCATGCCGGCCTTCGGTATCGTCGCCGCGGTGATGGGCGTGGTACATACCATGGAGTCGCTGTATCTGCCGCCATCTGAACTGGGGGTGCTGATTGCCCACGCCCTGGTCGGTACCTTCCTCGGTATCTTGTTGTCCTACGGCTTCGTATCGCCAGTCTCGACGGCCATGGAAGTCAAAGTCGAGGAAGGCGGCAAGGTTCTACAGGCCGTAAAAACAGTCATTCTCGCCAGCCTCAACGGTTTCTCGCCGCAGGTCTGCGTCGAATTCGGGCGCAAAGTGCTCTATTCCACCGAGCGGCCGACCTTCCTCGAATTGGAAGAAGACATCAAGGCGCGCAAGGCGGCTAAGTGAGGCGATAGGCCATGGCGGATGATACCCAACGCCCAATAGTCATTAAGCGCATCAAAAAAGGCGGGCATGCCGCGCATGGCGGCGCCTGGAAGATCGCCTATGCCGACTTCGTCACGGCCATGATGGCCTTCTTTCTGTTGATGTGGCTATTGGGCTCGGTCAACAAGGCCAAGCTGCAAGGCATCTCGGACTACTTCAAGACCCCGCTTAAGGTCGCGCTGAGCGGCGGCCAGGGGGTCGGCGAGCAAACCAGCATCATCAAAGGCGGCGGCGACGACATCACTAAAAAGACAACGCTGGATACCAAACGCAGTGAGGAGTCCGAACAAACCAAGAAGAAACCTGAAGAAAATACGGAACAAAACAAGGCACAAGAAGCCGCACGCCTGTCCGAACTGAAGGAAAAGCTCAATACGCTGATCGAGAGCAACCCCAAGCTTCAGCAGTTCAAAAACCAGATCAAAATCGACATCACCAGCGAGGGCCTACGCATCCAGATCGTCGATGACCAGAATCGGCCGATGTTCGACTCCGGCAGCGCGGTCATGAAATCTTATACGCGTGACATCTTGCACGAGATCGGCCGCACCCTGAACGATGTCCCGAACCGCATCAGCCTGTCCGGCCACACCGACTCGGTGCAATACGCCTCCGGCCTGCGCGGCTACAGCAACTGGGAACTGTCGGCCGATCGGGCCAACGCCTCGCGCCGCGAGCTGCTGACCGGCGGATTGCTACAGACCAAGATACTACGAGTCGTCGGCTTGGCCGACGCGGTCCCCTTCCTTAAAAACGACCCTGCCGCCCCGATCAACCGGCGCATCTCCATCATCGTGATGAAGAAAGAGGCGGAAGAGGCCATCACCAAGGAAAGCCAGCAAACCGAGGCCTTGACCGCCAAACAGGTCGAGGAAAAGCTTGGCAGTGTCAAACCTTAAATTCCCCATATCCAGCCCCCGCCTGCCGCCCACGCTACAGGCTGGACTGATCCATCTCTTGGCCTGGGCACTCGTCCTCGGCCTCGCGTCAGGCGCCCAGCAGATCGAACTCGATCTGAATTGGCGCGGATTAACCCTGATGCAGGGCCTACTCGCAGGGAGCGTCAGCTATTTCTTCGCACTACCCGCGTGGTGGCTAGTCATCAATCTGCTCTTCTTCCCCTTGCTTGCCCAGGCCCAGCAATGGGAACTCGCCCCACACTGGTATCTAGCGGGCCTGGCCGCATTATTGCTGACCCAGTTGGGCGCCGTGCGCAACCGGGTGCCGCTCTATCTGTCGAGCCATCGCGCCAAAAGCGAGTTGCTGCGTCTACTGCCGACGAGCCCGGGGCTGCGTTTTTTGGATATCGGCAGCGGCACTGGCGGCCTGCTCGCTTTCTTGGCAAAAAATCGGCCCGATCTGGTGCTCAACGGCATCGAATCCGCACCCGCGCTCTGGCTCCTGAGCCGCTTACGGCTCGGGACGCGTGCCTCTATCGCACTGGGCGATCTGTGGCACGTCGATCTATCCCGCTATGACGTCGTGTATGCCTTTCTCTCGCCGGAACCGATGCCCCGGCTCTGGCAAAAAGCCAAACGCGAAATGCCGCCGGGTAGCTTGTTCGTCAGCAATACCTTTGAAGTACCCGGCGTGAAGCCGGATGCAAGCATCGAATTGCATGACCTCCATCGTGGACGTCTCCTGCTATGGCGAATGGCATAACCGACCCCAAGCCGTGGCTGGAAAAGCTCGGGCCGAGCCAGGTAGCGGTATTTCGTCGTACGGCACGCCTGCTGGCGGAGCTTGCCCAGCAAGGCGATAAGGTCAACAGCAACGATATCGCCAATGTCATCCTGGCCGACCCGTTGATGACCCTGCGCATCCTACATGACGCCAACGCCCTGCGTTCCAAGCGACTTGGCTCGGAAACCGGCACGGTCCAACATGCCTTGATGAGAATCGGCGTCAATGCATTTTTCGATAAGTACAAAGAGTTAGCGACCGTCGAAGAGGCATTGAGCAGCCAGCCAATGGCCCTGCGGATCGCCTATCGACTCCTACAGCGCAGTTTCCATGCCAGCTGGCAGGCGCGCGATTTCGCCGCATTGCACCTCGATATCCAGGCAGAGGAAGTCGAGGTCGCTGCGCTGCTAGGCTGCATTACCGAGCTGCTGCTCTGTCTGGCAGCGCCCGAAACCATCGGCAAATTGCAACGCCTGCGCCGTAAAAAATCGGCGGCCATGGCTGAGCTCGAGCTACTTGGCAGTCCGCTGGATGCGCTCCAACAAGCGGTGCTCGCCGCTTGGCAAATGCCGGAAGAGTTACGGGAGATGTTGGCGCTAGGCCAGCAGCCAAGGCCGCGCCAAATCATGCTGCGCACCGCCTTTGAAATCGATCGCTGGGCCGAACAAGGCTGGTGGCATGAGGAGCTGGCCGCGGCCTATGGCGATCTGGCCGAATTGTTGGGGCAATTGCCGCAGCAGGTGGCGCGCATCGTCCATTCCAATGCCGTCCATGCCGCACGGGCTGGGGCCTGGATACCTGCCCCCGCTGCCGCGCGCTGGTTGCCCATGCTGCCGGGCGCATGGCCGCATGAACCGGAAGATGAAGAAGAACCACACCAAGAAGCCACCCCTGCCGCGAGCGCAAAAGCCGCCACTGCGGCAGATTCAAGCATGGCCCATCCGGTTCCCAATAAGCGCATCTTCGAGGAAAGCCTCAAGGCCATCGAGAACCATTTGGATGGCTCACTCACCTTGACGCAGATGAGCGCACAGATCTTGCGTGGCCTGCACAGCGGTCTTGGGCTGTCGCGCATCCTGTTCGCGATGCTGACGCCCGACGGCACGCGGGTGAAATCGCGCTTCACCTTGGGGGTCGCGGCGGATGACCCCTTGCGCCATTTCGAGATCAAGCTAGCCGCCAAGGACATGTTCGGCCAGCTCATGTCCAGGATGCAGGGCGTTTGGCTGAACTCGAGCAACCGCGGCCGGATGTGGCCGCTGGTCCACCCCAATCTCCAGCAGCTCATCGGCGAAGGGGACTTCTATGCGATGTCCTTGTTCGCCGGCAACAAACCCATCGGCCTGATCTATGCCGATCGCGGTCACGGCAATTTCGACCTCGACCCTGCCACCTACACCGACTTCAAACTCTTATGCTTACAGGCCGCGCGTGGCCTAGCCAAGGCCAAACCCGGCTGACTTAAGCTACGCCCTGCCCCGCTAACCGTAGCCAAGTGGCTACCACCGTATCGGGGTTGAGCGACAGGCTGTCGATACCTTCGGCCATCAGCCACTCTGCCAGATCGGGGTGGTCCGACGGGCCCTGACCGCAGATGCCGATGTACTTACCGTTGCGCTTGCAGGCGGCGATGGCCTCATGCAGCAACTTCTTCACCGCAGGGTTACGCTCATCGAAGGCGGCAGCCACTAAACTAGAGTCCCGATCCACGCCCAAGGTCAGCTGGGTCAGGTCATTCGAGCCGATGGAAAAACCGTCGAAGCGCTGCAGGAACTCGTCAGCCAACAATACGTTGGACGGAATCTCGCACATCATCACCACCTTGAGCCCACGCTCGCCGCGCTTGAGGCCGTTGTCGGCCAGCACGGCCAGGGCGGCGTCGGCATCCGCCAAGGTGCGGACAAAGGGCAGCATAATCTCGATATTGCTCAGCCCCATGTCCTCGCGTACGCGATGGATCGCACGGCATTCCAGCTCGAACGCGCGCCGGAACATCGGGTGAGCATAGCGCCCGGCGCCACGGAAGCCGAGCATCGGGTTCTCCTCGGTCGGCTCATAGGCGCGGCCTCCGAGCAGATTGGCATATTCGTTCGACTTGAAATCGGATAGGCGGACAATGACCCGCTTGGGCCAAAAGGCCGCACCGATGGTGGCGATACCCTCCGCCAACTTCTCCACGTAGAACTCGACCGGCCCGGCATAACCCTGAGACTTCGCTTCCAGTGCTTGCCGTAAACCTGCGTCGATGTTGGGATAATCCAGTGCGGCGTTGGGGTGAACACCGATGTCGTTGTTAATGATGAATTCCAAGCGTGCGAGCCCGACGCCCGCATTCGGCAGCATGGCAAAATGGAAGGCTTGTTCGGCATTGCCGACGTTCATCATGATTTTGACCGGCAGGTCCGGCATCGCCTGCAAAGCGAATTCGCTGCGTTCGAAACGTAGCTTGCCGGCATAAACTCGGCCCTCCTCGCCCTCGGCACACGATACCGTCGCCTCCTGGCCATCCGGCACGGTGCGCGTGGCATCGCCGGCGCCGACCACGGCCGGCACGCCCAGTTCGCGGGCGACGATGGCAGCATGGCAGGTGCGGCCGCCGCGGTCGGTCACGATGGCCGCGGCCCGCTTCATCACCGGCTCCCAATCCGGGTCGGTCATCTCGGTGATGAGCACATCGCCCGGCTCGACCAGATGCATGTCGGCCGCACTGCGGATCACCCGCGTTCGCCCCTGCCCGATCTTGGCGCCGATCGCCCTGCCCTTGGCCAAGACCGGCCCCTGCTCCAGCATGCGGTAGCGCACCTGTACCTGGCCCACACGCGACTCCACCGTTTCCGGCCGCGCCTGCAGGATATAGAGCCGGCCGTCGATGCCGTCGCGGCCCCATTCGATATCCATCGGCCGGCCGTAATGCCGTTCGATGGTCATGGCATAGCGTGCCAGCTCCAGGATCTCCGCCTCGCTCAAGGCGAAGCGATGACGCTCCGCCTCCGGCACCGGCTCGACTCGGGTGGAATGATCGGCCCGCCGGTCGTCGGCGAAGACCATGCGGATCGCCTTCTCGCCCAGCTTGCGACGCACCAGCGCGCGTTTGCCGGCGGCTAGCCCGGGCTTGTGCACGTAATATTCGTCCGGGTTGACCGAACCTTGCACCACGGTTTCACCCAGACCGTAGGCGGCGTTGATGAACACCACGTCGCGAAAGCCCGATTCGGTATCGAGCGTGAACATCACCCCGGCCGCTCCGGTATCCGACCGCACCATGCGTTGGATGCCCGCCGACAGGGCGACATGGCTATGCTCGAAGCCATGATGCACGCGATAGGCGATGGCGCGGTCGTTGTAGAGCGAGGCGAAACAACGCTTGACCGCATCGAGCAGATTGTCGGCACCGTGGATATTGAGGTAGGTCTCCTGCTGGCCGGCGAAGGAGGCATCGGGCAGGTCCTCCGCCGTCGCCGACGAGCGCACCGCGAAGGTCGCGGCATCGCCCATTCCCGCACACATTTCCTGGTGCGCAACACGGATCGCCGCTTCCAGCCCGGCGGGCAAATTGGCCGCTAGGATCATCTCGCGGATGGCCAAGCCGCAACGGGCCAAGGCTTGGACATCGGCCACGTCCAGCCCCTGCAGTTTGTCGGCGATACGGCGGTCCAAGCCATCCTTGGCTAAAAACTCGCGGAATGCGTCGGCCGTGGTGGCGAAGCCATCCGGCACGCGAATGCCCTCGCTCTGCAATTGGCCGACCATCTCGCCCAGCGAGGCATTCTTGCCGCCCACCTTGTCCACATCGTGCATGGACAGCTCATGAAAACGCAAGATATAGTCCATCGCAGCTCCTGTTCAGGTTTCGAGTCATGAGCGCTACGCGCCCCGTCTTTTTCGTGTCAGACCACACAGGCATCACCGCCGAAGTCGTTGGTAAAAGCCTGTTATCGCGCTTTTCGGAGCACAGCTTCACTGTCAGCAGTTTACCGTTCACCGACGATATGGAGAAAGTCGAGCATGCCGCCCGCCTCATCGAGGCTGCCACGCGCGCGCACGGCCAACGGGCCCTCGTCATCTCCACCCTGACCGATAGCCGTTTGCGCCAGCGCTTGGTGCAAACCGACTGCTTATTGCTCGACGTCTTCTCTTTATTTCTAGCGCAATTAGAAAGTGAATTGGGCGAAAGCGCGACGCCGGCACTCGGACAGGCTCATGGCCTGCGCGACCACGGCCTCTATCGCGCCCGCATGGAGGCTGTGAATTTCACCCTGGCGACCGACGATGGCCTCGCCATTGAGCGCTACGATCAAGCCGATTTGATCCTGGTCGGCGTATCGCGCAGCGGCAAGACCCCCACCTCGCTCTACATGGCCATGCAATATGGCCTTAAGGTCGCCAACGATCCGCTGACCCCCGAGGACCTGGAACAAGGGACCTTGCCGCAGCGCCTGGATAAATACCTGGTCAAGCTGCGGGGCCTGACCTTGTTGCCCGAGCGCTTGGCTCAAATTCGGGAGGAGCGCCGGCCAAGGAGCACCTACGCCAGCCTGGCCAATTGTCGCCAAGAATTGCATGCCGCGGAACGCATGCTACGTGCACGCGGCATACCGCTGATCGATAGCACGCAGCGCTCGGTGGAAGAGATCGCTGCCCGCTTGAAACAGTCGCTCGGCTCGGCCCCTTAGCTGCTTTGCCTCTGGCGCACCCGTTCGAACAGGCAAATCGCCGCCGCCGCCGCGACATTGAGCGATTCGACACGGCCCGGCATCGGCACGGAAAAGGGCCGGCAGGCCTCGCGCAAGGCCGCACTTAGCCCGGCCCCTTCATTCCCGAACGCAAAGGCAACATCTTGCCGCAAGTCCAATTGGTAAAGGCTGGTCTCGGCGCCCAGCGTCGCCGCGTAGGTGCTGCCGGCAAAAGCCCTCGCCACCTCGGTCAACGCCATGCGTTCATGAATAGCCAGTTGGAAATGCGCGCCTTGGCCACCGCGCAAGGCCTTGGGTGACCAGGCATCGGCGCAGCCCGCCGATAAATACGCCGCATCGACCCCGGCCGCTGCGGCTGTGCGCAACAAGGCGCCGAGATTGCCGGGGTCTTGGATGTCTTCTAGCAGGATTGCAAATGGCGATGCCTGTGGCACAGGCTGCGGAATATCGATCACCGCGATCAGTCCAGTCGGACTTTTGACCGGCGATAGCGCACGCATCAAGGCCCCGCTCACGATCAATTGCGGGATTTCGCCTAGCACGCCATGCATCTCGCTCGGCCAGGACTGGCCTTCGACCGCAATCAGCTTAGTCGGCAGGCAACCGGCCTGCAGCGCAGCCTCGATCAAGTGCCAGCCATCGAGCAGGGTCTGGCCGGTCTCGCGTCTGGCCTTGGCCTCATCGGCCAGGCTCAGTAAGTGTCGAAACTCGGGGTTGTCGCGGGATGTGACAGACTTTATAGGCATGCGCCGATCGAGCCTTCGGCACAAATACGGCCATCGATCCAGGTTGCCTTATCGAGCCTCGCCCCTATCAGGCGCACGCCATCGACCAGCGCGCCGGTGAATACCGCATAGCTCAAATCGCTGGTGCCCAGATTGGCACCGGTTAGGTCCGCACCGCTGAAGTCCACCGCGCGCAGCACGGCGCCTTCCATATTGGCCGACCTTAGGCTCGTGCGTACGAGATTGGCATAGCTCAGGTCCGCGCCACTGAGATCGGCATTATCGAGCTTGGCGGAATTCAGCTGGCTTTGCTTCAGCTGCGCGCCGCGCAGATTGGCCCCAGTTTTGACACAGTTGGTCCAATTGACCCCCGGCCCGTTGGTACTGCAATTCGGTTGCGCCAGCGGCCGCGCTGGCGGGGCGATCACCAACCCTTCGCCCTGGCCGCCATACCAAACACCGGCAACGATCGCGCCCAGCACCAAGAGCGCAACTAGGCCCTGCCAGATCTTGGGCTTTTGTTCGCGCTCGGCCTGGATCATCGCCTGCGTAACTTGATGATCGTGCCGTAAGGATTGGAATGCCTCCGGCGTGGCTGCCGGTCCCGGGGCCGTATCGCCTTCGGCATAAAGACGCTCGTCCAGCCAACGATGTTTGGCCCGTGCGCGTTCAACCTCCCAAGCATTCTCTTCGTCGGTGCCTTCGGTGGGCTGGACAAGGCTTGGACCTTCTGGGAAATGCCCGCTTTCCTGAATCGTGTGCCACGCCACCCGATCATCGCTGATCTCGTCGCTGCGCGACAGCTTGCCCAGCATCAGGTACTCCGCGATCTGCGCGTGGGGAAAAGGGCCGATCAATTTACTGTTACGGCGCACATACCAGCGGTGATGCGAGGCCGGCTTGCCCGAGACGCCATCCGGTGTGAAATAGCCGCTGTGCTCAATGCTAGTCCAGGACTCGTTGTCGTAGCTGATCTCGTCGCTACGGGTGCGCACCCCTTGCGCCAAGTCTTCTTCTATTTGCGGTTGTGGGAAAGGTCCGCTGACCTTGCCATCTTTACGCACATACCAAAGGCGATGCAAAACGGATTTGACTTCGGTTTTCTCTTCGGAAAAATCCACGCACCGCTCTATCGTGGTCCATACCTCGCGATCATGGCTGACTTCATCGTGGTTTACGAGCTTGCCCTGCGCTAGATATTCCTGAATCTGCGCGCGTGGGAAGGGTCCCACGACTTTGTTGTTTCTGCGGACATACCAAAAATTATGCGATGTCATATCTGTCGGGAGCGGGGTGACATGCGCATTCTAAACCGAGCTGCAGTACAAAAAAAAAGCCCGGTGACTTGACCGGGCTTGAAATCCACCAAAGGAGGAGGATGGAGGAGACAACGCTGATGGCACTAAGGGGAGAAGTGCGACATCAGCGTTATAAGAATTCTCTAATATTATTATTCTTTGTGCAACATTTTTTTGCACCAAGATCGAAATTAATTTGCTGGGGCTGACCCGGGCTGTAAGCCCAGGGATTGAATTTCGTTTAAGTTGTTGTTTTTATTACGATTATTGAGCGGTCCGCCCACGGCCATAGCTGATCCGGACGTTTTCAGGCCGCAGCCAAACGCGCAGGTCCTCGAGCAGGTCGTCGGCCAGACGCACTCGCCAGGCCTCGCCTAGATCGATGGTGCATTCCGCTTCGCCGTTGCGGTATTGCAGGCTGATCAGGCAACCGGCGCCTGGCTCCGACTGGCGGTAAGGCTGCAAGGCATGGCGCAGCCGCTCGGCATGGGCCTCGCCGTTCATCGAAAGCCTTAGCCGGTCGGCATGCCGGCTACGCGCCCCTTCCAGGCTGTACAGCTCGTCGGCCGTTACCCGCAGGCCACCCGAATAGTCGTCGTGGCTGACCTTGCCCTGCACGATGAGCAAGGCATCCTCTTTCAGCAGATCGCGCCGCGCCTCGAATTTCTCGTTGAACACGGCAACATCGATCTGGCCCTTGCCATCGTCGAGCAGGACAAAGGCCATCTTGCCGCGCCGGGTCATCTGGGTGCGCACAGCCAGTACGGTACCGGCCATCCAGACGGGTTGCTGCTGCGGCGTGAGCTGATTCAAGCCCTTGTCGACGATACCGACCAAGTCTTGGCGGTAGGCATCGAAGGGATGACCGCTGAAATAAAAACCGAGCGCGCCCTTTTCCTGAACCAGCTTTTCCTTCAATGGCCACTCGCTGGCATCGGGCAAGCCCGGTGGCACTTCGCTCATCGCCGCGCCGAACAGGCTGTCCTGCGCGGCATTGCGCTGCACAGTGTCGCCCCACTCCATAGCCAGGCCGACCGCGTTGAACAACTGTGCCCGATTGGGATTGAGCGCGTCGAAGGCACCGGCCCGAACCAGGGCCTCGATCACCCGGCGGTTGACCACGCGCCGGTCGACCCGGCGGCAGAAGTCGAACAGGTCGTTGAACTGGCCGCCCTCCTCCCGCGCCTGGATGATGGTGGCGATGGCCGATTCGCCGGTGCCCTTGATCGCGCCCAGGCCGTAGCGAATGCGCTTGCCGTCGATCGGCACGAAGCGGTAGTCGGACAGGTTGATGTCGGGCGCCAGTACTTCCAGGCCGTTGGCCACCGCATCCTCGTAGAAGTTGCGCACCTTGTCGGTGGCGTCCATGTCGGCCGACAGGGTCGAGGCAGCAAAGGCCGAGGGGTAATGGGTCTTGAGCCAGGCGGTCTGGTAGGAGACCAGGGCATAGGCGGCCGAGTGCGACTTGTTGAAGCCGTAGCCGGCGAATTTCTCCATCAGGTCGAAGATGTATTCAGCCTGGGCCGCCTCGACCCCCTTCGTCACCGCGCCGCTGACGAACATGCCGCGGTGCTCGGCCATCTCCTCCGGCTTCTTCTTGCCCATGGCGCGGCGCAGCAGGTCGGCGGCGCCCAGGGTGTAGCCGCCCATGATCTGGGCGATCTGCATCACCTGTTCCTGGTAGACGATGACGCCGTAGGTCGGCTTCAACACGCCTTCGAGCATAGGGTGCAGATAGGATAGCTCGGCCCGGCCATGCTTGCGGTTGATGAAGTCGTCGACCATGCCCGATTCCAGCGGGCCCGGCCGGAACAGGGCGACCAGGGCGATCAGGTCTTCGAAGCAGTCCGGCTGCAGGCGCCGGATCAGGTCTTTCATGCCGCGCGATTCCAGCTGGAACACCGCGGTGGTGTTGCAGCCCTTGAGCAGCTTGTAGGTCGGCGCGTCGTCCAGCGGCAGGGTCTCGATCCGCAGGTCGACCTCGGGGTGCAGGCGCTTGATGTAGCGCACCGCCCAATCGATGATGGTCAGCGTGCGCAGGCCGAGGAAGTCGAACTTGACCAGGCCGGCCTTCTCGACGTCGTCCTTGTCGAACTGGGAGACCATGGCCTCGGCGCCGTCGGCCCGATAGAGCGGGCAGAAGTCGGTGAGCTTGTTCGGCGCGATCAGCACGCCGCCGGCATGCATGCCGACGTTGCGGGTCAGGTCTTCCAGGCTGAAGGCCAGGTCGAACAGCTCCTTCACGTCCTCTTCGGCCTCGTACTTCTCCTTGAGTTGCGCCTCCTGTTCCAGCGCCTTGGCCAATGGCACCGGCTTGACCCCCTCGATCGGCACCAGTTTGGACAGCATGTCGCAGAAGTTGTAGGGCATGTCGAGCACGCGGCCGACGTCGCGGATTACCGACTTGGAACCCAGGGTACCGAAGGTGGCGATCTGCGACACCGCCTCATGGCCGTATTTGTCGCGCACATATTGGATCACCCGGTCGCGGCCGTCCTGGCAGAAGTCGACGTCGAAGTCGGGCATGGACACCCGCTCCGGGTTGAGAAAGCGCTCGAACAGCAGGTCGTAGCGGGTCGGGTCGAGGTCGGTGATGCCCAGGCAATAGGCGACCAGCGAGCCGGCGCCGGAACCCCGGCCCGGCCCCACCGGCACGCCGTTGTGCTTGGCCCAGTTGATGAAGTCGGCCACGATCAGGAAGTAGCCGGGAAAGCCCATCTGGATAATGGTGCCCAGCTCGAACTCCAGCCGTTCCTGGTAGATCGGCAGCTGCTCGGCCCGCTTGGCGGCATCGGAATAGAGCAGCTCCAGCCGCTGGGCCAGGCCTTCCTGCGAACGCTGGCGCAGATAGTCGTCGAGGGTCATCCCGGCCGGCGTCGGGAACAGCGGCAGCTTGTTCTTGCCCAGCTCCAGGGTCAGGTTGCAACGGCGCGCGATCTCGACGCTGTTGCTCAGGGCTTCGGGCAGGTCGGCGAACAACTCGGCCATCTCGGCCTGGCTCTTGAAATAGTCCTCTTGGGTGAACACGCGCGGCCGGCGCTTGTCGGCCAGGATCGCACCCTCGGCGATGCAGACCCGTGCCTCGTGCGCCTTGTAGTCCTCGCGCTTGAGGAACTCGACCGGATGCGTGGCCACCACCGGCAGGCCCAATTCGGCCGCCAGTTCCACCGCCCGGACTAGGTGCGGCTCGGCCTCCTGCCGGCCGTCGCGCTGGACCTCCAGGTAATAGCGGTCGGGAAACAGCGCCGCCCAATCCTGGGCCAGCAGGCGTGCCTGGCCCGGAGCCTCGTTCAGCAGGGCCTGGCCGACATCGCCTAGATGGGCGCCGGACAGGGCGATCAGCCCCTCGGTACCCAGTTCGCGGAACCAGTGCGGGTCGATGGTGGCGCGGCCACGATGCAGGTTATCGCGGTAGGCCCGAGTCAGCAGCTCGCACAGCCGGCGGTAACCCTCGCGGTGCTGGACCAGCAGCAAGAGCCGGTTCGGCTTGTCGATCTGCTCCGGCCCGGCCACCCAGACATCGCAGCCACAGACCGGTTTGACCCCGGCCTTGCGCGCGGCGGAATAGAACTTGACCATGCCGAACACGTTGGCCAGGTCGGTCAGGGCCAGGGCCGGCATCGCGTCCGCCTTCGCCTGTTTCACCGCCTCGTCGATACGCAGCAAGCCGTCCTGGACGGAGTACTCGCTGTGCAAACGCAGGTGGGTGAACTGGGGCTGGGTCATGCTTGGGTGTCGATTCGATGCGGCAGTTTTCTATGCTGTATTTTACCCGCATTCATGCCGGCGGACCGAGTTAGAAAACGCTTTAGGTATTTTGTTTTTCTTTATTTTAAACAACCCATTAACGGCTACTCCTACACCTCGTCGTCGATATTTTTCGAGCCATTTTCCGCATCGCCCAGTGGCTGATTCTGCCCATCCTGCGGCGTGTGCCTCGGTCGCTGCTTGCGCTTGTCCGGCACCACCTGCATGCGAAAGGCCGGGGTGCGCACGGCCTTGGCCACCGGGTTGCGCGGCCGACGCGGCGGGCCGGAAACGCGCTTGGACATTTCAATCGTCCAGGCAGAGTGCCAACGCCTGGCGCCAGTCGGGCAGGGTGAGGCCGAAGGTCGCCGCCAACTTGGCATTGGACAGGCGCGAATTGGCCGGTCGCTTGGCCGGCGTCGGGTAATCGCTGCTGGGAATCGGCAACAGTTGGGGTGCCGAGCGGATGCCGCTCAAGTCGGCAATGGCCTGGGCGAAGCCGTACCAGGAGGTCTCGCCACCGCAAGTCAGGTGATAGGTACCCCAAGGCGCGAAGTCGGCGCGCCGGGCCGGTCCGACACATTGCGTTAGCATCTGCGCGGTCGCCTCGGCGATCAGCCGGGCCCAGGTCGGCGCGCCGAACTGGTCGGCGACGATCTTGAGTTCCGGCCGCTCACGCATCAGCCGCTGCATGGTGAGCAAGAAGTTGCCGCCGCGTCGGCCATAGACCCAACTGGTACGCAGGATCAGATGTTTCGGGTTGGCCGCCCGCACGGCCTGCTCCCCCGCCCACTTGGTCCGGCCGTAGACATTCTGCGGATTGGCCGCATCGTCCTCGACATAGGCTACGGCCTTGCTGCCATCGAAGACATAGTCAGTCGAGTAATGCACGAACAGGGCCCCCGACTTGGCGGCCTCCTCGGCCAGGATGCCGGGCGCGGTCGCGTTGATCGCTGCGGCCAGCTCGGCCTCGGACTCCGCCTTGTCCACCGCGGTGTGGGCCGCCGGGTTGACGACGATGTCGGGCCGCCAGTCGCGCACGGCCCGGCGGATCGAATCGGCATTCGTTAAATCCACCGCCTCACGGTCCGGCGCCCGCACCTCGCCCAGGCAGGCCAAGGTGCGCCGCAGCTCCCACCCGACCTGGCCGCTGCCGCCGGTCAGCAGGATACGCAGACTCACGGGTAGACCTCGGCGTCCTTCAGCAGCACGCCGGCACGGTCCTTGGCCGACAGCAGCGGCTCGCCGTCCAGCGGCCACTGGATGCCGATGGCCGGATCGTTCCACAGCACGCTGCGTTCGTGCTCCGGCGCGTAGTAATCGGTGGCCTTGTACAGGAAATCGGCCGAATCGGACAGGACCAGGAAGCCGTGACCGAAGCCGGGCGGGATCCAGGCCAGGCGCTTATTCTCGGCCGACAGTTCGAAGCCGGTCCAACGACCGAAGGTCGGCGAGCTTCGGCGCAGGTCGACCGCCACATCGAACACCCGGCCGGCCACCACCCGCACCAACTTGCCCTGCGCCTGCTGCAATTGATAGTGCAGCCCGCGCAGCACGCCCTTGGCCGAGCGGGAATGGTTGTCCTGGACGAATTCGGCCTGGATGCCGACCCCGGCCAGTACCCGCTTGTTGTAGCTTTCCATGAAAAAGCCGCGGTCGTCGCCGAACACCTTGGGTTCGAGCAGGACCACCTCGGGCAGATCGGTAGCGATGACGTTCATATTCCTAGAACACTTGGTCTTTGAGCATGGCCAACAGATATTGACCGTAGGCGTTCTTCTTCAGGGGCTCCGCCAGTCGCTCGACCTGTTCGGCGTCGATGTAGCCCAAGCGAAAGGCGATCTCCTCGGGGCAGGCGATCTTCAGGCCCTGCCGGCGCTCGATGGTCTCGATGAAGTGCGCCGCCTCCAATAATGATTCGTGCGTACCGGTATCGAGCCAGGCATGACCGCGGCCCATGACCGAAACATCCAGCTCGCCCCATTCCAGGTATTGGCGGTTGACGTCGGTGATCTCCAGCTCGCCGCGTGGCGAGGGCTTCAGCCCCTTGGCGATGTCGACCACGCGGTCGTCGTAGAAATACAGTCCGGTCACGGCATAGCGCGACTTCGGCTGCGTCGGCTTCTCTTCGATACTGACCGCCCTACCGTGCGTATCGAACTCGACCACGCCATAACGTTCCGGGTCAGTGACCGGATAGGCGAACACCGTCGCCCCCTGCCCTTTGCTCATCGCCTTCTGCAAATCCTGGCCCAGGTCGTGGCCGTAGAAGATGTTGTCGCCCAATACGAGGGCGCTCGGACTGCCGTCGAGAAAGCCCTCACCGAGGATGAAGGCCTGGGCCAGGCCCTCAGGTTCGGCCTGCACCGTGTAATAGAGGTTGAGGCCCCACTGCCGGCCGTCGCCCAACATGCGCTCGAAGCGCGGCGTGTCGTCCGGCGTCGAGATAATCAGGATGTCACGGATACCGGCCAGCATCAGGGTGGTCAGCGGGTAATAAATCATCGGCTTGTCGTAGACCGGCAATAGCTGCTTACAGACCGCATGGGTCACTGGATAGAGCCGGGTGCCGGAGCCGCCGGCCAGGATGATGCCTTTCCTCATGCCGACTCCCTCGCCTGATAGTTTTTTTCCAGCCAATGCCGGTACTCTCCGCTGGCGATATGCTCGACCCATGCCAGGTTGTCCAAATACCAGCGCACCGTCTTGCGGATGCCGGTGTCGAAGGTCTCGGCTGGGCGCCAGCCGAGTTCGCGCTCGATCTTGCGCGCATCGATGGCATAGCGCCGGTCGTGACCGGGCCGGTCCTTCACATAGCTCAGCAGCCGGGCGTGCGGCCCGGCCGGGTCGGGCCGCATCTCGTCGAGCAAGGCGCAAACGGTTTTGACGATCTCGATGTTCGGCTTCTCGTTCCAGCCGCCGATGTTGTAAGTCTCGCCCAGGCGGCCACGGGCCAGCACCTCGCGGATCGCCGCACAATGGTCGCCGACATAGAGCCAGTCGCGCACGTTCATGCCGTCGCCGTAGATCGGCAGCGGCTTGCCCTGGGTGGCGTTGAGGATCATCAGCGGGATCAGCTTCTCCGGGAACTGATACGGGCCGTAGTTGTTCGAGCAATTGGTGGTCAGGGTCGGCAGGCCATAGGTGTGGTGATAGGCCCGCACCAGATGGTCCGAGGCCGCCTTGGACGCCGAATATGGGCTGTTCGGTGCGTAGGGCGTGGTCTCGGTGAAGGCCGGATCGTTCGGCCCGAGCGAACCGTAGACCTCGTCGGTCGAGACATGCAGAAAACGGAAGCCCGCCTTCTCCGCTTCCGGCAGCCCACCCCAATAGGCGCGGGTCTCTTCGAGCAGGTGGAAGGTGCCGACCACGTTGGTCTGGATGAAGTCCTCCGGGCCGTGGATGGAGCGATCGACATGCGACTCGGCGGCGAAGTTGACGATCGCCCGCGGCCGGTGTTCCTTGAGCAGACGCTCGACCAGCGCGCGGTCGCCAATATCGCCCTGGACAAAGATGTGCCGGGCATCGCCCTGCAACGCCGCCAGGTTTTCCAAATTGCCGGCGTAGGTCAGCTTATCTAAGTTGACCACCGGCTCACCGGCATCGCGCAGCCAGTCCAAGACAAAATTGGCGCCGATAAAACCCGCTCCACCCGTAACTAAAATCATCGAGTCACTCACAAAAAATCAAAGTACGCCAGCGGCGTGGTCGGCCAAGCGCGAACGTTCACCACGGGCCAGGGTGATGTGGCCACTGTGCGGCCAGCCCTTGAACCGATCGACCACATAGGTCAGGCCCGAGCTGCCCTCGGTCAGGTAAGGCGTGTCGATCTGGGCGATGTTGCCCAGGCAGACCACCTTGGTGCCGGGACCGGCGCGGGTGATCAGGGTCTTCATCTGCTTCGGCGTCAGGTTCTGCGCCTCGTCGATGATCAGGAACTTGTTGATGAAGGTGCGGCCGCGCATGAAGTTGAGCGACTTGACCTTGATTCGGGAGCGAATCAGATCCTGGGTCGCGGCCCGACCCCACTCGCCGGCCTCGTCGTCGGTCTTGTTCAGCACGTCGAGGTTGTCCTCCAGCGCGCCCATCCACGGCGTCATCTTCTCTTCCTCGGTGCCGGGCAGGAAACCGATGTCCTCGCCCACCGGCACGGTCACCCGGGTCATGATGATCTCGCTGTAGATCTTGCTCTCCAGGGTCTGGGTCAGGCCCGCGGCCAGGGTGAGCAGGGTCTTGCCGGTGCCGGCCTGGCCGAGCAGTGTGACGAAATCGATCTCCGGATTCATCAGCATATTGAGCGCAAAGTTCTGCTCCCGGTTACGCGCGGTGATGCCCCAGACCGCATTCTTGTGGTGGGTATAGTCCTTCGCCGTGGCCAGCACCGCGGTCTTGCCGGCAATCTCGGTGACAATGGCATGCAACGGCTGCTCGCCTTCCTGATAGACGAATTCGTTGATCAGCAGCGAGCTGGTCAACGGGCCGGTGACCTTGTAGTAGCTATGGCCGTCCTTCTGCCACGATTCCATGCCCTTGCCGTGGGTTTCCCAGAAATCGGCCGGCAGCTCGCGTACGCCGGTATACAGCAGATCGGTGTCTTCCAGGACCTTGTCGTTGAAGTAGTCCTCGGCCTGGATGCCCAAGGCACGCGCCTTGATGCGCATATTGATGTCCTTGGACACCAGCACGACCTCGCGTCCCTGATGCTGCGACTTGAGGTAACTCACCACACCGAGGATCTGGTTGTCGACCTTGCTGTGCGGTAGCACGGCGACGGCATCGCCGGTGATCGGATGGGTTTGCAGGATCAACCGGCCGGTCGCCGCATTGTGGCTGTGTTGTGCCAGCGGTGCGCCGTCACCGATGTCCAACTCACAAGCGCTGACGATCTCCTCGATGAAGCGGCTGGCCTGGCGTGCATTACGCGACACCTCGGACATGCCTTTCTTGTTGTGATCCAGCTCCTCCAGCGTTGCCATCGGTAGGTAGATGTCATGCTCTTGGAAGCGGTACAGGCAAGTCGGATCGTGCAGCAGAACGTTGGTGTCGAGGACGAAGAGTTTGTTCAACTTGGCGGATTTTTTGGCCATCTGCTTAGGTCGCCTTTACGCTGTTTTCGTGGAAGTTCTGATGAAATCGAGTACTGCCTGGGCATGGCCCGGCGCTTTGACGCCACGCCATGATTGCACCAACCGGCCCTGGCCGTCGATCAGGAAGGTGCTGCGTTCGATGCCCCGCACCTGTTTGCCATAAAGAGTCTTCAACTTGATGACATCGAAAGCCTGGCAGGCGACCTCTTCGCTGTCCGACAGCAGATCGAAAGGCATGGCAAGCTTAGCCTTGAAGCCCGCATGTGACTTCAGGCTATCGCGCGAAACTCCGTAGACATCCCAACCCTGGGCTTGAAACTCGGAGTAGAGCCGAGCGAAATCCTGCCCTTCCGTCGCGCAGCCGGGCGTGTTGTCCTTGGGGTAAAAATACAGAACGTATGGCTTGCCTTGCTGCTCGGCGAAACGGAACGTTTGGCCTGAAGTACTGGGTAGCTCGATAGCTGGAACGGGCTGGGTTTTCATGGATGCTTGGTTTCCCTCTGCCCGATTATGCGCAATGTGCCCTGGCGCTTCAATAGGACACCGCGCCTTGCCTCCTAATTTATTCGAGCAAGAGGTCTTCCGTCCAGGCCAGGGCCTTGAGCTGCGCCGCATTGACGTCGTCTGGGCTGCATTCCAGGGCCTTGGCATTGAGTTCGACCTTATCGAAGTCCTGCTGCTCACAGGCCTCGGCCAGGCTCAGATAGGGTGCGTAGCGCCCTGCCCGATGCAGCAGGGCCTCTTTTACCGGCTCGGCCAACGGGGTGCGGTCGAGGACATCCGCCATCGGCATTTCCATCAATACATCCAAGAGGGAAAACAGGCCGACGATAAACAAGTCGTCCTGCTCGTGCCTGCCGACCCGTCCTTCACCCAACAGTTCGCATATACGGCCGCGGTTTACCGCCATGCGCGCCAGCAAGGAGCCTGTCTTGCTATCGCTAGCCGAAACCAGAAGCAAAGACAGCCAGCGATAAAGCGAGTTCAGGCCAATGACCGCTAAGGCTTGGCGGATGTTGTGGACTTCCCGTGGCAGGCTGAACGTGGCGGAATTGACAAAACGCAGCAGCCGGAAGGTCAGCGCCGCATCGCGCCGCAGCGGCTCCTCCAACTCTTTCAAATCCTCGCAAATACGAACCCGGTTCATCAATTCCAACACCGTCACCTGCGTCGGTTTGATGGTTTTATTGGCAATATTTTCGGGGTGGGCAAAGTAATAGCCCTGGAAATATTCGATGCCCTCCGCTTTACACAGCTCGAACATCTCGCGCGTTTCGACCTTTTCGGCCAGCAGCTTGCCCTTATAGATCGAGCGGACATGACGGATGATCTCCACCGTCTTGTCCGGCGGCTGTTCCAACACGTCCAGCTTGATGTAATCCACCAAGGGCATCAGTACTTTGTATTCGGGCAGGCAGACGAAATCGTCCAAGGCAAAGCGAAAGCCGCGCTGGCGGAGCTCATGGATGCGCGCCACCAACACCTGGGACACCTTTACCGTCTCCAGAATCTCAAACACCACATGCTCTTGCGGCAGCAAGGTGATGTATTCGCTCATCAGCGTCGATTCGTCGAGATTGATAAAGGCTAGGCTGCCTTGCAGCAGCCAATCGGTGCCAAGGCATAGCGTATTACTGATCACCTCGACGCCGGCCTGAAGCGGATCACGCACGTCGGCAGAAAGGCTGGCCGCCGTCTGTCGGAACAACAACTCATAAGCGATAAGCTTATGTTCCCCATCCACAATCGGCTGCCGAGCCAGATAGCTCACCGCGTTCATTTATCGTTTGCTCTCCATCCGCCCATTTGACTTCTGGGCTTATCCCACCACGGCGCGAGTAAAACACTATGCCGCACCAGAGATCAAGAACAAAATTGCGGATCAAGCGAAAATTCCGCCATTTGGAAAAATGGCAAAACAATCTTACCGGTCAGGAATGACAGAGCGAAAACGAGGGCAATAAAAAAAGGGGCACAAGGCCCCATTTTTTATCTGGCGGAGAGGGCGGGATTGTTCGCGTCTCGCCTCAAGGCGACCCACGAATCCCTCCGCTGCGCTCCGGGACCGCAGCCTAAGGCTAGCGTCCTTCGCGGCCCGTGGCCGCTCAGCGAACCCGGACGGCTTCTCGAAGTACCCACACGCCCCACCAAATAAAAAAAGGGGCACAAGGCCCCATTTTTTATCTGGCGGAGAGGGCGGGATTCGAACCCGCGTTAGGGTATTACCCTAAACACGCTTTCCAGGCGTGCGACTTAAACCACTCATCCACCTCTCCAGATACCGTTTCGTCTAGTGGGGCCAACCGCCCGATGCCAGACGACCGAAAGCGCGCGAGAATACACGTAAGCCGGTCTCGAAGCAAGGCGACACAAGCATTTCGGCCAGGAACCGCGGCCATACTGGATGCTAGAATGCGGCGTTTTCGCTCGCCGATCGGCTTTAAGCATCCGCATGAACTATCGCACCATCCTCCGTGGCCTCGTCGTGATCGCTTCCCTGGCATTGCTGGGCTATATGGCCAGCACCGCCCAGTTCGCCGGCCTGCTCGACGAGAAATGGATCGACCACGAAGTGCGCGGCCACGGTTTCACTGGCGACTTCCTGTTTTTGGCGGCCGGCGGCTTATTCACCGCCGTCGGCCTGCCTCGGCAGCTGATCGCCTTTCTCGGCGGCTATGCCTTCGGCATCTGGACCGGCACCGTGCTCGCCACCCTGGCGGCGGGGATTGGCTGCATCCTGGCCTTCTACTACGCTCGCTTTCTGGGACGCGCGATGTTGGCAAAGCGTTATTCCTCACGGATTCAAAAGCTGGATGATTTTGTCCATGGCCATCCATTCAGCATGACCTTGCTGATTCGGCTGTTGCCCGTGGGGAGCAATCTGATAACCAATTTGCTTGCCGGCGTTTCCAAGGTACGCGCCCTGCCGTTCTTCGTCGGCTCAGTGCTGGGTTATCTGCCGCAAAGCCTCGTATTCGCGCTGGTCGGCGGCGGCGTGCAAGTGGACAATCAGTGGCGCATCGCCCTGGCAGCCGGTCTATTCATCGTGTCTAGCATCTTGGGCGTGCGCCTCTATCAGCACTACCGCCATGGCAAGAGCTTCGACGAACAGGTGGACGAGAAGCTAGGCGAGTCAGCTAACAACTGATCTGCGCCTAACGCTCGAATCGGCTTACCAGTTGGTTTCTCGTTCCGGTGTCGCCGAGATCTTGTGGATGGACAGATCGGCACCGTTGAATTCCTCTTCGGCATCGAGCCGTATCCCGACGAGCAACTTAAGCAGGCCATAGACCAAGGCACCGCCCAGCAAGGCGACGACAATGCCGACCAGGGTGCCAACCGTTTGCGCACCGAGCGTGACCCCCCCGACCCCACCCAAGGCCTTCGCGCCGAAGATACCCGCTGCGATCCCGCCCCAGGCACCACACAGGCCATGCAAGGGCCATACACCGAGCACGTCGTCGATCCTCCATTTGTTCTGGGTAATCGTGAACATCCAGACGAACAGCGCACCGGCCACGATACCGGTCACAAGCGCGCCGGCCGGATGCATCAGGTCCGAGCCGGCACAGACGGCCACTAGCCCAGCCAAAGGACCGTTATGAATGAAACCCGGATCGTTGCGGCCGATGACCAGGGCCGCCAAGGTGCCGCCCACCATCGCCATCAAAGAATTGACCGCCACCAGGCCGGAAGCCGCCTCGACAGTCTGCGCCGACATCACGTTAAAGCCGAACCAGCCGACGGTCAGAATCCAAGCACCCAGCGCTAGAAATGGGATGCTGGACGGCGGATGGGCCGAAACCATGCCGTCCTGGCGATAGCGGCCGCGCCGCGCACCGAGCAAAAGCACCGCCGGCAAGGCAATCCAACCGCCGACCGCGTGCACAACGACCGAGCCGGCAAAATCATGGAACTTGGCTCCGAACACCGTATTGAGCCAGGCCTGAAAGCCCAGGTTTTCATGCCAGACCAGGCCTTCGAAGAAAGGGTAAACAAAGCCGACCAACAAGAACGTGGCGGCCAATTGCGGATTGAATCTTGCCCGTTCGGCGATGCCGCCGGAAATAATGGCCGGAATCGCTGCAGCAAAGGTCAGCAAGAAGAAAAACTTCACCAGTTCGTAGCCGTTTTTCTGGGCCAATACATCGGCACCGGACATGAAGTCGACGCCATAGGCCAGGGTATAGCCGATGAAGAAATAGGCGATGGTCGAGACGCTGAAGTCGGTCAGAATCTTGACCAAGGCATTCACCTGGTTCTTCTTGCGTACCGTCCCTAGTTCAAGAAATGCAAAGCCTGCATGCATGGCCAGCACCATGACTGCGCCTAACAGCAGGAATACCACGTCGGAACCAGATTTAAACACTTCCATCAGAGCCTCCAATACAAACTGGAAAGACTGCAAGCAAGAGTCATGCCTTAAAATAGTGCACAAAAAAACAGTTACTTACCAGCTACGCACCAAAACAAAACGCCCCGTATTGGGGCGTTTTGTTGAACTATGCACCTATTAAGAACATTACGTCCTATTTTGGTCGCTTTCAATGCTATCCAACTCGCTGTCGAGTTCACCCTCGCTCAAAGGGCGATAGGCCTCCTCATCCGCAACTCCTGCCTTCTTCTCGACCCAGCTGGCGACCAGCACCCCTAACTCATAAAGCAGCCAAAGCGGCACCGCCAGCATGATCTGGGAAATGACATCAGGCGGTGTGAAGATCGCACCGACGACGAAGGCACCGACAATCACATAAGGCCGTGCCTGCTTGAACTGCTCAACACTCACCATGCCCATCCGGGCCAAGGCCACCACGACAATAGGCACTTCGAAAGTGATGCCGAAAGCGACAAACAAGGTAATGACGAAATCCAGATATTTGCTGATATCCGTCATCACCGCGACGCCTTGCGGCGCAATGCCCACGATAAAACCGAACACCACCGGAAACACGAAAAAATAGGCGAAGGACATGCCGCAAGCGAAAAGCACCACACTGGATATCACCAGTGGCAAGATGAACTTTTTCTCGTGCGCGTACAGTCCGGGCGCGATAAACGACCACAATTGATAGAGGATATAAGGCAAGGCGCCGAGAAAAGCCGTCATCATCGCCACCTTGATTGGCACGAAGAACGGCGTTACCACCTCGGTCGCGATCATCTGCCCCCCTTTGGGCAACTTCGCCAACAAGGGTTGGGCCAACAGGGCATACAAATGATTGGCAAAGGGCACAAGGAGCACAAACCACAGCACCCAAGCCAGCACCGCCTTGAGGAGGCGATTGCGCAGTTCGATCAAATGCGAAATGAAGGTCTCTTGGCTATCCATGGTCGTGAGATTTCGATCCGGCGGCAGGCGGCTCGGGCTCGAGGCTTAACTCAAGCTGTGCCTGGGCAGGCGTCGCTTCAGAGGCCATACCCTCCGCCTTGATCGGCTCGCTCTCGTGCAACGCCAACCCGCCATCCGTGGCCGCCATGGCCTCGGCCACTTTTTCGACCTGACTTAACTCTTGGTGGATGGTCTGGCCGGTTTCCTCGGCCACGATTTCGAATTGCTGCGCCTGCGCCTGCATCTCGCGCTGCGTTTTACGCAACTCATCCAACTGCATGTCGCGCTCAACATCCTGCTTGACCTGAGAAACGTAACGATTCAAACGGCCAAGCAGGCTACCGACCGTGCGCGCGACCTTAGGAAGCCGCTCCGGGCCAAGGACAACCAAGGCCACGACGCCGATCAACAGGAGTTCGGAGAAACCGATATCAAACATGATTGGGGAGGCGTGAGGGGTCCGGCGAGGCAGTTACCTTCACCCTGCCCTCACTGAATGATCAGCTATGTTGCTTGTCCTTGACCTCACCCTCGATCGTGCTGCCGCCGGCCTCGCCTTGACGCGGCAGTTCGGTCGGTTTGTTCTGCTCTTCCTTCATCGCATCCTTGAAGCCTTTGACCGCGCCGCCCAGATCGGTGCCGATGTTACGCAGCTTCTTAGTGCCGAAAATCAGCAACACGACCACTAATACGATCAGCCAATGCCAAATACTAAAACCGCCCATCACCCTACTCCTTTAAAAATTCGATCCGGCTTACAACGGTCGAGGCCCAGCCCCGCCCAGCACATGCACATGCAGATGAAAAACTTCCTGCCCGCCGCCCTTGCCCGTATTGATCGAGGTACGGAAGCCCGTACCCAGCCCCTGCTCCTTGGCCAGCTTAGGCGCCAATACGAGGATTTTACCTAGGATATCCCGATGCGCATCAGTACATTCGGCCAGGGAATCGACATGGGCCTTCGGGATGATCATGAAATGTACCGGCGCCGCCGGGTTGATGTCGTGAAAGGCCAGCACCTCGTCGTCCTCGTAAACCTTGCGGCTGGGGATCTGGCCGGCCACGATCTTGCAGAAGATACAGTCGCTCATACGCCCTCCTTACGGGATGCCTTCTCTGCCAATCCTGACAGCCCTTCCCGCCGGGCCAGTTCGTTCAAAATTTCATCAGGATGGATACCTTGTTGGGCCAGCAGCACCAAGCTGTGAAACCACAGATCGGCCGTCTCATAGATGATCTTGTCGCGCTCGCCGTCCTTGGCCGCCATGATGGTCTCGGCCGCCTCTTCCGCCACCTTCTTCAGGATGGCGTCGAGGCCCTTGGCATAGAGCTTGGCCACGTAGGAGCTCTGCGGGTCCGCCTGCTTGCGGGCCTCCAGGGTCTGGGCCAGTCGATCGAGGATGTCGCTCATTTGTAGATATCCTTGGGGTCCTTCAGCACCGGCTCCACCGCCCGCCAAGTGCCATTCTCCAGCTTCTGGAAAAAGCAGCTGTGCCGCCCGGTATGGCAGGCGATGCCCCCCTGCTGCTCGACCTTGAGCAGGATCACATCCTCGTCGCAGTCGGTGCGGATGTCCAATACCTTTTGGGTATGGCCGGATTCCTCGCCCTTGTGCCACAGCTTCTGGCGCGAGCGCGACCAGTATACGGCCTCGCCCAGCTCGGCGGTCTTGGCCAGGGCCGCGCGGTTCATCCAGGCCACCATCAGGATGTCGCCGCTGGCGGCGTCCTGGGCGATGGCCGGCAGCAACCCATCGGCCGGCCAGTTCAATTTATCCAGCCAGTCGCTCATAAGCGCATTTCTATTCCATGCTGGGCCATGTATTCCTTGGCCTGGCGCACGGTGTATTCGCCGAAATGGAAGATGCTGGCCGCGAGCACAGCGTCGGCGCCGCCGATCTGCACGCCGTCGACCAGGTGCTGCAAATTGCCGACGCCGCCGCTGGCGATCACCGGCACCTCGACCGCGTCGGAGATGGCGCGGGTCAGCTCCAGGTCGAAGCCGATCTTGGCGCCGTCGCGGTCCATGCTGGTCAGCAGGATCTCGCCAGCCCCGTAGGCCTGCATCTGCTTGGCCCACTCGACGGCATCCAGCCCGGTGGCCTTGCGCCCGCCGTGGGTGAACACCTCCCACTTCGGCTCGGGGCCGGCCACCCGCTTGGCGTCGATGGCGACCACGATGCACTGGTTGCCATAGCGGTCGGCGGCATCCCGCACCAGCTGCGGATTGACCACGGCCGAGGTGTTGATCGACACCTTGTCGGCCCCGGCATTGAGCAGACGGCGGACATCGTCGACCGCGCGCACGCCGCCGCCGACGGTGAGCGGAATGAAGACCTGGGCCGCGACCTCCTCGATGATGTGCAGGATGATGTCGCGCTCGTCGGAGCTGGCGGTGATATCGAGGAAGGTCAATTCGTCGGCACCCTGATCGTCATAGCGGCGGGCGATCTCGACCGGATCGCCGGCATCGCGCAGTTCGACGAACTGCACGCCCTTGACCACCCGGCCGGCGGTCACGTCGAGACAGGGGATGATGCGCTTGGCCAGACCCATCAGGCGTTTCCGAGTTCGTCGGCCAGCTTCTGGGCCGCGGCGAAATCGAGCGAGCCTTCGTAGATGGCGCGGCCGGTAATCACGCCCTCGATGCCCTCGCCCTCGACCGCGCACAGGCGGCGCACGTCGTCCAAATTGGTCACGCCGCCGCTGGCGATCACCGGGATGTGCAGGGCCTGGGCCAGCTTCACCGTGGCCTCGATGTTGACACCGGAGAGCATGCCGTCACGGCCGATGTCGGTGTAGATCACCGACTCGACGCCGTAATCCTGGAAGCGCTTGGCCAGGTCGATCACGTCGTGGCCGGTCACCTTGGACCAGCCGTCGACCGCGACCTTGCCGTCCTTGGCATCGAGGCCGACGATGATATGGCCGGGAAAGGCGTTGCAGGCATCGTGCAGGAAGCCCGGGGTCTTCACCGCGGCACTGCCGATGATGACGTAGCTGATGCCGTCGTCCAAATAGCGCTCGATGGTCTCCAGGTCACGGATACCGCCGCCCAGCTGCACCGGGATATCGTCGCCGACCGCCTCGGTGATGGCCTGGATCGCCACTTCGTTGACCGGCTTGCCGGCGAAGGCGCCGTTGAGGTCGACCAGGTGCAGCCGGCGCGCGCCGCTATCCAGCCACTTCTTGGCCATCACCGCCGGCTCCGAGGAAAACACCGTGGCACTGTCCATTTCGCCCTGCTTCAGGCGCACGCACTGACCGTCTTTGAGATCGATGGCAGGAATGATCAACATCGCTACTTGCCTTCCCAGGTAATGAAATTGCCGAGCAAGCGCAGACCGGCCGCCTGGCTCTTCTCCGGATGAAACTGCACTGCAAACAGGTTATCGCGCGCGACCGCGCAGGTGAAAGCGAAGGGATAGTGACTCACCCCCGCCACCACCTCGGCTGTCGCCGGCTCGACGTAATAGCTGTGGACGAAATAGAACCGGGCGCCGTCGTCGATGCCGGCCCACATCGGATGCTCCATCATCCGGTAGACGTTGTTCCAGCCCATGTGCGGCACCTTGAGCCGCTTGCCCTTGTCGTCGCGCATGGCCGCGTCGGGAAAGCGCAGCACCCGGCCGGGCAACAGGCCCAGGCAGGCGGTATCGCCCTCCTCGCTGTGTTCGAACAGGACTTGCAGGCCCATGCAGATACCGAGGAAGGGCTTGCTCTTCGACGCCTCGACGATCACCTCGCGCAGACCGCGCCGGTCGATCTCGGCCATGCAGTCGCGCGCCGCACCCTGGCCGGGGAAGACCACGCGACCGGCCTGGGCGATCACGGCCGGATCGCCGGTCACCACCACCTCGGCCTTGGGTGCCACATGCTCGATGGCCTTGGCCACCGAGTGCAGATTGCCCATGCCGTAATCGATGACCGCGACGTCCGGCACTTACAGTGTCCCCTTGGTACTGGGCACCACATTGGCCATGCGCGGGTCGGCCTCCAGGGCCATGCGCAGGGCGCGGCCCAGGGCCTTGAACACCGTCTCGGCCTGGTGGTGGGCGTTGATGCCGCGCAGGTTGTCGACGTGCAAGGTCACCTGGGCATGGTTGACGAAACCCTGGAAGAATTCGCGGAACAAGTCGACATCGAATTCGCCGATGCGGGCGCGAGTGAAATCGACGTGGAACTCCAGGCCCGGCCGGCCGGAGAAATCCACCACCACGCGCGACAAGGCCTCGTCCAGCGGCACATAGGCATGGCCGTAACGGCGGATGCCCTTCTTGTCGCCCACCGCCTTGGCCACCGCCTGGCCCAGGCCGATACCGATGTCTTCCACCGTGTGGTGGGCATCGATGTGCAGATCGCCCTTGGCCTGGATGTCGAGGTCGATCAAACCGTGGCGGGCGATCTGGTCCAGCATGTGGTCGAGAAAGGCCACGCCGGTCGCCAGCTTGGCCTGGCCGGAGCCATCCAGGTTCACCTTCACGGTGATCTGGGTCTCCAGGGTGTTGCGGCTGATTTCGGCCGTACGCATCGTGTCTATCCTCTCGCTTCCAATTCGGCAGTCAGCGCGGCGAGGAAGGCATCGTTCTCCTCGGGCGCGCCCACGGTTACACGCAAGCAGTCGTTGAGCAGGGGGTGCGCGCCATGCAGGTTCTTGATCAGCACCCCGCGGGCCTTGAGCCCAGTGAAGACTTTAACGGCATCCGCCACCCGAAGCAGCAGAAAGTTGGCCTGGCTGTCGAACACGGTCACGCCCGACTGTTGTGCCAGGGCCGCATGCAAGCGGGCACGCTCGGCCACGATGCTGGCCGCCTGTGCCTCCAACTCGCCGACATGGCGCAAGGCGAACTCGGCCGCCACCTGGGTCAGCACGTTCACGTTGTAAGGCAGGCGCACCTTGTCGAATTCCTGCAGCCAGGCGGCCTTGCCGACCAGATAGCCCAGGCGCAGGCCGGCCAGGCCGAGCTTGGACACCGTGCGCATCAAGAGCAGATTGTCGTAACGGCCGAGCGCATCAAGAAAGCTCAGGCCGCCGGCGAAGGCGTGATAGGCCTCGTCCAGCACCACCAAGCCGGGCGCGGCCTCGATGATGCGTTCGATCGCGCCGCGATCGAAGACATTGCCGGTCGGATTGTTCGGATAGGCGATGAAGGTCAGCACCGGCTCGTGCCGGTCGATGGCCGCCAGCAGCGCCGCCTCGTCCAGACTGAAGTCGCTCTTGAGCGGCACGCCGACATAGTTGAGCCCGGCGAACTGGGCGATCATCCGGTACATGACAAAGCCGGGCTCGACCGACAGCACCGTGGCACCGGGCCGGGCCACGGCCAGCGCGAGGATCTGCAGAATCTCGTCCGAACCGTTGCCGAGCAGGATGTCGAGCCCGGCGGGAATGGCGAAGGCCGCGCGCAAGGCCGCCTTCAATTCCGGCGAGCGCGGGTCAGGGTAACGGTTGATCGCCGCCTCGGCCAGGAGGCCGCCCAGTTCGCTGCGCAAGCCCTCGGACAAGCGGTAGGGATTTTCCATCGCATCGAGCTTGACCATGCCGCTCGCGTCGGCCACGTGATAGGCCGACAGCGCGCGGATATCGGCGCGGATGATCTGGTCGGGTGTGATGGAAGACATGTCGTCTATGCCAGTCTGGAAGTGTTATTGCTTCAATGCCAAATAAATAAACAGGCAGTCGAAGAATCAATGCTCCATTCTGAATTCGGCTGAGCGGGCATGCGCCTGCAAGCCCTCGCCATAAGCCAGGGCCGACGCGATCTCGCCCAGGGTTTTGGCGCCAGCGGCCGAGACGTGGATCAGGCTGGAACGCTTCTGGAAATCGTAAACACCTAGCGGCGACGAGAAGCGCGCGGTGCGCGAGGTGGGCAGCACGTGATTCGGCCCGGCGCAGTAGTCGCCCAGGGCCTCGCAGGTGTTGCGGCCCATGAAGATGGCGCCGGCGTGGCGAATCTTGGGCAACATGGCCTCGGGGTCGGCCACCGACAATTCGAGGTGTTCGGGGGCGATGAAGTTGCTGATTTCAGCCGCCTGATCCATATCCTTGCACAGGATGAGACCGCCGCGATTGACGATCGAAGTGCGGATCACCTCCTGGCGCGGCATGCTGGGCAGCAGCTTGTCGATGCTGGCCTGCACCGCATCGAGGAAGGCGGCATCCGGCGAGATCAGGATGGACTGGGCCAGCTCGTCGTGCTCGGCCTGGGAGAACAGGTCCATCGCGATCCAGTCGGGATCGGTCTGGCCATCGCAGATCACCAGGATTTCGGACGGGCCGGCGATCATGTCGATGCCGACGGTGCCAAACACCCGGCGCTTGGCCTCGGCGACATAGGCGTTGCCGGGACCGACGATCTTATCGACTTGGGGCACCGTCTCGGTGCCATAGGCCAAAGCCGCCACGGCCTGGGCGCCGCCGATGGTAAACACGCGGTCGACACCCGCCACGGCCGCCGCCGCCAACACCAGGTCGTTCTGTACGCCGTCCGGCGTCGGCACCACCATGACCAGTTCCTTGACCCCCGCCACCTTGGCCGGGATCGCGTTCATCAGCACGGACGAGGGATAGGCCGCCTTGCCGCCTGGCACGTAGAGACCGACGCGGTCCAATGCCGTGACCTGCTGGCCCAGCACGGTGCCGTCGGCCTCGGTATAGGTCCAGGACTGCTGTAGTTGTTTCTCGTGATAGACGCGCACCCGCTCGGCCGCCGCCTTGAGCGCGGTCTCCAAACGCAGCGGCAGCGATTTCAGCGCCTGCTGCAGGCGTGCCTGCGACAGCTCCAGGGCCGCCATGTTGGCCGCCTGCAGGCGGTCGAACCGTTGAGTATATTCGACCACCGCCGCATCGCCCCGCTTGCGCACGGCGTCGAGGATTTCCGCAACCGCCCGATGGATGGCCGCATCGGTGTCGGCGGAAAAACTCAGCAAAGCGGCCAGCTGCTTCTGGAAATCAGCGGCTTGGGCATCGAGGCGGGTGATAGCGACGCGGGACATGCTGTGCAAGCAGGCTTTGTTAAAGCCGCATTATACCCCGCTGGCCTGGCGGAAGGCGTCGATAATGGGCTGGATTTCGTCGTGCTTCAGCTTGAGCGAAGCCTGATTCACCACAAGGCGCGAGCTGATTTGGCAGATCTCCTCGACCGCGACCAGGTTGTTGGCTTTGAGTGTGCCGCCGGTGGAGACCAGATCGACGATGACGTCGGACAGACCGACCAGCGGCGCCAGCTCCATGGAGCCGTAGAGCTTGATCAGGTCGATGTGCACCCCCTTGGCGGCGAAGTGCAGCCGGGCGGTCTCGGTGTATTTGGTCGCCACCCGCAGCCGCGCCCCGCGGCGCACTGCGCCTTCGTAGTCGAAACCGACCGGGGTCGCCACCATCATCCGGCACTTGGCGATGTTGAGGTCGACCGGCTGGTACAGCCCCTCGCCGCCGTGCTCCATCAGCACGTCCTTGCCGGCGATGCCGAGGTCGGCCGCGCCGTGCTGGACATAGGTCGGCACATCGCTGGCGCGGACGATGATCAGGCGCACGTCCGGCCGGTTGGTGCCGATGATCAGCTTGCGCGAGGACTCCGGGCGCTCGCTCGGGGTGATGCCGGCCGCCGCCAACAGCGGCAGGGTCTCTTCGAAGATGCGGCCCTTGGACAGGGCCAGGGTAATCTGGGTCATGCCTGTGCCCTGCGTATGCGCGCACCCAACTGGGTGAGCTTCTGTTCGATCTTCTCGTAGCCGCGATCCAGGTGGTAGATACGCTCGATATGGGTCTCGCCCTCGGCCACCAGGCCGGCGATGATTAGGCTGGCCGAGGCCCGCAGATCGGTCGCCATCACCGTGGCGCCCTGCAGCTTGGGCACGCCGGTGACGAAGGCGGTGTTGCCGTCGATCTTGATGTCGGCGCCCAGGCGGATGAGTTCCACCGCATGCATGAAGCGGTTCTCGAAGATGGTCTCGCGGATCACCGCCGAGCCCTCGGCCACGCAGTTGATCGCCATGAACTGGGCCTGCATGTCGGTCGGAAAGGCCGGATACGGCGCGGTGCGGATCGACACCGCCTTCAGCCGCTTGGGCGCGGTGATGTGGATGGCCTCGAAGCTGGGCGACTTCTCGCTGCGGATCTCGCAGCCGGCGTCGAGCAGCTTGTCGACCACCGCGTCGAGGTAGCCGGCCGAGGTGCCGGTCAGCCGCACCTCGCCGCCGGTCGCCGCCGCGGCGCAGAGGAAGGTGCCGGTCTCGATCCGGTCCGGCATGATCCGGTGCGTCGCGCCGGACATCTTTTCTACACCACGGATGCGAATGACATCGGTGCCGGCGCCGCTGATCTGGGCACCCATGGCGATCAGGCACTGGGCCAGATCGACCACCTCGGGCTCGCGCGCGGCGTTCTCGATCACCGTCTCGCCCTCGGCCAGGCAGGCGGCCATCATCAGGTTCTCGGTGCCGGTCACGGTCACCATGTCGGTGAACAGCCGGGCGCCCTTCAGCCGGGTCGTCTTGGCGTTGACGTAGCCGTGCTCGACCGTGACCTCGGCGCCCATCGCCTGCAGGCCCTTGATGTGCTGGTCCACCGGCCGGGCGCCGATGGCGCAGCCGCCGGGCAAGGATACCTTGGCCTCGCCGCAACGGGCCATGAGCGGGCCCAGCACCAGGATCGACGCGCGCATGGTCTTGACCAGCTCGTAGGGCGCCACCGGGTTGTTCAGCTCGCCGGCATCCAGGGTCACGCAGTCGCCGTCGCGGCTGACCTTCACCCCCATCTGCTGCAAGAGCTTGAGCATGGTGTGGATGTCGTGCAGGGCCGGGACATTGGTGAAAGTCAGCGGCTCGCGGGTGAGCAGGCAGGCGCACAGCAAGGGTAAGGCCGCGTTCTTGGCGCCGGAGATGGCGACCTCGCCGGTCAAGCGCTGGCCGCCTTCGACAATCAGCTTATCCATGCCACTCTTCCGGGGTCAGGGTCTGCATCGACAGGGCGTGGATCTCCGCCTTCATCTTGTCGCCCAGGGCCTTATAGACCAACTGGTGCTGGGCCACGCGCATCTTGCCGCGGAATTCGGCGCTGACGATCACGGCCTCGAAATGATGGCCGTCGCCTTCGACCTTGATGTAATCGCAAGGCAGACCGGCCTTGATCCATTGCTCGATTTGTTCGGGAGTAACCATGGGAACGCTTAGAAGGAAATCAGTGGCGGAGTTTATAGCCCGAGCGCAATAGCTGCAAAGTCAGGCCGGCTAGAATCAAGCCGATCGGCAACACCGCGGCCAACGATTGCCAGGGGTCGACATCGGATACGCCATGGAAACCGTAGCGGAAGCCGTCGATCATGTAGAACACCGGGTTGTAGTGCGATACCGCCTGCCAGAAGGCCGGCAGCGAATGGATGGAGTAGAACACGCCGGACAGGAAGGTCAGCGGCATGATGACGAAGTTCTGTACCCCGGCCAGTTGGTCGAACTTCTCGGCCCAAATCCCGGCGATGATGCCGAAACAGGCGAACACCGCGCTCGCGACCAGGGCGAAGACCATGACCCAAAGCGGGTGCACAAGCGATAAATCGGTGAACAGCAGGCCGCTCACCGCCACACCCAAACCGACAACCAAACCGCGCACCATGGCCGCAAGCAGATAGGCCAGAAAGAACTCGAGATAAGACAGCGGCGGCAGCAGGAAAAACACGATATTGCCGCTGATCTTGGACTGGATCAGGCTGGACGAGCCGTTGGCGAAGGCGTTCTGCAGGATCGCCATCATCACCAGGCCTGGGATCAGGAAACTGGTATAGGACACCCCTGGATAGACCTGGACGTGCGCTTCCAGCACATGGGAGAAGATCAAGAGGTAAAGCAAGGTGGTCAGGATCGGTGCTGCCACGGTCTGCATCAACACCTTCCAGAAGCGCAGCACCTCCTTGCGAAATAGGGTCAAAAAGCCGGTCATCGCGCCGCCCCGTGCATCGTCTGCAAAAACACCTCTTCCAGGTCGGGCTGGCGCACGCAAAAGCCATCGATCTGCACCCCGGCCTGGCGAATCTCGGCCAGCATGCCTTCAAGCTCGCCGAAGTCGTGCAGGCTCAGTAAAAACGCCCCATCCTTTTCCCCAAGCAAACGCGGCTGCAAGGCCTCGGGCAAACGCCGCGGGTTCAAGCGCAACTCGACCCGCCGTTGCGAATCCGCCCGCAGCAGGTTGGCCGTGCGGTCCAGGGCCACAATGCGGCCCTCTTTCAGCATCGCCACCCGCTCGCACAGTTCCTCGGCCTCTTCCAGGTAATGCGTGGTCAACAAAATGGTGTGGCCCTGACGATTGAGATCGCGGATGAATTGCCACAAGGTTTGGCGCAATTCGACATCGACCCCGGCCGTCGGTTCGTCCAAGACGATGACCGGCGGCTTGTGCACCAAGGCCTGCGCCACCAATACCCGGCGCTTCATGCCACCGGATAGCCGGCGCATATTGGTCTCGGCCTTGTCGGTCAGATTCAAGTGATGCAGCAGCGCATCGATCCAGTCGTCGTTGCGCTTGATGCCGAAATAGCCGGACTGGAATTGCAGGGTTTCGCGCACGGTGAAAAAGGGATCGAACACCAGTTCCTGCGGCACCACGCCCAGATTGCGCCGGGCAGCGCGGTAATCGTGCACGACATCGTGGCCCATCACCTCGGCTTGGCCGGCGCTGGCGCGCACCAGGCCGGCCAGGATGCTGATCAGCGTGGTCTTGCCGGCGCCATTGGGCCCGAGCAGCGCGAAGAATTCGCCCGGCTCGATCTCAAGGTCAACCCCGCGCAGGGCCTCCAAGCTGCCGAAGCGCTTGGCCAGCCCGCGCACGCTGATCGCGCGGCTCATTACTGCAGAAACTCGGCCACGCCATAGAGCGTGGCCAGACTGGACAGACTAGCGGGGATATTGCGAAAGGCCAGGGGCCGGTCTAGCGTCAGCGCGGCACGCCGCCAAGCCATCAATAGACTCAAGGCCGACGAATCCACGCGCCCAACGCCCGCCAGATCGAAACAGGCGCAGCCTTGCTCCAAGGCTTGCTGCCCTTCAGCCAGCCAACGGGTGGCATTGCTCAATACCCAGTCGCCTTCGGGATAGGCGGTATCAGCCTCGACACGCATACCGGATCAACCGCCATTCGTCGCAGATTGGTTGCGCCGCACCAGCGACTGGATCAGGCCGGCAATACCGTTCTTGCGCACCTCGCTGTTGAAGGAGTTGCGATAGACCGTGACCAGGCTGACGTTGTCGACCAGTACGTCGTAGACCTTCCAGCCGCTGTCCTGTTTCTCCAGGCGATAGTCGATGGTGATCGGCGCCATGCCCGACTTGCTGACCTCGGTGCTGACCAGCACGTCGGTCTCGCCCGCTGGCATCTTGAGCGGCTTGAATTCGATCTTGTAGTCGGCCACGCTGGTGATCGCCGCCGAATAGGTACGCACCAGCAGCGCACGGAATTCCTTGGTCAGCTGCTGCTGTTCCTCGGGTGTGGCCTGGCGCCAATTCTTGCCGACGGCCAATTGGGTCATCTGACGAAAATCGAAGTGCGGCAGGATCTTCGACTCCACCAGGTCATAGACCTTCTTGCTGTTGCCGCCCTTGATATCCTTGTCCTGCTTGACGATGCGAATCACTTCGTTGGTCGTGTTTTTGGTCAAGACATCGGGCGGCGTCATCTCGGCCTGTGCCAGCGCGGCCGTGCCCGCCAAAGCCAGCGCAAGCAATCCCTTAACAATCTTCAACATATTCACTCCTGAACAATCCGTTTATTTGGCGGCCTTATCCGACTCGCCACCGCCATCGCCCTTGTTGTACAAGAACTGGCCGATCAAATTCTCCAACACGACCGCGCTCTGCGTGATCTTGAGGCTGTCGCCCGGTGCCAGCATCTTGTCGTCGCCGCCGGCTTCCAGTGCCACATACTGCTCGCCCAGCAAGCCCGAGGTCATGATCGCCACGCTGGAGTCCTTGGGAAACTTGAAGCGATCGTCGATGTTGAGCATCACTTCGGCTTCATAGGTCTCGGGGTTGAAATGGATATCCGACACCCGGCCGACCACGACGCCGGCGCTCTTCACCGGCGCACGCACCTTCAGGCCACCGACATTCTCGAAGTCGGCCTTGATCGTGTAGCTCGACGCCACATCGAAGGCCCCCATGCTGCCCACCTTGAAGGCCAGAAACATCAGCGCGGCCAAGCCCGCCGCAACGAACACTCCCACCCAAAGATCTAGCGTGGAACGCTTCATGGCCATGATCAGCCCACTCCCCTGAACATAAACGAGGTCAACACAAAATCCAGCGCCAATATGGCCAAACTGGAGGTTACCACGGTGCGCGTGGTGGCCCGGGACACCCCCTCCGCCGTCGGCGGCGCATCATACCCTTCAAACAGGGCGATCAGGGTAATCGCCACCCCGAACACCGCGCTCTTGATGATCCCATTGACGATGTCATCCCGAAAATCGACTGCCGCCTGCATCTGTGACCAGAACGCGCCCTCGTCGACGCCGAGCAACACCACGCCGACCAGATAGCCGCCGAACACGCCCATCGCCGAAAACATGGCCGCCAGCATCGGCATCGAGATCACCGCGCCCCAGAACCGGGGGGCGATCACCCGCGCGATCGGGTTCAAGGCCATCATCTCCAAGGCGGAAAGCTGCTCGGTCGCCTTCATCAGCCCGATCTCGGCGGTGATGGCCGAGCCGGCCCGGCTGGCGAACAGCAAGGCGGCGACCACCGGCCCCAGTTCCCGCACCAGCGACAAGGCCACCAGCACGCCCAGGGCCTCCTCCGAACCATAGGTCTGCAAGGTCTCGTAGCCTTGCAGACCCAGCACCATGCCGACGAACAGGCCGGAGACCAGGATGATGATGAGCGACAGCACGCCCGAGTTGAACACCTCCTTGATCACCAATTGGAAGCGCCGGAAGCTGGTGCCGGAATAGATCAGGGTCAGCACCAGGAAGCGGCTGGCCATGCCCAGGCGCCAGACCGCATCGACAACGCGGGCACCCAATTTTCTTAGGCCGTGGGCCAAACCTTCCATCATTGCGTAAGTCCCAAGTCGGTGAGATAGGTCGGCGAAGGATAATGGAACGGCACCGGCCCATCCATTTCGCCGTGCACGAACTGGTGCACATAGGGCAGGCCCGAGGCCTTGATCTCGGCCGGCGTGCCCTCGGCCTCGATCACCCCTTCCGAGATGAAATAGACGTAATCGACGATCTTCAGCGATTCCTGGATGTCGTGGGTGACGACCAGCGAGGTCATGCCCAGGGTATCGGTCAGCCGGCGGATCAGGTTGCCGATCACGCCGAGCGAGATCGGGTCCAGGCCGGCGAACGGCTCGTCGTACATCATCAGCATCGGGTCGAGCGCCACCGCGCGGGCCAGGGCCACCCGCCGCGCCATGCCACCCGACAACTCGGACGGCATCAAGTCCTGGGCCCCGCGCAGACCGACGGCCTGCAGCTTCATCAACACCAGGTCGCGGATCATCGGCTCGGACAGGTCGGTATGCTCGCGCAATTGGAAGGCCACGTTGTCGTAGACCGTCATGTCGGTGAACAAGGCGCCGAACTGGAACAACATGCCCATGCGCCGGCGCAGGTCATACAGTTCGTGCAGTTCGAGCGCGCCGACCGAGATGCCGTCGACCAAGATTTGTCCGGCGCTGGGCCTGACCTGACCGCCGATCAAGCGCATCAACGTGGTCTTGCCGCAGCCCGAATTGCCCATGATGGCCACCACTTGGCCGCGCCGGGCATTCAGGTTGATACCCTGAAGCACCATGCGATCGCCATAGGTAAAGGAGAGGTCCCTGATCTGGACGAGGTTATCCGACACGATTGGTCCTAGTTTTGACGCGATTCTAGCAAAAGCCCGCGCATCTTTAATCAAAGTCCCATCAGCTCAATGGCCGTGCGCACCTGCTCCATCCGAGGTAGATCGGCATCCCGGCTGATCAAATAAACGGCGTTGCCGGCAACGCGTTCACGCACCCGCGCCACCAGGGCGCGCAGATCGCTGGCCGCATCGAACCAGAGCAGCCTGGCATCCTGCGCCGAATCGACGAGCACCGCCCGGCCGCCAAAGGCCTCGGTCGCTGCCGCATCGATCTCGGCCGAACCGGACAACTCCAACACGAAACGGAAGCTTTCTTGGGTTTCCTGAGCCCATTGTGCCCAGATTTCCGGCGCCAAACCGGCCCAAGCCGCGCGCTCTAAATAATTACAGCGGAACTGGGTGTTGTAGAAAGCCAACCGCCAGTCCTCGGGCAGGTCCTCGGGATAGAACGCGTCCAGCCAAACGGGATGCTGCCAGCCGGCCGCGCCCAGATAGACCGCGTAATTCATTCCCGCCGCCAGAGCGTGCCCTGCGGCCCGTCTTCCAGCACGATGCCGGCCGCCTTCAGCTCGTCGCGGATCGCGTCGGAGCGCGAGAAGTCCTTGGCCTTGCGCGCGGCCAGCCGCTCCTGGATCAAGACTTCGATCCGCTCGGCGCTGTAGTCGCCCTCTTCGCCGCCGCCCTGAAGGAAGGCTTCCGGCGCGCGTTCGAGCAGGCCCAGCACCCCGGCCAGGGCCTTGAGCAGGCCGGCTTGCTTGGGCTCGCCGCCCTTGTTCAATTCGGCCGCCAGGTCGAACAGCACGGCCAAGGCCTCGGGCGTGCCGAAGTCGTCGTCCATCGCGGCCTTGAAACTGGCGGCATAGGGCTCGTGCCAGTCGATCGCCACGGCCGGCGCCGCAATGCCGCGCAAAGCGGTGTACAGCCGGGTCAGCGCCGCCTTGGCGTCGTCCAGGTGCTGGTCGGAATAATTCAGCGGGCTGCGGTAATGGGCGCGCAGGATGAAGAAGCGCACCACCTCCGGATCGTACTTGGCCAAAACTTCCCGAATCGTGAAGAAATTGCCCAGGGACTTGGACATCTTCTCGTCGTCCACCCGCACGAAGCCGTTGTGCAGCCAGTAATTGACGAACTTGCAGCCGTGCGCGCCTTCAGACTGGGCGATCTCGTTCTCGTGGTGCGGGAACTGCAGGTCCTGGCCGCCGCCGTGGATGTCGAAATGCCGGCCGAGCAGGTCCGAGCCCATGGCCGAGCACTCGATATGCCAGCCCGGCCGGCCGTCGCCCCAGGGCGAGGGCCAGGCCGGCTCGCCCGGCTTGGCCGCCTTCCACAGCACGAAGTCCAGCGGGTCGCGCTTGTACGGGTCCACCTCCACCCGCTCGCCGGCGCGCAGGTCGTCCAGCGACTTGCCGGAAAGCTGGCCGTAAGTCGCGAACTTGCCCACCGCGTAATAGACGTCGCCGTTCGGCGCCGGATAGGCGAGGCCGCGCTCGATCAGGGCCCGGATCATGTCGAGCATCTTGCCGACATACTCGGTCGCCCGCGGCTCATGGTCCGGCGCCTGCACGCCCAGGGCGGCGCCGTCCGCGTGCATCGCGTCGATGAAGCGCTGGGTCAGCGCGGTATAGGGCTCGCCGTTCTCGTTGGCCCGTTTGATGATCTTGTCGTCGATGTCGGTGACGTTGCGGACATAGGTCACCTCGAAGCCCGAGGCCTTGAGCCAGCGGGTGATCATGTCGAACACCACCAGCACCCGGGCGTGGCCCAGGTGGCAATAGTCGTACACGGTCATGCCGCAGACATACATGCGCACCCGGCCGGGTTCGATGGGCACGAAGGCCTGCTTTTCGCGGGCGAGGGAGTTGTAGAGCTTCAGCATGTCCGAGTCATTGCATCCGTTGAAAATTACCCATCGGCGGCGGCAGTAAGAACCCCGTCATTCCCGCGCAAGCGGGAATCCAGCCTTTATTGAGAAGAAACGCAGCAACTTGAAAACCCTGGAGCGCCGCGGCCCTACGGGCCTCGCGAAGACGTCATTGCGAGGCGGCGGAGCTGCCGTGGCAATCCAGTCAGCATCAAGAACATTCGTTTCCATCAATAACCACTGGACTCCCGCTTTCGCGGGAGTGACGAAACCTAAACCACGCCCTGACCGATGCCATGGGCATAAAGAGGCGGATTTTAACGGAAGCCGGCCCTATGCCCCAATGCGATAATCCCCGGCCATGACCGCCGCCGACACCCCCGCCCTCGAACTCCTCCGCCGCATCTTCGGCTTCGATGCCTTCCGCGGCAGCCAACAGGCCATCATCGACCACGTCGCCGCCGGCCTTGATGCCCTGGTGCTCATGCCCACCGGCGGCGGCAAATCGCTCTGCTATCAGATCCCCGCCCTGCTCCGCCCCGGCGTCGGCGTCGTGGTCTCGCCGCTCATCGCGCTGATGCAGGACCAGGTCGACGCCCTCAAGCAAAACGGCGTCGCCGCCGCGTTTTTGAATTCCAGCCTGGAAGCCGGTGAGGCGCGCGAGATCGAACAGGCGGCCAGGGCCGGCAAGATCGAGCTGCTCTATGTCGCCCCCGAGCGGCTGGTGACCGAACGTTTCTTGAGCCTGCTCGATGACCTGGAGAATGGCCCCGGCCTCGCCCTGTTCGCCATCGACGAAGCCCACTGCGTCTCGCAATGGGGCCATGACTTCCGGCCGGAATACCTGCAACTGTCCACCCTGCACGAGCGCCACCCCAAGGTGCCGCGCATCGCCCTCACCGCCACCGCCGACGAGGCCACGCGCAAGGAGATGGCCAGCCGGCTGGGGCTGACCGAGGCCCGGGTGTTCCTGGCCAGCTTCGACCGGCCCAACATCCGCTACACCGTGGTCGAAAAGGACAACCCGCGCAGACAACTGCTCGGCTTCCTGGCCGAACACCGCAAAGAGGCCGGCATCGTCTACTGCCTGTCGCGCAAGAAGGTGGAAGAGATCGCCGAATGGTTGCAGCGCGAGGGCTATCACGCCCTGCCCTACCACGCCGGACTGGATAGCGAGCTGCGGGCCGAGCACCAGCGCCGCTTCCAGCGGGAAGAAGCGGTGGTCATGGTCGCGACCATCGCCTTCGGCATGGGCATCGACAAGCCCGACGTGCGCTTCGTCGCCCACCTGGACCTGCCCAAGAGCATCGAGGCCTATTACCAGGAGACCGGCCGGGCCGGCCGCGACGGCGAGCCGGCCGAGGCCTGGATGGCCTACGGCCTGCAGGACATCGCCCTACAACGCGCCCGCATCGACGAATCCGAGGCGCCGCCCGAACGCAAACGGCTGGAGGCGCAAAAACTCAACGCGCTATTGGCCTATTGCGAGGCCCCGCGCTGCCGGCGCACGGTGCTGCTCGGCTACTTCGGCGAACAGAGCGCGCCCTGCGGCAACTGCGATGTCTGCCTCAACCCGCCCGAGCTGTTCGACGGCAGCGTCGCCGCGCAAAAGGCCCTGTCCGCCGCCTGGCGCACCGGCCAGCGCTTCGGCGCGGCCCACCTGATCGACGTGTTGCTGGGCAAGGCCACCGACAAGGTGAAGAACTTCGGCCACGATGCGCTGCCCACCTTCGGCGTCGGCAGCGAACACAGCGAGGCCGAGTGGCGCGGCATCTTCCGGCAACTGGTCGCCGCCGGCCTGATGCAGGCCGACCTCGCCGAGTACGGCGCGCTCAAGCTCACCGAGGCCGCCCGGCCGGTGCTCAAAGGCGAACAGGGCGTGCAACTGCGCCGCCCCACCCGACCTGCCCGCGGCAAGTCGCGCGCGGCCAGGGCCGGCCAAGCCGTCGAGGGCCTGCTCAGCAAAGACCAGCCGCTGTTCGACGCGCTGCGTACCTGGCGCCTGGACAAGGCCCGAGAACAAGGCGTGCCCGCCTACGTCATCCTGCACGACAAGACCCTGCGCCAGCTCGCCAGCCTGCGCCCGGCAGACGAGACCGCCCTGGCCGACATCTCGGGCCTGGGCGCGGCGAAACGGGAGCACTATGGCGCGGAACTGCTGGAACTGATTGCGGAGTGGGCGGAAGATAGTCTTCGCACAGCCACACAGGGGGACGCATGAACAAGCCGCTACTCATACTCGCCACGCTCAGCCTCAGCACCGGCCTCGCCCAGGCCGAGGACGCGCCCCCACTACCGGCCCAGGCCACACCACCCGTGCAACCCCCGTTACCGATCGGCCGCTACCAAATCATCGACGCCAGCTTCTCCAACTCGCCCGACGCGCCGGAAAAACAGTTCCGCCGCCCGGTCATCCTGGACACCGTGACCGGCAGCATCAAGGTCTGCGACTACATCTACAAGGACATCGGCAAGCAAGCAGATGGCCGTGGCTACTGGTCTGCCACGCCCACCTGCTGGGCCTTTGTCACCGGGGAATCGGTGAAGGTGCCGAGGGTGAAGTAGCGCTGGCAGCGCATTAACATTTACTCGGACATTTTTTGTCTACATTATTACGTTAGAACTTCTTCTAGGAAGATTTATGTCACTTGACGGCCTGTCACCAGAACAGATTGAAGCTAAACAGCAGGAACTACTAGCAGCCGTTCCTGCAGCTATGACAATCGGTAACAAGGCGCTACGCGAAGCACTCGGATCGGAGTGGAGCGAAGATTTGTTTTGGGAGATTCGCAGCCGACTGATTGAGCGTGGACAACTTGAACCAGGGCGAGGCCGTGGTGGAAGTACAAAGCTTGTCCCTGCACAAGCCCAACCGGCAATCGAAGCATCGACAGTAGTTGCGCCGGTTCCTGGAGGGGCTCCTCTGGTGCCAGACTACTCAAAGGAATCCGAGCTATATGAACCAGTATCCTCTGTATTGAGAAATCACTGGTCAAAGGAGCAAGGGTTCGACAATTACCTAGTCGAAATAACGGCCAAACAAGGTTCGAGACAAACCGGTGGGAAATGGACAAGACCAGATGTAACGGTTGTCGGATATAAAACCTTTCCATATTTGCCCGGACGTTATCTCGAAGTCATCTCCTTCGAAGTAAAACCCACGAATACCTTAGACATAACTGCTGTATATGAGGCGCTTGCGCATCGTCGCTCTGCAACACGGGCATATGTTGTTGGACACATTCCCCATGATGCTCAAAACGAAATGGAAAGCGAACTAGAGGCAGTGACAGAGGAAGCGAAGAAGCTTGGGATTGGAGTGATCGTTGCCGATAATCCGGCCGACTTTGACACTTGGGAGACCCTTCTAGATGCTGATCGTTCCGAACCTGACCCAGCCCGCCTTAACGAGTTTATTGCCAGGCAGACAACCCCTGAACTCAGAGAACAAATTGTCCGGTGGTTTAAATAGAACTAGCCCTCCGGCCAACCGGACATGCTGCAAGCGGCCGCTCGTACGGCAATAACGAACCATATTGCGCCGAATGCCGCCATGGCCGGGTAGCTAGACTTGCTTCATATTGAGCTTTAGCCCCAAGCGGGGTACGTTAAGATAGGATTACCTTCGCTGAGGATACCAACATGGGAAAAGTTGAAAGCATCGAAAAAGAGATTGCCTCGCTCGACGAGCAGGAACTGGCGCGCTTTCGCGACTGGTTTGTCCGCTTCGATGTGAATGCCTGGGATCGTCAGTTCGAACAGGATGTGGCCACCGGCAAACTGGATACCTTGGCCGATAAGGCCCTCTCGGCGCATCGCGCCAATCAAACCAAAGCACTGTGAGGCACTTCGCCTCGCCCGATTTCTGGGCGGCTTATGACAAGCTGCCTTCGGCGGTTCGCGACCTTGCCGACAAGAACTTCGCCTTATTGAAGGCAGACCCTAAACACCCCTCGCTCCATTTCAAGAAAGTTGGACGCTTCTGGTCGGCACGAGTTGGGCTGTATCACCGCGTACTGGCGGTAGAGGCCGATGGCGATATAGTTTGGTTCTGGATCGGCAATCATGCCGACTATGACAAGTTGCTTGGCTAGAAAAAGCCTGAAGTCATGGATTCCCGCCTTTACCCGCAAGGGGTAGGCCGTGGTTGTAAAGCCGCTAAAGCGGCAACAACCACGCTCCGCGGGAATGACGGGAAAACAGGGCGCTTTAGCCCTGCTCTTTCGCCCACGAATCCTTCAGCGTCACCGTGCGGTTGAACACCGCCTTGCCCGCTGGGCCTTGGCCCGGCTGGTGGTCGAAGCGGTCGGCGCAGAAATAGCCCAGCCGTTCGAACTGGTAGCGTTGCTCGGGCGAGGCCTCGCGCACGGCGGGTTCGGCCCAGGCCTGCACGGTTTCCAGTGAATGCGGGTTGATGAATTCGAGGAAGTCGCGCTCTTTGTGGCCGTCCGGCTCGGGGTCGGTGAACAGGCGGTCGTACAGGCGCACTTCGATGGGCACGGCGTGTTCGGCCGAGACCCAGTGGATGACGCCCTTCACCTTGCGGCCCTGCGGGTTCTTGCCCAGGGTGTCGTGGTCGATGGAGCAACGCAGTTCGACCACATTACCGGCGGCATCCTTCACCACCTCGTCGCACTTGATGACATAGGAGTAGCGCAGGCGCACCTCGCCCCCTAGTGTCAGGCGCTGCCAGCCGGCGGGCGGCACTTCGGCGAAGTCGTCCTGCTCGATCCAGATGGTTTTGGCGATGGGCACTTCGCGCTCGCCGAATTCCGGGTGGTTGGGGTGGAAGCCGGCGCTGCGGCTACTGGTGACGCCGGCCTGGTAATTGCTCAGCGTGACCTTCAACGGCCGCACCACGGCCATGACGCGCGGGGCCTTGGCCTCTAAATCCTCGCGGATGCAGCCTTCGAGCACGGCCATGTCGACCACGTTCTCGCTCTTGGAGATGCCGATGCGGCGGGCGAATTCGCGGATGCCCTCGGGCGTGTAGCCGCGCCGGCGCATGCCGTGGATGGTGGGCATGCGCGGGTCGTCCCAGCCGGCAACCCGGCCTTGGCTCACCAGTTGCAGCAGTTTGCGCTTGCTGGTGACGGTGTAGTGCAGCTCCAGCCGAGAGAATTCGATCTGCTGCGGGTGACAGGGCACCGAGATGTGGTCCAGCACCCAGTCGTAGAGCGGGCGGTGGTCTTCGAACTCCAGGGTGCAGAGCGAATGGGTGATGCCTTCCAGTGCATCGGAGATGCAATGGGTGTAGTCGTACATCGGGTAGATCAGCCAGGCATCGCCGGTGCGAATGTGATGGGCCCGGCGGATGCGGTAGATCACCGGGTCGCGCAGGTTGATGTTGGGCGAGGCCATGTCGATCTTGAGCCGCAGGGTCTTGGCGCCGTCGGCGAACTCGCCGGCGCGCATGCGGGTGAACAGGTCGAGGTTCTCCGCCACGCTGCGCTCGCGGTAGGGGCTGTTCCGGCCCTTCTCGGTGAGGGTGCCGCGGTATTCGCGCATCTCGTCGGGCGTCAGGTCGTCGACGTAGGCCAGGCCCTTGCCGATCAGTTCGACCGCGAATTGATACAACTGCTCGAAATAATCGGAGGCCCAGCGCACCTCGCCGGCCCACTGGAAACCCAGCCAGTGCACGTCTTCCTGGATGGCGAGGGCGTATTCCTCGCTCTCCTTCTCCGGGTTGGTGTCGTCGAAGCGCAGGTTGCAGCGGCCGGCAAAGTCTTGCGCCAGGCCGAAGTTCAGGCAGATCGACTTGGCGTGGCCGACGTGCAGATAGCCGTTGGGCTCGGGCGGAAAGCGGGTCTGGATGCTGTTGTGCTTGCCCGTGGCCAGGTCGTTGTCGATGACGCTACGGATGAAGTGCTGAACGGGCGGTGTGTGGCTATTCATGCCTAGGTTCTGGAAGGGTTTGTGCCGCAAGGGGCCGGCTGTGTGATATTTTCTGTTTGACTGCTAAAATTCAGGCAGTTGCGATCCCGCAAAAATCGAGAAAAAGTATAGCACAATGACCTCTGCACGCTTCTTCATCCTCGGCCTCGGCACCCTTCTCTGCAGTGCGGCATTCGCGGCCGCCACGCCCTCCCTGCAAGACGCCAGCCAGGCCTTCAAGCAAGGCCAATATCCGGCTGCGCTGGAGAAGGTTAACGCCTATCTGACCACGCACCCGAAGGAGGCCCAGGCGCGCTTCTTGAAAGGCCTGGTGCTGACCGAGCTGAACCGTACGCAAGACGCCATTCGCGTGTTCACCGACCTGACCGAGGACTACCCGGAACTGCCCGAGCCCTATAACAACCTGGCCGTGCTCTATGCCGCCCAGGGCCAGTTCGACAAGGCCAAGAACAGCTTGGAGATGGCGATCCGCACCCACCCCAGCTATGCCACCGCCCACGAAAACCTGGGCGACATCTACGCCAAGATGGCGTCGCAGGCCTACGACAAGGCCCTGCAACTGGACAAGGGCAATGTCTCGGCCCAGACCAAGCTGTCGCTGATCAAGGACATCTTCGGCCCGCCACGCTTGGCCGATGCCGGCAAGAACAAACAGCCGAGCAAGCCGGTCGCGGCCAAGACCGCCGCCTTGAGCACCGAGCCGGCTCCGCCGATCCCGGAAATGCCTGCGCGCGACAAACCGGCCCAAGCGGCCGCGACGACGGACAAGCCAGAGGCCAAAGCCGAGACCGCGCCGGCCAAGACCGTCAAGCCGCTGGCCCTGCCGGCCGACCCGAAGGCCGCCGCGCAAAAACTGCTGCAAGCCTGGTCCGAGGCCTGGAGCCGGCGTGATGCCGACACTTATCTGTCGTTCTATGCCGACGACTACAAGGCCAACAAACAGAGCCATGCCGAGTGGGCCGAGGAACGGCGCGGGCGGGTGACCCGGCCGACCAGCATCAAGGTCGAACTGTCGAATGTCAAAATCGAGGTCAAAGGCCATCAGGTCGTGGCGAGCTTCAAGCAGCGCTATGAGTCGAACATCCTGAAGGCCAATTCCAACAAGCGCATCACCCTGGCAAAACAGGGCGGCACATGGAAGATCGTCGAGGAACGTTAAGCCAAGTGTTTTTTGTGCTGCGCAAACTGGGGTTTGCCGCTTGCTTGAGCCTGCTGGCCGGCTTGGCCCTCGCCGCTGAGCGGCCGGCCCAACTGGCCGACAGTAGCCGCTACCTGCCCTCGCCCGATGCGCTGATCGCGCAGACCCTCGAAGCCATTCGCGCCAGCCGTCTGGACGATGCGCTGAAGGAAGTCGACAAGGTCATCGCGATTCGGCCCGACTTCAAGCTGGCCCACCTGATCAAAGGCGATTTGCTGCTGGCCCGCAGCAAGCCGCTGCCGACCCTGGGCGCCGCGCCGGTGCGGGGCGCCGAGCAGCCGTTGTCCGATTTGCGCGAAGAGGCCCGGCTGCGGCTGATGCGCTATCTGGATCAACCCGGCGCCGATCTGCTGCCGAAGAACCTGCTGCAACTGGCCGCCGATCAAAAGTACGTGCTGTTGGCCGATGCCAGTCGTGCCCGGCTGTATCTGTTCGAAAACGTCAACGGCGAGCCGCGCCTGCGCCGCGACTATTACCTGACCATCGGCCGCAACGGCACCGACAAGCGCAGCGAGGGCGACAAACGCACGCCGATCGGCGTCTACAGCCTCACCGGCGAACTGCCGCGCGACAAACTGGCCGACCTCTATGGCGACGGCGCCTTCCCGCTCAGCTATCCGAACGAGTGGGATCAGTTGCAAGGCCGCAGCGGCCATGGCATCTGGCTGCACGGCACGCCGTCCAACACCTACAACCGGGCGCCGCGCGCCAGCGACGGCTGCCTGGTGTTGACCAATCCCGATTTGAACGAATTGGGCCAATGGGTCAGGCCCGGCACGCCCATCGTCATCACGGAACGGGTCGAATGGCTGGAGCGCAAGGCCTGGGGCGATTACCGCCAGGCCATGCTCGACGAGCTGGCGCAATGGCGGTCGGACTGGGAAAGCCGCAATGCCGAGCAATTCCTCCGTCATTACTCGAACGGCTTCCTGCAAGGCGCCGGCAAAACCTGGGCCGAAGGCAAGCGGCGCAACCTGTCGGACAAGACCTGGATTCGCGTCGCGCTGTCGGATGCCAGCCTCTATCTCTATCGCTTCGACGACGAGGACCTCGCCGTCGCGACGTTCCAGCAAGACTATGCCAGCGACAAATTCACCGACGCTTCGCGCAAGCGCCTGTATCTGCGCCTGGAAGACAAGGCATGGCGTATCGCGCTGGAAAAAACCATCGACGGCGAGAAACGCATCGCCGCCCTCACCCGCTAATTTCACTTCACCGTTAGGAAACACCCCATGGTTATTCTGCATACCAATTTCGGCGCGATCAAACTGCAACTCGATGCCGAAAAGGCCCCGGACACCGTCAACAACTTCCTGCAATATGTGCGCGACGGCTTTTACGACAACACCATCTTCCACCGCGTGATCGACGGCTTCATGATCCAGGGCGGCGGCTTCACCGCCGATATGCAACAGAAACCGACCCGTGCCGAAATTCAAAACGAGGCGCACAACGGCCTGAAGAACATGGCCTACACCATCGCCATGGCCCGCACCCCCAACCCGCACTCGGCCACGGCGCAGTTCTTCATCAACGTGAAGGACAATAATTTCCTCGACTTCACCGAGCCGTCGCCGCGCGGCTATGGCTATTGCGTGTTCGGCCAGGTGGTCGAAGGCCAAGACGTGATCGACCGGATCAAAGGCGTGCAGACCGGCAATCGCGGCGGCCACCAGGACGTGCCGACCGAGACCGTGCTGATCGAGAAGGCCGAGATCGTCGACTGACACTCAAGCGCCGTTTCGATTCATGTCCGCAGCCGGCCATAGCCTGTTCATCGCCGACCTGCATTTGAGCCCGGCGCTGCCCCGGGCGACCGCCTTGTTCAAGCAGTTCCTCCGCGATGCGGCGCCGCAGGCGGCGGCGCTGTATATCCTGGGCGACCTGTTCGAGGCCTGGGTCGGCGACGACGACCTCGACCTGCCCTTCCATCTGGATATTGCCCAGGCCCTGGCCGAGTTGCCACGCCAGGGCGTGCGCGTCTACCTGATGCACGGCAACCGCGATTTTCTGCTGGGCGAGCGGTTCTTGCATGCCGCCGGCGCAAGCCTGTTGAACGACCCGCAACTGTTGGACATCCACGGCCGCCCGACCCTGTTGTCGCACGGCGATGCCTTCTGCACCGACGACCACCGGTATCAAGCCTTTCGCCGGCAAGTGCGCGAGCCCGCCTGGCAAGCGGCCTTCCTCGCCAAGCCTTATGCTGAACGGCGACAGATGGCGCAAGCCCTGCGCGAACAAAGCGAACAGGAAAAGGCCGGCAAGGCGATGGCGATCATGGACGTGAACACCGAGGCCGTGGCCACCGCCCTGCGCGCGCACGGCTACCCGCGCCTGATCCACGGCCATACCCATAGACCGGCCCGGCATGTGCATGAGGTCGACGGCCAGCGCTGCGAACGTTGGGTACTGCCCGATTGGTACGAAGGCGGCGGTTATGTGCGCTGCGATGCGGCCGGTTGCGCAGCGTTTACTTTAGATTGAAGTGCTGGTAGCTCGCCGGCAGCACGAATAGCTCGGGCCGCGCCTCGCGCGCCGTATGGCTGCGATAGCTGCGGCTGCGGCCATCGGCATAGCGGATCGCCAGCGGCAAACCGCCTTCATATTCGAACCCCGCCCTCACCCCATCCACCGCCAAGGCGCAAGGGTCGCGCAGATCGGCCGGGGTCGACTGCCAGGCCTTGGCCTGGCTCGCCGCCAAGGCGCGGCGCAGATCGGCCAGCAGGCGCGCCGCGTCCGGCAACAGCGGGGCCGAGCGCACCTCCAGGCAAAACTGGCCATTCACACTCAATTGCCGCGTCTGCGGTGCCGTGTCGGCCACATTCAAGCGCCAGCCCTTGGGCAAGGCGACCGGCTTTTTCGGCGCTGTAATTTCGGTGATGCGCTCGTTGTCGTGCGCGACGATATAGACCTTGCCGGCGCGCCGGTCGAACAGCGTGAAGTCCTCGGCATCCACGCCGTAGTCCAAACGGAGCAGGTCGCCATAAGCCAGGATGCGGCTTAGATACGGCGCCTCGCCAGGATCGTTGTCCTGGTAGACGATCTCCGTCATCGTCGCCGCACCGGCCCATGCCGGCAGCAAGCCGAACATCAGCCAAAACGCCTTCATAGCTTGTCCAATCCGCGTGCCAGATCGGCCTTGAGGTCGACCACCGACTCCAGGCCGACCGCAATGCGGATCAGCCCGTCGCCGATGCCGGCGTCCATCCGCTGCTCCGGCGTCATCCGGCTGTGCGTGGTAGTGGCCGGATGGGTGATGGTGGTCTTGGTGTCGCCTAGGTTGGCGGTAATCGACATGAGCCGGGTCGCGTCGATCACCTGCCAGGCGGCATCCTTGCCGCCGACCACGTCGAAGGCGACGATGCCGCCGCCGGTCTTTTGCTGCCGCATCGCGAGCGCGTGCTGCGGGTGCGACGGCAGCCCCGGATACAGCACGCGGCTGACCTTGGGCTGCGTCTCGAGCCAAGTTGCCAGTTCCAGCGCATGGCGCGAATGCGCCTCCATGCGCAGGCTCAAGGTCTCCATGCCCTTGAGCAATACCCAGGCATTGAAGGCGGACAGCGTCGGCCCCGCCGTGCGCAGGAAGGTATACACCCCTTCCATCAGCTCCTTTTTGCCCAGCACCGCGCCGCCGAGCACGCGGCCCTGGCCGTCCAGATACTTGGTCGCCGAGTGGATGACGATGTCGGCGCCCAACTTAAGCGGCTGCTGCAAGGCCGGCGAACAGAAGCAGTTGTCGACCGCCAGCCAGGCACCCGACGTATGGGCGATGGCGGCCAAGGCGGCGATGTCGCTCACCTCGGTCAGCGGATTGGACGGCGACTCCAAGAAGAACAGCCGGGTGTTCGGCTTGACCGCACGGCGCCACTCCTCTGGATCGGTCGGCGAGACGAAGGTGGTCTCGATGCCGAAGCGGCCCAGGATGTTGTTGAACAATTGCACGGTCGAGCCGAAGATCGAGCGCGACGCGACGACGTGCTCGCCCGCCTTCATCAAACCCATCACCGTAGCGAGGATCGCGGCCATGCCGGAAGAAAATGCGACGCAACGCTCGGCCCCTTCCAACGCGGCCAGACGCTGCTCGAACATGGTTACGGTCGGATTGGTGAAGCGCGCATAGATATTGCCTGGCTCGGCACCGGAAAAGCGCGCGGCCGCCTCGGCGGCGCTGTTGAACACAAAGCTCGAGGTCAGAAATACCGCCTCGGAATGCTCGTTGAACTGGCTGCGTACGGTACCCGCACGCACGGCCAGGGTCTCAAGCTCGAAATCGTCGATCATCGTAATCCCCAAAAACAAAAAACCCGTTTTGCGCTTGCGCTGCCAAAACGGGTTTTCCCACGCTTTAGCTGGATTTTTTACGCGCCCGCAAGCTGTTCTCAAATCGGCGCGGCTTCAAAATTACTCTGGCGGCGAAGCCATGTCAATCAGTTCATACGGTGCTCAGGTTCAAGTGCATCTGCCGTGTTGGCAACGATGCCGACGCCGACGACGCGCCGCTACGCTGCGCTTCCAAGCGAGCCAAGTACTCCTCCGACACATTGCCGGTGATGTAGTGGCCGTCGAAGCACGAGGCATCGAAGCGCTTGATATTCGGGTTGAGCCCTTGCACCGCCGCGATCAGGTCGGGCAGGTCTTGGTAGATCACCGCATCGGCCCCGATCTCGCGCGCGATCTCTTCGTCGGTACGACCGGTGGCGAGCAATTCCGCACGCGTCGGCATGTCGATGCCATAGACATTGGGGAAGCGCACCGGCGGGCTGGCCGACGCGAAGTAGACCGATCGCGCCCCCGCCTCGCGGGCCATCTGGATGATCTCGCGGCTGGTGGTGCCACGCACGATGGAATCGTCCACCAGCAGCACGTTCTTGCCCTTGAATTCCAACGCCATCGCGTTGAGCTTCTGGCGCACCGATTTCCGGCGCACGCCCTGCCCCGGCATGATGAAGGTACGGCCGATATAGCGGTTCTTGATGAAGCCTTCGCGGTAGTCGATGCCGAGCCGGTTGGCCAATTGCAGCGCGCTCGGCCGGCTGGTATCCGGGATCGGGATGACCACATCGATCTTCAGATGACCGAACTGGCGCTTGATCTTCTCGGCCAAATACTCGCCCATGCGCAGGCGGCTCTCATAAACGGATATGCCATCGATCACCGAATCGGGCCGGGCGAAATAGACATACTCGAAGATGCATGGATTCAACTGGGCGCCTTCGATGCACTTGCAATTGAAGAAGTGGCCGTCCAGGGTGACGACGATGGCCTCGCCCGGCTGCACGTCGCGCTCCAAGCGGAAGCCCATGGCGTCGAGGGTGACGCTCTCGGATGCCACCATCCATTCGGTGCCTGCCTCGCTTTCTTGCTTACCGATCACCAGGGGTCGGATGCCGAACGGGTCACGGAAGGCCACCAGGCCGAAGCCCGCGATCATCGCCACCACGGCATACGATCCCTGGCAGCGGCGATGCACACCGGCGACCGCCTCGAATACGGCCTCGACCGTGAGGCGATGGTCCTTGACCGCCGCATTGAGCTCATGGGCCAGGACATTGAGCAGTACTTCGGAATCCGAACCGGTATTCACGTGGCGCAGGTCCTGGCGAAAGATTTCTTCCTGCAGGCGTTCGGTATTGGTCAGGTTGCCGTTGTGTGCGAGCACGATGCCGAACGGCGAATTTACATAGAACGGCTGCGCCTCGGCCGAACTGGCCGCGCTGCCTGCGGTCGGATAGCGCACCTGCGCCACACCGGCATTGCCCACCAGATTGCGCATGTCGCGGGTGCGAAAGACGTCGCGCACCATGCCGCTGTTCTTGTGCATGTGGAACATATTGCCGTCGGCGGTAACAATGCCTGCGGCATCCTGGCCGCGATGCTGCAGCAGTTGCAAGCCGTCATACAGCAACTGATTCACGGGCTGATGCGAAACGACTCCGATAATCCCGCACATGGCGAATCTCCTACTGAAACTGAATAAGCGCCGCCAAATCCTCAGGCAGCCACGGCTTTATTGCGACTACCGCCGACTCCAGCCAGGAATGGCTCCAGGAGTCCTGCCACGCCTGGGTCTTCGGCAACGAGGTCAGCCCCGCAACGACGGTCAACGACAACAACAATACCAGCGCTCGCGCGCCGCCGAACAATAAACCGACGGCCTTGTCATAGGCACCAAGGCCAACCATGTTGACCATGCCGCGCAGCAACATCGAGGCCAAGCTCGCCAGCAGCAGCACCACGACGAACACGAGCACCAAAGCGACGCCATAGCGCAAGGCCGGGTTATCGATGCCCGGCACCTCGGCGCTGAATCCCGGCGCCAGGGTCTTGGCTGCATAGAAGGCCAGCACCCAGCCTGCCAACGACATCGCTTCGCGCACGAAACCGCGCATCAATCCGATCACACACGACAAGCCCCCGACGGCGAGAACGAGCCAGTCGACGACGGTCATGGCGCAATCAGGACCGGACTGAACGCCTTCGACTTCAGTTTAGCCTGCACTTCCAATGCTTGCTGCTTTTCGGCATAGGGCCCCACCCACACGCGGCTTTGGCCGCCGGCATGGACGATCTTGGCCTTGTAGCCGGTCTTGCCCAGCTTGTCGGCCAACTGCTTGGCGTTCTGTTCGTTGCCGAAAACGCCCAATTGCACGAAATAACCGGATTTTGCCGAGGCCGTAGGCGTCGGGCTGGCCGGCTTGGCCTCGTCCTTTTTGGCCGTTTTGTCGACCGGTTTGGCAGCAGGCTTTTCGATCGGCTTCGGCTCGGTCTTGCTCGGCTTGTCCGCTTTGGCGGGGGACGTGACAGCCTTGACTGGCTCGGATTTGGCGGATTCGGCCTTGGCTGGCTGCGCTGTGGCCGCCTGGGCGACAACGCTGGGTGCGACCGGTTTGACCGTCGCATCGGCCATGGCCGCGGCCGGCGGCTGCGTTTGCTCGGCCGCAGCGGGCGCCGATGGCTTCAAATCGGGCGCCGGCGGGGCGACGGGCTGCTGAAATGGCGTGTCTTGGCCTGGAATGCGGATATCGACATCTTCGCCCAGCGGTTTGGGTTCCGGCTCGAACAGCATCGGCAGGACAACGATGACGACCAGTGCCAAGGCAATCGCGCCGATCAAGCGGCGCCGCGCGCGGCGGCGCAGATCGAGTTCTTCAGAAGACGGGGTATTCGCAGCGGCCATTCAGATGTCCTAGGTGCGCGCCATGATTTGGGCAACGGTATAAAAGGAACCGAAGGCCGCAATTGTATCAGTCGGCTTCGCCGCTTCACAGGCCGACTGCCAGGCCGTGGCGACGTCCGCATGGACCGTATAGCTGCACCCGGCGGCTTGCAAGACCCTCGCCAAGGCATCGCCATCGTTCCCGCGCGGCACATTCAGCCCGGCGATATGCCAATGGCCGATCACCCTGCTTAACTCGGCCACTACCCCGGCGATATCTTTGTCGCCCAGCATGGCGAATACCGCATGGATTTCGCCCGGATTGGGCAGATCGCGCAGGTTTGCCGCCAAGCTGCGGGCCGACTCCGGGTTATGGGCGACATCGAGGAGGCGCCGGGGCTGCTCGCCGACGAGCTGGAAGCGGCCGGGCTGGCGAGCCTCATTCAGTCCTTCGCCGACGGCTTCGGAATCGACCGGCAAGCGTTGCCGCAAGGCCCACAATGCGGCGAGCGCGACGGCGGCATTGTTGTATTGATGCCGGCCCGGCATGCGGGGCTGAGGCAGGTTCGCATAGTCGACGCCGCCCACCCGGCAAGACCAGTGATCACGACCGATATCGAGCTGGATGTCCTGCCCGATCCTGATCAATTGGACCCCCAGCGCGGCCGCATGCTTGAGCAGGCTTTGCGGCGGATTGGCCTCGCCACAGATCGCCGGCCGCCCTGCCCGCAAGACACCGGCCTTCTCAAGGCCGATGCATTCCCGGTCCGGCCCGAGATAATCCTGATGATCGAGATCGATGGTGGTGACGATGGCGCAATCGGCATCCCAGAGATTGACCGCGTCGAGCCGGCCGCCCAGGCCCACTTCCAGCACCATCGCCTCGACGCCCTGTTGCTGGAATAGCCAGACGGCCGCCAGGGTGCCTTGTTCGAAATAGGTCAGCGAGGTGTTGCCCCGCGCCTGCTCCACGGCATTGAAGGCGTTGGCGAGATCGGCGTCGCTCGCCTCCTGGCGGCCGATACGCACGCGTTCGTTGTAGCGCAGGAGATGCGGCGAGGTGTAACAGCCGACTTGATAACCCGCGGCGCTCAGCATGGCTTCGAGATAGGCGCAGACCGAGCCTTTGCCGTTGGTACCGGCCACCGTGATGATCGGGCAAGCCGGCTGCAGGCCGAGCCGGGCCCGGACCGCTTCGGCGCGGTCGAGGCCGAGATCGATGGCTTTGGGGTGTCGGGTTTCGAGTAGCGCCAGCCACTCGGAAAGCGTTTTAGGTAGGCTCAAGTAGCTGGCGAGTGAATCAGTTTTTCGGCGCGGGCTTTCGCATCATCGCCGTGCATAGACGGGCAATATCGCCGCGCAGCTCGCGCCGATCGACGATCCTATCGATCGCGCCATGCTCGAGCAGGAACTCGGCGCGCTGGAAGCCCTCGGGCAGCTTTTCGCGCACGGTCTGCTCGATCACGCGCGGACCGGCAAAGCCGATCAGGGCATTGGGCTCGGCGATGATCACATCGCCGAGCGTGGCGAAACTGGCGGAGACACCACCCATGGTCGGATCGGTCAGCACCGAGATGAACGGCAGCCGATTGGCCGCCAACTGGGTCAAAGCCGCGCTGGTCTTGGCCATCTGCATCAGGGACAACAGGCCCTCCTGCATGCGGGCACCGCCGCTGGCGGAGAAGCAGACGAAGGGCTTCTTGCCCTTGATCGCGGCCTCGACGCCACGGACGAAACGTTCGCCGACCACCGAGCCCATGGAGCCGCCCATGAAGCGGAACTCGAAGGCGGCAGCGACCATGGCCACACCCTCGACCTTGCCTTCCATCACCACCAGGGCGTCGGTCTCCTTGGTCTCTTTGGTCGCGTCTTCCAACCGATCGACGTATTTTTTGCTGTCCTTGAACTTCAGGGTGTCGACCGGCACCACGTTGCCGGCGATCTCGCTGCCGCTGTCCTCGTCGAAGAACAGGCCCAGGCGCTGGCGGGCGCTGATCCGGTTGTGGTGGTTGCACTTGGGGCAGACCTGCATGTTGTTGTCGAGATCGGCCGTGTACAACACCGCCTCGCAACTCGGGCACTTGCTCCACAGGCCCTCGGGCATCGTCTTGCGCGATTCGGCGCGGCGCTTGATCTTGGGCGGGATAATCTTCTGGAACCAGCTCATGGGGTCACCTCGAATGGGTTATTTCTTGTCCAGCGCGGCGCGCACGCCGGCGACGAATTGTTTGACGTTATCGACCACGCGCTCGCGCGGCGACTGTTCGATCTCCTGCACGATGCGGCTGCCGATCACCACGGCATCGGCCAGGTCGGCCACGCGGCGGGCGGTCTCGGCGTCGCGGATACCGAAGCCGACGCCGATGGGCAAGGCGATGTGCTTGCGCAGTTGCGGCAGTTTCTGCTCGATCGCGGACAGGTCGAGATGGCCGGCGCCGGTGACACCCTTGAGCGAGACGTAATAGACATAGCCGCGGGCGAGCTTGGCCACCTCGGCGATGCGCGCATCGACCGTGGTCGGTGCCAGCAGGAAGATCGGGTCGAGGCCGTGCGCTTCCAGATGGGCGAAGGCCGCGTGGCTCTCCTCCGGCGGGAAATCGACGGTCAATACGCCGTCGACGCCGGCCTCGGCGGCTCGCTGGGCGAACGCCTCCCAGCCCATAGCCTCGATCGGGTTGCCGTAGCCCATTAGCACCACCGGCGTGGTCGCATCCTGCTGGCGAAACTCGGCGACCATGGCCAGCACCGAACGCAGGGTCACACCGTTTTTCAGGGCGCGCTCCGAGGCGCGCTGGATGGTCGGGCCGTCGGCCATCGGGTCGGAGAACGGCACGCCCAGCTCCAGCACGTCCGCCCCGGCCCCGACCAGCGCATGGAGCAACGGCACGGTCAGCTGCGGATCGGGATCGCCGGCGGTGATGAAGGGGATCAGCGCCTTGCGCTGCTGCGCCTTCAACCTATCGAACACGGCCTGGATGCGGCTCATAGGGTGATGCCCTTGATCCGCGCCACCGTGTTCATGTCCTTGTCGCCGCGGCCGGAGAGATTGACCAGCAGCGCCTTGTCCTTGCCCATGGTCGGCGCGATCTTGAGCGCGTGGGCCAGGGCGTGGCTGGATTCCAGGGCGGGGATGATGCCCTCGAACCGGCACAGCGCATCGAAGGCGGCGATGGCCTCGTCGTCGTTGATGGCGACGTATTCGGCGCGATGCAGATCTTTCAGCAGGCAGTGCTCGGGGCCGACGCCGGGGTAGTCGAGGCCGGCCGAGATGGAATGGGTCTCGACGATCTGGCCGTTTTCGTCCTGCATCAGATAGACCTTGTTGCCGTGCAGCACGCCGACCTTGGCGTTGCCGGTCAAGGGCGCGGCGTGTTGGCCGCTGCCGATGCCGTGGCCGCCGGCCTCGACGCCGATCAGGCGTACGCCTTCGACGTCGATGTAGGGATGGAAGATGCCGATGGCATTGGAGCCACCGCCGACGCAGGCGATCACCGCGTCCGGCTGGCGGCCGATCATCTCCGGCATCTGCACCTTGGCTTCGTTGCCGATCACGCACTGGAAGTCGCGCACCAGCATCGGGTAGGGATGCGGGCCGGCCGCCGTGCCGAAGATGTAGAAGGTAGTCTCGACGTTGGTCACCCAATCGCGGATCGCTTCGTTGCAGGCGTCCTTCAGGGTGCGCGAGCCGCTCTCCACCGGCACCACGGTGGCGCCGAGCAGCTTCATGCGGAAGACATTGGGCGCTTGACGCTGCACGTCCTCGGCGCCCATGTAGACCACGCATTCCATGCCGAAACGGGCGGCCACGGTGGCGGTGGCGACGCCGTGCATGCCGGCGCCGGTCTCGGCGATCACCCGCTTCTTGCCCATGCGGCGGGCTAGCAGGGCCTGGCCGATGGCGTTGTTGATCTTGTGCGCGCCGGTGTGGTTAAGGTCCTCGCGCTTGAGATAGATCTGGGCGCCGCCGAACTGTTCGGACAGCCGCTTGGCGTGATAGATCGGGCTGGGCCGACCAACGTAGTGTTTCAGCTCGTAGGCGAACTCGGCCTTGAATTCGGGATCGTCGCGGAAATGCTCATACTGACGGCGCAACTCGTCGACCGCCGGCATCAGCGTCTCCGCCATGTAGATGCCGCCGTAAGGGCCGAAGTGGCCGCCGTTATCGGGATAGTTGTACATCGACTCGTTTGACCTCGTTCACGAATGCCGCGATCCGCGCCGCATCCTTAATGCCTTTTGCCGCCTCGACCCCGCTGGAGACATCCACCGCCCAGGGCCGGACTTGGCGAATGGCCTCGGCCACGTTGCCCGGCGCCAAGCCGCCGGCCAGGACCACGGGTTTAGGCAGATCGTGCGGAATCAAGTCCCAGTCGAACCGCTGGCCGGTGCCGCCTGCCTCGCCGTCGACGTAGGCATCGAGCAACAGGCCGCGCGCCTCGCTGAATCGGGCCGCGTATTGTAGCAAATCCAGCCCCGGCTTCACCCGCACGGCCTTGAGGTAGGGCCGGCCGAAGCTGCGGCAAAACTCGGGCGATTCGTCGCCATGAAATTGCAAAAGATCGGGCTGTACCGCCTCGATCGCGGCTTTGACCTCGGCCGCCGTCGGATCGACGAACAGGGCAACGGTGGTGACGAAGGGCGGCAAGGCCGCGGCGATGGCCCGCGCCTGCTCCAGCCCGACCTTGCGCGGACTCTTGCCGTAGAAGACCAGGCCGATGGCATCGGTGCCGGCCTGGGCGGCGGCCAGGCCGTCTTCGATCGAGGTGATACCGCAGATTTTGACGCGGGTCTGGGTCATAAAGGTAGCCGCACTCAGAAAGTCGGCATGATGCCAGCCGCGCCCTCAAATGCCCAGCCGCTACGGTCGGCCGCAGTCGGCAGGCCCCAGGCCGGGTCGTAGCGCACCTCGCTCAGATATAAACCGTCCGCCGCGAAGGTGGCCGCGGCCTGGCTGCGGTCGCGCGACTCGAGTACCGCTTTGATCCAGTCCGGCGCGCGCCGGCCGAGGCCGACCCAGACCAGGGCGCCGACCATATTGCGCACTTGATGATGCAAAAAGGCGTTGGCACGAAACTGTAGGACGATGAAGTCGCCTTGGCGGACGATGCCGATCTGCCGCAACTCGCGCACCGGCGATTTGGCCTGACACTCGGCGGCGCGGAAGGCGGAAAAATCATGCTCGCCGACAATGTACTTCGCCGCCTCGGTCATCGCCGCCAAGTCGAGCGGCGCATGGACCCAGCCCACCCGGCCGGCCAGCAGTGCCGGTCGCACCGGATGATTGAGCAGGACATAGCGATAGACCCGCTCCAACGCGGCGTAACGGGCATTGAATTCACCGGCAACCGGCTGGGTCCAGACCACGGCCACGCCCTCAGGCAGCAGGGCATTGGCGCCGCGCAGCCAAGCGCTCGCGGGCCGGTCGTTGATCGTATCGAAGTGCACCACTTGGTTCAGCGCATGCACACCCGCATCGGTGCGGCCAGCCACGATCGTGGCGACCGGTGCGCCGTGCACCTTGGCCAGCGCAGCTTCCAGCGCATCTTGCACGGCGCAACCGCCAGGCTGGGTTTGCCAACCGCAGAACAGGCGGCCGTCGTATTCAAGACCAAGCGCTATGCGTGCCATAGCCAAACCACGCCAATGAGAACGGCGAGCAGCGACACGCTATCGCGAGCGTGCCAGCGATAGCGCTGCACGGTGAGACTGGCCGGCAAGTCCGAGGCGCTCGCCGCCACCGCCGCCAGAGAAAAGCTCGGCAGACCCCGCCGTGCCGGCTGCGCCAAGGCATGTAGGGTTAGCCCCAGGCGTACCGCCAAGCGTTCGGCCGGCAGCCCCAGGCCGTTCAACGGCGACAGCAAGGCGAACAGGCCCGATAACAGGGTCACCGCCGGCAAACGCAGCACTAAAAGATCGATCAGCAGCAGCATCGTCGCCAAGCGCCAGGCCTGCACGGCCCCGGCCACGACGCCAGGCTGGCTGGGGCCCCAAGCCCAGGCATCGAGCAAGGCCGGGCCTGGCAACTGGAAGGCATAGACCAGCACGATGCCGAGCAAAAGCCAACGGCTGCGGCGCAATAAGCCGAACAAACGCTGGGGCGAGATCAAACTGGCGAGCCAGAGCGGCATGCTCAAAACCGCCAAGTAAAAAAAACTCAGCCCCGGCAGAGCCAGGGCTGAAAGTAGCGCGATCAGAATACGCGTGGCGGGATGCAATCAGCTCGCCTCGGACAAGAGCTTGTTCGCTTCCTCGATCTGCTGGCTGTTGCCCTCGCTGAGCACCTCTTCCAGAATCTCGCGCGCACCTTCCTTATCGCCCATCTCGATGTAGGCACGGGCCAAGTCGAGCTTGGTATTGACCTCGGCCAAGACCTCCGCGCTCTCGCTGACCGGCGCCTCGATATCGATCTCGGATTCCGCCGCGGCACTCGCCTCGGCCTCACCCACGTCCAAATCCAGATCGCCGATGTCGAGATCGGGCAAAGCCGGTTCAGCCGGCTTGGCAGCCGATTCGGCAGGCTGCGCCGCATCTTCGGCAGCAAAATCCAAGGCGCCGATATCGAGATCGGGCAGTTCCGTCTCGGCCTCGGCAACTACCGCCGTTTCAGGCGCAGGCGTGCTCAGCTCGAGGTCCAAATCGCCAAAATCGAGATCGGGCAATTGCGAAACGGGCGGCTCAAGCGCAGCCCCGGCCTCGGGTTCCACTTCCAGGTCTGCCACCGCCTCCACGGGCGCCATCGTCGCCGCCGGCTCGGCGCCAACCTCGGCCTCCAAAGGCGGCAAGGTATCGATCGCCTCGACCCCGGCTTCCACCATCGCCGTCGGTTCGGACGGGAAATCCAGACTAGGCATCGCCTCGGACGCGGCCTGCGGCTCGGGCGCAGCCGGGGTCTCGGCTTCCTCCGGCAAGGCCATGGAAAATTCGAAATCCAGCCCCATCGGCAAGGCCGAAACCGGCGGCTCGGGGGCGGTCTCTTTAGCTGCCGTCATCGCCGGCTCGAACTCGGCCGGCATCTCCAGCGACTCCATGGCCGGAATTTCCATGTCGAGCAGGCTCACCGGCTCCGGAGGCGTGGCGGCCGGCTCCGCAGGCGCGACCTCTGCCATCGGCTCCGCCATGACACCGGCCAGGGCATAAAGCGCATTACCCGGATCGATCTCACGCCCCATCTCGGCGGCCTTGAGCCAAGAAACGCTCTCGCTGTTGCCGCCGACCACGCTCTGCAGGTTGCGCGCGGTCGCCTCGTAGGTCGCGATGTCCTTGCGAGCGTGATAGATCTCCAGCAGCTTCAACAGCACATCTTCGCGATCGGGGTGCTTGGCCAAGGCGTCGCGCAGAATTTCTTCGGCCTGCGCCTCCTTGCCATAAGCCAGATAGACCTCGGCCTCGGCAATGGGGTCGATCTCCTGGGTATCGATCGCGCCCAAACCCAATCGACTGAAGTCGGTCAAAACACCGCTATCCTGCTGCGTCGGCGCTGCGGCGGCCGCGCTGGACAGCGCCGCCGTTGTGGCAGCCGCCTCGCCGAACAGATCGTCCCCGAGGACACTCGACGCTTCTGGCACGGCGGCCTTTTGCTTGCGCCGGCGCCTGGCCGAAATGCCCAGCAATGCCAGCAATAAGGCACCGGCCAGTCCACCACCCAGATATAGGGGGTTGGCCATGATTTCATCGAGCAGGCTGGCTTCGGGCACAGGGGCGGGGGCCGGTTTCGGGGCCGGCGCGGGTTGGGCGGCCGGAGCCGGTTTGGCCGCTTCGACCGGCACGGCCGGGATGGCAGGCGCCGCCGGCTTGGCCTCGGGTACCGGCACCGTCGCGGCTTGCTGGCCTTTCAGCTCGACCAAGCGCTGCAGGTCTTTAACCGTTTTCTCCAGTTGGGCCACGCGGTCTTGCGCCTCTTTCAAGGCGCGGCTCTTCGCGGCCAGGTCTTCTTCCATCGCATGCAGCCGCTCCGCCGTCTTGGCATCGGTCTTGCCGGCCGCGACCGGCTCGCCCTTGGATAGCTTCAGCACGTCCTTCGCCGATGCAGCGGCAGCGGGCTTGGCCTCGGGCCTGATCGGCTCGATCTTACCGGCCGCAGCCGCTTTGTCCTTGACCGGGGTGGCCTCCTCAGCCGTTTTGCCCTGCGTCGCGCGCCATTCCGCCGCTTGCTCATGCACCACTTGGCGCGCCTGCGCCGGGCTCGCCATCAGCATCAGGCTCTCGAAATCCGGCACCTTGAGCACTTCGCCCTTCTTCATGCGATTCATGTTGCCGCCGAAGAAGGCCTCTTTATTAGCCTGAAACAGGCCCACCATCATCTGTTCGGTCGTGGCATCTTGCGGCTTGAGCTTGATCGCAATGGCACGCAAGGTCTCGCCCTGCTGCACCGGACCATATTCCTTGGCCACCGGTTTCGCTGGCTTGGGCTCGACGGTTGGCGCTTTGGCCGGTTCGGCCGATTTTTGGGCCGTTGCCGGCTTGGCTTCCATCGGCGGCTTGCTTTCGACCAGGGCAGCGGTCACCGGCGGTGCGGCTGGCGCCGGGCGCTCGGCCGGGGCGGCGGGCTTGCTCTCGACCGGCGGGTCGAGCAACAGCGTGTATTCGCGCAGCAGGCGGCCGGAGGCCCAATTCAATTCAATCAACAAATCGAGGAAAGGGTCGCTGACCGGGGCACTCGATGTGATGCGCACAATGGGTTGGCCATTGGGCCGCTGTTCCACGCTGAAACGCAGATTGTTCAGCGCATCCATGCGGTCGATCTTCGCTTGGCGGAAGGCATCGATCGTGGCCAGCTTGGCCGTAACCGATGGCAGCTCATCTCGGGTTACGGAATAAAGCTCGATCTCGGCCTTGAGCGGCTGCCCCAGGGCCGATTGCACGGTCAGCCTGCCGAGTCCAGCCGCATCGGCCTCCATCCATGCCGACAACAGCACCGCCAGCAAACCGGCTATCTTGAATTTTTTATGCATCGCTCCGTCCTCTACCTCGTCTGTCTACGACCTAAGTCATGCGTCGTTATCGAGGAACGAGTGGCCGTCGCTTCGACGGCCTCCCGGCGTTTAGTTGAGTCTCCGACCTAAGTTAGCACCGAAGCTCATTGTTTTACAACGAAACGCTCGACGATCTGCGCGAGATTCGCGGCTTCCACGCGCACATTGTCGCCCACAAGCCACAACTGCACAGATTTGTTATCGCCTGACCCAGCAGCACGCAAGCGGCCGACGAAGACATCGGTGCTCTCGGCCGCATCGGTCACCGGGGTCGGACAGCCACCGGGCATGTGTTCGTCCATCAACACGATACCGGGTGCATGCTGCAGACGGGTGCGCACATTCTCGATACTCAGACCAGCCCCGCCAGCTAGATGCAGCGCGATGCCATGACCGTAAAACACCGGCGTCCAGCTCAGCGTCAGATGACATGCCGGTGCATTGGCGCCAAGCAACCGCCCGAGGGCTTGTTGCGTGGCCTGCTCGGCCTGGGTGCGACCATCGGCCAAAATGTCGCCGACCTGCGGGATCAGGTTGAAGGCGATTTGTAGCGGGAATACGGCATTGTCGATGCCACTCAGGCTGAATAATTGGCTGACCTGCTCGTGCAGCTCGTCGATACCGGCCCGGCCCATGGCGCTGACGGCCAGATTGGCGAAGGCATCGACCCGCTCGACGCCGAGGCTGGCGACCAGAGGCCGCAGCACCCGCGCGATCAGGCTGGCCACCGCATCCGGTGCGAGCCACAGCTTGCCCGCGGGGAATTCGGCATGATCGGGATCGAGCCCGACGGCCTGGGCATGCTGGGCCAGGGCCTCACCCAAACCGAGCACCGGCCGCTTGGCCGCCAGAGCGACATCGACGAAATGGCCGGCCGCGTGGCTGCGCGTCGCGATCACGACAAGATCGGCCTGGGCCCAGTCGAAGCCGGCGACCGGTTGACAAGGAATTTCCTCACCGTTGAAGGTCGTGTTGGCCTCGGCCTCGCCCAAGGTCAGGGCATAGACCTCGCCGATCGGCAGGTTGCGCTCTTCCAGCTCCTTAAATAGCGCCTCGGCCAGGGGCTCGTCGGCGCCGATGACTGCAAGTTTGATCGTCATCAGGCCTCGAGCAGAATGCGCAGCATGCGGCGCAGCGGCTCGGCCGCACCCCACAGCAGCTGGTCGCCGACGGTGAAGGCGGACAGGTATTGCGGCCCCATATTGAGCTTGCGCATGCGGCCGACCGGCACGGTCAGCGTGCCGGTGACGGCGGCCGGGGTCAGCTGCTCCATGGTGATCTGGCGGTCGTTCGGCACCACCTTCACCCACGGGTTGTGCGCGGCGATGATGCCGTGGATCTCGTCGAGAGGAACGTCTTTCGTCAGCTTGATGGTCAGCGCCTGGCTGTGACAACGCATCGCGCCGACGCGCACGCACAGGCCGTCGATCGGGATCTGCTTGTCCGAGCGGCCGAGGATCTTGTTGCACTCGACCTGGGCCTTCCACTCCTCTTTCGACTGGCCGGATTCGAGCTGCACGTCGATCCATGGGATCAGCGAGCCGGCCAGAGGCACCGGCCAGGCGTCGAGCGGATAGCGGTCGGAGCGGATGAAGTCGGCGACCTTCTTGTCGATCTCCAGGATGGCCGAGGCCGGATCGTCGAGCAGGCCCTTCACTTCGGCATTCACCGCACCCATCTGCTGGATCAGCTCGCGCATATTGCGCGCGCCGGCGCCGGAGGCGGCCTGATAGGTCTGCGGCGCGATCCACTCGACCAGGCCCTTGTCGAACAGGCCGCCGATGGCCATCAGCATCAGCGACACGGTGCAGTTGCCGCCGACATAGGTCTTGATCCCCTTCTTCAGGCCGTCCTGGATCACGCCCTTGTTGACCGGGTCGAGGATAATGATGGCGTCGTCCTTCATCCGCAGGGTCGAAGCGGCGTCGATCCAATAGCCCTTCCAGCCCGCGGCCATCAGCTTCGGATACACCGCCTGGGTGTAATCGCCGCCCTGGCAGGTGATGATCACGTCCATCGCCTGAAGCTCGGCGATGCTGTTGGCGTCTTTCAGCGGCGGCACGTCCTTGCCGATGTCCGGGCCCTTGCCGCCGGGGTTGGAGGTGGTGAAGAACACCGGATCGATCAGATCGAAATCCTTCTCTTCGCGCATGCGGCCCATCAGGACCGAGCCGACCATGCCGCGCCAACCAACTAGACCTACCTTCTTCATGACTGTCTTCCCTAATTCGATAATTTGATTTTTTACATCGCCGCCACGACGGCATCGCCCATCTGACTGCACGACACCTTGTTGCAACCCTCGGTCCAGATGTCGGCGGTGCGGTGACCCTGGGCGATCACCGTCTTCACCGCTTTATCGATCCGGTTGGAGGCGGCCTCGTCGTTGAAGGTGTACTTGAACATCATCGCCACCGACAGGATGGTGGCCAAGGGATTGGCGACGTCCTTGCCGGCGATGTCCGGGGCCGAACCGTGGCTGGGCTCGTACATGCCCTTGTTGTGCTCGTCCAGCGAGGCCGACGGCAGCATGCCGATGGAGCCGGTCAGCATCGAGGCCTCGTCCGACAGGATGTCGCCGAAGATGTTGCCGGTGACCATCACGTCGAACTGCTTGGGTGCGCGCACCAGTTGCATCGCGGCGTTGTCGACGTACATGTGCGACAGCTCGACCTCGGGATAGTCCTTGGCCAGTTCGATCATGACCTGGCGCCACAGCTCAGTGGTCTCCAGCACGTTGGCCTTATCCACGGAGCAGACCTTCTTATTGCGCTTCATCGCGATGTCGAAGGCGATGCGGCCGATGCGGCGAATCTCCGACTCGTTGTAGCGCATGGTGTTGACGCCCTCGCGCTCGCCGTTGTCCAGGGTGGCGATGCCGCGCGGCTGGCCGAAATAGATGTCGCCGGTCAGCTCGCGCACGATCATCAGGTCGAGGCCGGACACGACTTCAGGTTTAAGCGTCGAGGCCGAAGCCAGTTCCGGATAGAGCAACGCCGGACGCAGGTTGGCGAACAGACCCAGGCCCTTGCGGATGCGCAACAGACCGCGTTCCGGGCGCACGTCGCGCGGCAGGCTGTCGTATTTCCAGTCGCCCACGGCGCCGAGCAGCACCGCATCGGCCTCCTGCGCCAGCTTGAAGGTCGCCTCCGGCAACGGGTCGCCCGCCGCCTCGTAGCCGGCGCCGCCGATGGCCGCCTGTTCCATCTCGATCTTCATGCCGTCCGACTTGAGGACGTTCAATACCTTGACCGCCTGGGCGACGATCTCCGGGCCGATGCCGTCACCCGGCAAGACTGCAAGTTTCATTTCTTCATTCCTCAGTTACTGCACCGTCATTCCCGCGCAGGCGGGAATCCAAAGTTTCAATGCTGTTGTAGGTTCCCGCTTGCGCGGGAATGACCACTTATGATGCAAACAACCACGGCGTCTCGTTCTTGCGCCGCGCCTCGTAGGCCTTGATCGCATCCACGTGCTGCAGCGTGATGCCGATGTCGTCCAGGCCGTTCAGCAGGCGGTGCTTGCGCTCGGCGTCGACCTCGAAACCGAAGGTCTCGCCCGAGGGCGTGGTCACGGTCTGCGCGGCCAGGTCCACGGTCAGGGCATAACCCTCGGCGGCAAACGCCTGCTTGAACAACCGGTCCACCGTTTCGGCCGGCAGCACGATGGGCAGCAGGCCGTTCTTGAAGCAGTTGTTGTAGAAGATGTCGGCGTAGCTCGGCGCGATGATGGCGCGAAAGCCATAGTCTTCCAGCGCCCACGGCGCATGCTCGCGCGAGGAGCCGCAGCCGAAGTTCTCCCGCGCCAACAGCACCGAGGCGCCTTGATAGCGCGGCTGGTTCAGCACGAACTCAGGGTTGAGCGGCCGTTTGCTGTTGTCCATGCCCGGCTCGCCGCGGTCGAGATAGCGCCACTCGTCGAAGGCGTTGGGGCCGAAACCGGTGCGCTTGATCGACTTCAGGAACTGCTTGGGGATGATCGCGTCGGTGTCGACGTTGGCGCGGTCGAGCGGCACCACCAGGCCGTTATGTTTGACGAACGGTTTCATCGGTTGCTCGACTTCTGGATGCTCTCGCCGGCCTTCTCGATATCCTGGCCGATACCGCGCACGGTATTGCAGCCGTAGAGGCTGAACACCACGCCGGCCGCCAGGGCCAGCAGGGCCACCTTGACCAGACCCAACACGATGAATTTCTTCGGAATCATCATCAAGCCCTCACGAAAGATTACGAACATCGACAAAATGGCCGAACACGGCGGCGGCCGCCGCCATGGCCGGACTGACCAGATGAGTGCGGCCGCCCTGCCCCTGCCGGCCCTCGAAGTTGCGGTTCGAGGTGGAGGCGCAGCGCTCGCCCGGCTCCAGCCGGTCGGCGTTCATGGCCAGGCACATCGAGCAGCCCGGGTCGCGCCACTCGAAGCCGGCCGCCGTGAACACCCGGTCCAAGCCCTCGGCCTCGGCCTGCGCCTTCACCAGGCCGGAGCCCGGCACCACCATGGCCAGCTTCACGTTAGCCGCGACCTTGCGCCCTTTCGCCACGGCCGCCGCCTCGCGCAGGTCTTCGATGCGCGAATTGGTGCAAGAGCCGATGAACACCTTATCCACCGGAATCTCCGCAATCGGCGTGTGGGCCTTGAGCCCCATGTATTGCAGCGCCCGTTCCCAATCGCCCCGCTTCACCGCATTGGGCGCCTCGGCCGGGTCGGGCACCTGGCCGTCCACCGGCACCACCATCTCGGGCGAGGTGCCCCAGGTCACCTGCGGCTTGATCTCCTCGGCCTTGAGTTCGACCACGGCGTCGAACTTCGCGCCCGCGTCGGAGACCAGGGTCTGCCAATAGGCCACCGCCTGTTCCCACTGTGCGCCTTGCGGCGCATAGGGCCGGCCGCGCATATAGTCGATGGTCTTGTCGTCCGCCGCCACCATGCCGGCGCGGGCGCCCGCCTCGATCGCCATATTGCAGATCGACATGCGGCCTTCCATCGACAGCGAGCGGATGGCCGAGCCGCCGAACTCGATGGCGTAGCCGGTGCCGCCGGCGGTGCCGATCCGGCCGATCACCGCCAGCACGATGTCCTTGCCGGTGACGCCCTGGCCCAAAGTCCCCTCGACCTTGACCAGCATGGCCTTGGATTTCTTCTGCCACAGGCACTGCGTGGCCAGCACATGCTCGACCTCGGAGGTGCCGATACCGAAGGCCAGCGCGGCGAAGGCGCCGTGGGTGCTGGTGTGCGAATCGCCGCAGACCAGGGTCATGCCCGGCTGGGTAAAGCCCTGCTCCGGGCCGATCACGTGGACGATGCCCTGGCGCGCATCGTTCATCGCAAACTCGGTCAGGCCGAACTCATGGCAGTTGGCGTCCAGGGTCTCCACCTGGGTGCGCGAGATCGGGTCGGCGATGCCCTTGTCCCGGTCGGTGGTCGGCACGTTGTGGTCCGGCGTGGCCAGCACCGAGGCGATGCGCCACGGCTTGCGGCCGCCCAGCTTCAGGCCCTCGAAGGCCTGCGGGCTGGTCACTTCGTGCACCAGATGGCGGTCGATATAGAGCAAGGCGGTGCCGTCCGGCTCCACATGCACCACATGGGCATCCCACAGCTTGTCGTAAAGGGTACGGGCAGACATTGAGCAAACAATTCGCATCGGAGAAAGGGGCGAATTATCGCATTTACAGGGGCTTAGGCGCTACGCCCCTAGACAATCGGGGTATGGCGCCATGCCGCCTGGCTGTAGGCCGTCAGGCTGGAATCCGGGATAAGGGTGTTTCCCGGATTATGTTTCACTTCATCCGGGCTACGCTTGCTATCATGTACACACACAAACGTGTACCGTTGACGCTATCAATCAATGGCGGAGTTCATCGCAATGATACGGGGGGATAAATAATGAAATTTTTTGGCCTTATTGCACCTCTTTTACTACTTTCCGGATGCGCCTCTGTGGAGTATGTGAAAAATATCAACCCGAAAGACATGCTCTATGAAACAACCTATAACAGGTCTCAAGCGGTGGGCACATCTATGCTCACCTCTTCGGCCAAAGAGTTGCTTGCTCTAACCGTGGGAGCCGATCTGTCGAATTTTATTGCACCGGATCGGTCGACCGACAGACTCGCTTTTGAGAAAGAATTTCCGATTGAAATACCGAGCAATTCGGCAAGCGAAGTAATTGCCTCACCGTTTTACGACAGACGCGTTGCCCAAGCACTTGCATTGGGAGCAGATATCGACTCAAGAACATCTGGGTTCTTAAAGGATGGGAAAGGCTACCCGATTTCTTTAACGGGGAAACTTGTGCTTGACTCATCTAGCTCCATTTCAAGTGGTGCATTAACGGGAGCTTCTTCAGGTATGGCCCAAGGGGCTATGGCTGTTTCATCTATAAATAACCAAATATCGTCAGCCGGCCTCCGACTCAGTTCCGGTGGTGCAAATAACGTAATGGGAGCGAACATTGCTACAGGTATGTTGGGTGGAATGATTGCAGGCGCAATCGCCGCCTACAGCGCTGAACAAGCTGTAAAGGGAATCACCACAGAGAAAGACTTCGGCTCCAGAATGGGGCACACGATGATTGGCCCTGGCTCGGAGCTATTTGGCGTCATTGCCACACTTGGCCCGGCGGCAGAGCCAAAAAGCGCCCCTGTAGATGTTGTGCCGGGCGTAATTAAGCGCGTCTACTACGCTTTTGATCCTACAAAGCGAGAATTCAACGGCACTGTGAGAATGGCAATATTTTCAGCCGTTGGTGTATATCGAGGTGAGAAATATGCAACCCAATTTCCTTATACCGAAGGGTGGGAATACCGCATCACAAATCTCAATCAAACTTACATTCAAGCTACCGCACTAGAATCACCGGAGAGCACATACAAGGCTTTGAAGGCCGCCTTAAACTCAGCCAGAATCAGGCTTTAATCGTTGTTAAAAGCCGTCGCAGCCTATCAATAAGCGACCCCCGTTCACACAAAACTCAGGACAGGCCCTAAGCATTTGCAACTTCTTTACCACAGTGCTTGCATAACTTTGCTTTAGCTAAAATTTTTTCTGCGCACCAAGGGCATTCCACTTCATCACGCGTTATTGCAAGAGGCGCAGCGTTTTTCGCATCTTCCGAATTTGCCAGTGAAGCAGGAATAAGAGTTTCTTTATTGCACGTAGGACAAACACTGGGAGCACCGCCTCTGCGCCAAATGGAATAAATGACTCCCGGAATGAGGTAGCACAACCACAAAACAAACTCTATCCATCCGCTGCCTTTCATTTTAGGAGTTTTTGTCCTGTTACCGCAGGATGTGCAATAAAACGTCCCCTCTTGACTCATAAATCACCTCCTTGAGTTCTGTTGATTAACGTCTGAAACTGATTTGTACGGCTTATTCCACACAGCCTGAAAAGCGTTATGCACCTCGAAACCCATGAAATCTCCCAGCCGATTCGCTTGGTCCAGTTCGTGCCCGAACCCATCGCCTCATTGCCGCCTGCGTTCTCTTGCGCAGATCTTTCAGCCGGATTTAACGCCAGCTTTACTGCCCTGGCAAGGCCCGCCCCTTCCAGGCGAAGACCAGCGCGGCGAGCAGCGCACAGACGGCGGCGATGCTGAAGGTGATGCCGGGGCCGAGCGGGCCCCAGGCCACGCCGGCATAGAGGCCGCCGACGGTGCCGCCGACGCCGAAGGCCAGGCTGTTGTATAGGCCCTGGCCGCGCGCCTGGTTGCGGCCCCAAAAATGGCGATGGACCAGGGCCATGGCCGAGGCGTGGTAGGCGCCGAAGGTGAGCGCGTGCAGCACTTGGGCGATGAGCAGCAGCGGCAGGTGGTCGACCTGCCAGGCGATGATGAGGAAGCGCACGGCGGCGGCGAGCAAGGTCGCCAGCAGCACGGTCTCGACCCGCACCCGCTTGAACACGCGCGGCATGGCCAGGAACACGCCGATCTCGCAGATG
>JAJZTS010000019.1:0-27883 GCA_021848725.1 Pseudomonadota bacterium
AACGGTCGGCCGACCAATCGCCGCCGCCGATCACGTTGCCCGCCCGCATGCTGGCCACGCCGACCCGATCATGCAGGAAGGAATCGCGCCAGGCCGAGGTGACGATCTCGGCGCAGGCCTTGCTGGCTGAATAGGGATCGCGGCCACCCATGGCATCGTCCTCGCGATAGGCCTGACGCCGTTCCCGGTTGAGATAGCACTTGTCGCTGGTCACGACCAGCGCCGCGCGCACGGAAGACACATCGCGCACGGCGTTCAGGACGTTTGCCGTGCCCATCACATTGGCGGCGAGCGTGCCCAGCGGATCGCGATAGCCTTCGCGCACCAGGGATTGTGCGGCCAGATGAAAAACGATCTCGGGTTGCGCAGCCTGCAATGCCGCGTGCAAGCCGGCAAGATCGCAAATGTCGCCGATACGGTGGTTCATGCCCTCGCCGACGCGGGCGATGTCGAACAGAGCCGGACTGGTGTCGGGCGCAAGCGCATAGCCATGAACCCGCGCACCCATGCCTTGCAGCCAGAGACTCAGCCAGCTGCCCTTGAAGCCTGTATGCCCCGTGACGAAGACGGAGCGCCCGTGCCAGAAGCTCGGGTCTAGTCCCAGCATCGCCATGGTGCCTGGCCGCTCGACCATAATTCTTCCAGCAGCGCCCTGTCGCGCAGCGTATCCATGGCTTGCCAGAAGCCGTGGTGCGCATAGGCCGTCAACTGGCCATCGGCAGCCAGCCCTTTCAACGGCTCATGCTCCCAGACGGTTTGATCGTCGCGTAGATAGTTGAAGATGCCCGGCTCCAGCACAAAGAAACCACCATTGATCCAACCGCCATCGCCCAAGGGTTTTTCCTGAAAGGCGATCACCCGGCTATCCTCGAAATCGAGCGCACCGTAACGCCCGGGCGGTTGCACCGCGGTTACCGTGGCCAATCGTCCACCAGATTGGTGACAAGCCAGCAAGGCGCCCAGATCGACATCGGCCACGCCGTCGCCATAGGTAAAGCAGAATGTCTCGTCGTCGAGGTACTCCCGCACCCTCAGCAGGCGGCCGCCAGTCATCGATTTCTCGCCAGTGTCGATCAAGGTGACCTCCCACGGCTCGGCGTGCTGCTCGTGCACGCGCATGCGGTTGTTCTTCATGTCGAAGGTCACATCCGACATGTGCAGGAAATAATTGGCGAAATACTCCTTGATCAGGTAGCCCTTGTAGCCCAAGCAGACGATGAACTCGTTCACGCCGTGGGCCGAAAATATTTTCATGATGTGCCAAAGGATCGGCTTGCCGCCGATCTCGACCATGGGCTTGGGTTTGAGGTGGGTTTCCTCGCTAATCCGGGTGCCTAGTCCGCCGGCAAGAATTACGGCTTTCATGCCTCTCTCCATATATGGCCATGTCCGCTCGCCATTGCGCATTTCAATGTACGGCTCAAGGCAACCATGCCTTCAACCATATATCCAAATGGTCTTCCAATATCCAGTTCTCTTCGATATAGCGCTTCAACTCGTCGCCTTTCTTCGCCAGGGCGTCCATATCCGCCACATGGCTGCGGATCGCCTCAATCCAGTCCTTATACCTCGATTGCACGCGGGTAACCGGGTAATCACCCTTATACGGCGTGATGTCGGTACAGATCACCGGATAGCCCAGGACACCATACTCCAGCAGGCGCAAATGGCTCTTGCCGTGATTGAACGGCACGTCCTCGAGCGGCGCAACCGCCAGATCCAGGTTCAGGCTGGCCAGCCTAGCCGGGTATTGGTCCAGCACGACCGGGTCGTAGTATTCCTTCACGTAAGCCCGCAAAGCGGCCGGGCACATGCCAAAAAATATCCAATCCACCTCGTCGGCCGTGTCCTTGACCACATCGGCGATGATGGCCAAGTCGCCGTCATGGGTGATCCCGCCGGCCCAACCCACGCGCGGCTTTTTACCCTGACGACGGAGCGGCTTCAGCGTTCCCCAGCGTGCCCGCTCGATGTAGTTGGGCACAGCGACCACTTCGTCCGCATAATCCTTATATTCCTCGACCAGATATTGCGTCGACACCACGAAACGATTACACAGCCCTACCGCCTTGCGGAAACGTTTGTGCAGGTCCTTCATCTCGACGAATCGTTTCTTGAACGAGCTCTTGACCGGCACGTTGGTCATCAAGTCGTCCAACTCGAACACGAGAAAGGCCTTGCCGAACTCTTTATAGCGTTCCAGCAACTCGATCTGCTCCAATTCCACCTGCCGCTGCAAGACGATGGCATCCGGCTCGAATCGATACAGCTCGGGCATAGCAAGATACGTGGGCGTCTCCCATCCTTGGATCAAGCCGGCATCATTCAGCGCCCGAGTTGGTGCGATGATTCGATACTCGCCGCATCCTTGCCGATCAGCCGGGTGCGCCAGGATACGCGGTCGCGGGCGCCATTCCGGATTCAGCGTCAGCATATGGGAAATCTCGATCCGACATTCCCGGTCGGCAAAACCCAGGTTGCGGTTGTAGGCCGGATCGTAGGCAATCCATTTGCTCCACTTATGGAACATGGTGGCGCGCTCTTTCTGGTAACGCTCGGCCTTCTCCTTGACCTGCTTACCTTCCACCTCGCCGCGTTGGCTGACCGATTCGTCGTGCAACAACGTGGCATAAGGGGTATAGACCACCAGCTTGCCACGCTCGCGCACCCGTAGGCACAAATCGACATCGTTGAACGAGACGGCAAAATCCTTTTCATCCATGCCGCCGATCTCTTGGTACAAATCCTTGCGGATCAACAAGCAGGCAGCGGTCACCGCACTCAGATCCTGCGGCGACAACGCCCGCCCGAAGTAGCCCGGATCCTTGCCCTCATGCTGCGAATACATATGCCCGGCCGGATCGCCGGCAATACCCAGATACACGCCCACATGCTGTAGGCGGCCATCGGGATAGATCAGCCGTGCACCGACGATGCCGACATCGGCGCGCTGGCCATAGCCCATCATCTCGTCCAACCAATCCGGGGCCAGTGCGGCTGTGTCGTTGTTGAGCATCAGCAAATACTCGCCACGCGCCTCGCGTGCCGCCAAATTGTTTATCGCCGAGAAATTGAACGGCTTGTTGTACTCCAGCACCCGAATACGGCCGGAGTCGTCGGCGCGCAGTTGATTCAAGAATTCCAGCGTGGCCGGGTCGTCCGAACCGTTGTCTACCACCAAAATCTCATAATTCGGCCAAGCCGTATTCTCCAGCACCGAGCCGATGCAGCGATGCAACATGTCGAGCAGGTTCTTGGTCGGGATGACAATGGAGACCAAGGGCTTGGTGTCATGCAGGTATCGAATCCGGAAAGTACCGGGCAAGGCACCTTCATATAGCTCGGCCTGCAGGCCGCAGCGCTGCAAGTGCTCCTCCAGGACCTGGATTCTAGCCATGGTCACTTCTTCGCCATCGCGCTGGCAATGGCCGCCCTCGACAGAGCGGTGATATAGCACATCGGCGATATGGCCGATGCCGCTCGTGCCTATGCGCTCCAAAGTGCGCAGTGCGATGTCCCAGTATTCGATCCCCTCCATCTCCGGACGGAAACCGCCGATCTCGATGAAGAGCTTGCGTTCAAGCAACAACAGGCCGCCCAGCGAGTACGGCGCGGAACGCAGCCAATCCAGGTTGAAATCCGGCTTGAAGAAGGCATTGGTATGACCGCCATCGGCAGCCAGACTGTCTTCGTCGGAATAGAACGCGCGCCTTTCCGGGTGGCGATTGATCTCATCGCTGTAGGCGAAGGTGGCATGGATCGCCAACTCATCGCCGGCCTCGAACATACCTACCCAATCGGCCTCCACCTCGATCAATTGCTTGTTGGCCGCAGCCAACAGCGTGCCGGGCTCGGCGTGCACCCATTTGATCGAGCCTTCGCCGGACAATCCTTCCGGCGCCTCGAAATCGGCGACGATCGACAGCCGCCAGCCGGAATACAGCTGCCGGCCAAGCGATTGGATTGTAGCAACCAGCCCGCCGGCCGCATCCAGCGGAACAATCGTCACAAGATGCAAAATCGGGTGGGTGGTCCATTCGGCCATCCGCTCCGCCATCCACATCGCGTCCCGCTCGCGCCAAAACCGCGTGGCCTGCCATAACGGGTAGAGAACCTCGTTGCTCAGGGGCTGAGCCTCGGCTTTATCGTCTGCGTGTGCGGAATCGCCCACCTCGTCGGTTGCGGCCGCAGAATCAAGCTCAATGGCTCGACGGTATGCATCGGCATACAGGCCGACCCTGGTCTGCAAAGCATAGTTTTCGAATACTTCGCGCTGGGCCGCCTGGGCCATAGCCATTCGCCACTCGGGTCGCTCGATCAGCGATTCGATCGCTGCCAGCCAGGCTGCCTCGTTATTGGCCGCAAGCAGGCCGGTCTCGCCATTGCGAATGCATCGATAAGGCAGAACGTCGCTGTAGACACCGGCGATGCCACAAGCAGAGTATTCCAGCCATTTGATATTGCTCTTGCAGCGATTGAACGCCGTATCCTGCAGCGGCGCCAAGGCAATGTGCAGCCCCATATTTCGCAGCCTGTCGGCATACCGCTCGTAGTCCGCTGCGAAATCGATATAGCGGATTGCAGGGTGGCGAACGTCGGAAGTCGGCTGCATCCCCATGACAACCACTTCGACCCTGCCGGCATACCTATCCAAGATCCGACGCAGCACATTATCCAACAGCGCCATATCGGCCGAATGGGTGCCGGTACCCAGAACGCCGATTCGCGTGACGGTCGAGGACATCGCAACCGGCCAGGCGAACAAGCGCAAATCGACAAGATTGGGCAAGACGGTAACATTGCGTGCCACGCCTGCGAGCGAGGCACGCAGCTGTTCGGTGGACACTAACACGGCATTCGCCCTTGCCAGCACCGCGTTCACATAGGGCCGGCTGCGGGCGATATCCCGGTAGTATGGATCGGCTTCGGTCAGTTCCGTGATCGCGTCGTCGATGTCGTATATGACGGGAATGCCAGAGGCCAGTATTTTGTCGAGCAGTTCCGCCGTCTCGGGAATGGGAAAATAGCGCTGAATCAGAACCGCATCGGCGTCCTGCCAGGCATCTTCAACCAAGGCCGGTGGATTTTGCCGCCAATCCACCCCCCACACCAATTCCCACTCATGTTCCAACAAATCGAAGGGCTGCAGCACACGAATCCGCGCACAAGCCCAGAGCGGCGCATCCGCGGAATAAACCGCCAGCCTGAGCTTCACCCTCCCCTCGTGATTAGGCACCCTATTTCTCCTGGATTCCCGCGCTTACGGGCACGGCATGGCAGTTTCGCAGCAAATCCTAGCCCGGATCGCCACGCAAGCCGGCGGCGATATTTCGATTGACGTTAATGATTAGATTAAGCTTTTCCGGCGCCGGATAGGCCATCACCTCGAAGATACGTTTATCCACCAGTGCGCTCAGCACCAAGAGATTGGTTTTGATTTCTTCCGGCAATGGGTTGCTCGGTTCGGTCAGCTCGGTTTGGAACAAGCTCCAAAGGCGCTGATTGTAGGTAAGCGCCGATTCCAGCAATTGGTCTCTTTCAGGACTGTCCCATTTTTGCTGGACTTCAGCCAGCAATAAAGCCCCCTTACTCAGTGCGGCGGCCTCGAGTTCCCGGCCAGAGGCTGTCGTCTTATCGACTGCTTGATAGGCATTAATGGGATTGCTTGGCATGCTCAACAATATCCTGTTCGTAACGAATAAGTTCTTTGGCGGCCTTCAGCGCCTGATAATACTCACGGTTAACGATAAATGCACTAATGCGTTCCAACAAGCTCAGTGTGCTGGGTGCCGCATCGACCACTTCTTTCATTAGCTCGCCAAACGCTTGGTGATGTTGGGGCAAATGCCGCTCATCCATGTACATCAACTGAACGGCTAGATAGATACGCTTACAGGGCGTGTTGGCGGTTTGCTCGGTGAGGATGTCGCGTTCCCTGAGCACCGGCACATCATTGAGCACGGTTAAGTGCGTGCGGCTGGAACCGTTGACGATAACGGCCCCTCCAATGAAGACTTTTTCTCCAGGCTTTAATTCGATGCGCAGTGGCATTCTTCAAGCAGAATCCGCGAATGAAGATTGCCTACAATAATGCCTCAACGGATGTACGAGCGCCATCGGAATTGAGGATACCCTGCGAGGTATTCGCAAGTTGCGTGCGCCCATCCTGGCTGCCGTTGACAGCCTGAGTTTCGCCGGTCTGACCAAAGAGCTTAGCCGTCTCTTGATAAAGCGATGCCCGTGCATCTTTCACATACCGCTGCGCATCCTCGACGCGAGTCAAACCTGCCGCGACCGCCGCATCGCTTGCCTGCGACGGCAGATTGGGCAAATCGAGCCCGCCGGCACCGGCGTAGGCCGGTACCGCCTTGATGATAACTGCCGCGCCATCGCTTGGCGAACCGGGCAACTTGATATCGCCTGCGCTCGGCAGTTTCGCCGGATCGCCGATGAGTTGCCCTTGCCATTGCGCCTTCGGCGGATAGGTCAAGGCATCGATCTGTTTGCGTAAGGAAGTCACCTTGTTCAGCAAGGCGATGCGTTCCGGGCTGTTGATCGGGTATGGGGGATACAGCTTCTTGACGATACCTTCCAAGGCATCGTGCATTTCGCCTAGGCGTGCTTGTATTTCGCCCAGGGCCTGATTCGAATAGCGCAATACCGCGCCGACTTGACTGTATTGCGACTGCTGATTAGCGAGCTTGGATGCCCCGCTTAGCTGGGCGACATCGCCCACGGCAGCCGTGGCAAAACCGGTAGAAGAGGGCGGCGACGCAACTTGCGCCGCCGCTCCAGAGATGGAAGCGAGGGCAGCCTGCGCCCTCTGGTCGTAGACCAGATTGGCAGACTGTAGATCGACCGCTTCGCTCGCCATTTTGTTTTTCTCCCAGCGGGGAGGCGGTACAGCTTAGTCCGCACCCCCCGCCTTAGTGGGATTAGAACAGCCTCAAGATACCCTGAGCAGACTGCGAAGAGATGCTCAACGCAGTGATACCCAACTGCTGCCGGGTCTGCAAGGTCAGCAGGTTCGCGCCTTCCTGGTTCTGATCGGCCTCGGTCAGCTTCGTCGCACCCTCACGCAGGGTATTCACCGTGTCGCTAATGAACGTATTGCGCGACGACAGGATGGTGAGGTTGGACGCCAAGTTGGCCGACTGCGTTTGCAGGGTAGCCAGCGCGGTGTTCAACGACGTCTCGATCGTGCTGAGATTCGCCGAGGTGGCGAAGGTCGCCGAAGTGGTCGTGCCGGCACCGGTGGCCGTACCCGAGGTGATCGCCAGACCGCTGGCCGAGGCGTTGAAGCCAGTGACCGACAGGGTGGTGGTCGCGTTTTCGTTGAAGTTCACCGACAGCGTGCCACCGGACAGGAAGTTGACACCCTTGTAGGAAGCGTCGTTGGCAGTGTTGTTCAACTGACGGATCAGTTCGTTGTAGTTGCTCGCGATACCAGTCAGCAGCGAGACACTGTTGGTGGTGTCGTTCAAGGCAGTGCGGGCCTGGGTGAGCTGACCGCGAATACCTTCGATCAGGTCCTTGACGGACGACACACCTTTGTCGGCCTCTTTCACCGTCTGGATGGCCTCACCGATGTTGTCCTTCAGGGCAGACATCAAATCCGCGCGCTGGGTATGACCGGCGGCGGCGAAGAAGTTGGCGGGGTTGTCCAGGGCGTTGGACACACGCATACCCGTCGCCAAACGATTCTGCGTCGATCGCAGCACGTTGTCCGTGTTCTGCAAGCTGACCAGGTTCGCCTGTAAGGCACTGCTTAGTTGTACGGATGCCATGGTAAATCTCCTTCTGGGTTAGGGAATCGCAGGACTTCTTCCTACGATGAGCAAGCCAACTCGGCCTGGTCACGATATGGATATCGGCTCGCCCTGGAAAAACTTTAGGCCTTTTTACTCCCCATAAACAAACGGCACAATACAAATAATATTTGTTGTTAATCAATAGGTTATAACGACTCTAGACTGAGCAAGCTCCGCCTGGCACCGACGGCACCGCCTCGTCGCCGTAATCCATACAGGCTAGGTTCTTGAGCACAGCCCGCACCCTGCCCATCACCGCCGCCAGGTTGGCCTCGATCGCGCCGGGGGAAATGCCACCGGCACTATCGCCCCGCCCGGCCGCCCAGTTGGCCGACACAGCGATAGCCGCATAGCAGAGGCCGATCTCTCGGGCCAAGGCCGCCTCGGGCATGCCGGTCATGCCGACCATATCGGCGCCGTCACGGGCCAAGCGGTCGATTTCAGCCTTGGTTTCCAAGCGCGGGCCCTGCACGGCGGCATAGGTGCCGCCATCCTTAAAGTCTTCATGCGCCCGCTGCAACGCCGAAATGCAGCGCTCGCGCATCTCCTGGCAATAGGGCCAGGTAAAATCGATATGGGTGACAGTCTGTTCGCCCGGCACGAAAAAGGTGGTTTCACGGCCATGGGTATAGTCGATGATCTGATCCGGCACGGCCAAGCGGCCGGGGTTCATATCAGCGTGGATACCGCCAACGGTCGCCACCGAAGCCACATGGGTCACGCCCTGCGAATGCAAGGCCCAGATATTGGCCCGGTAATTGACCAGATGCGGCGGAATGGTGTGGCCATAACCATGCCGAGCCAGGAAAACCACCTTGTGGCCATCGAGGTCACCGAACATCAGCGCGCCGGACGGCTCGCCGTAGGGGGTGCGGATCACCTGACGGTGGTTGATATTCAGGCCGGGCAGCTTGGTCAGCCCCGTGCCGCCGATGATTGCCAGCATTAGTCTTTCTCCTTCAAGGCGTAGATGGCCGGGAGGTTGCGCCAAAGACCATGGGCGTCCATGCCCATGCCAAACACATATCGATTCGGCACCCGTAGGCCGACATAATCGGGGGCCACCGGCTTGTCGTGACCCAAGTCTTTTTCGGCCAGCACCGCAATCTCTACCCGAGCCGCGCCCATCTCCAACAATTTTGCCTTGGTTGCGGCCAGGGTATGCCCTTCGTCCAGAATGTCGTCCAGCAGCAGCACCATCCTGCGCTCAACGGGTGTACGTGGCATGACCGCCCACTCGATCTCGCCACCGCGCAGGCCACCGCGGTAGCGGGTGGCATGCAGATAATCGAACTCCAGCGGAAAACCCAGGCGCGGCAGCAACTCGCCGGCAAAGACCACGCCGCCGCCCATGACGCAGAGCACCAAGGGAAACTCGTCGGCCAGGGCTGCGGTAATCTGGCCGGCCAGGCGATCCAGGGTGAGTTCGATCTCGGTCCGGCCATGCAACAGGTCGGCATCGGCAATCAGTTTCCAGGCTTCTTGCGTCTTCATCGCCTCACCCCCGTTGGCGGCGCGCTTCGTACAGGCAGACACCGGCCGAGACCGAGACATTGAGGCTTTCGACCTGGCCAAACATCGGGATGCGGGCCAGGACATCGCAGGTCTCGCGAGTGAGCCGGCGCAGGCCCTCACCCTCCGCCCCCAGCACCAGAGCGACCGAGCCCTTGAAATCGACCTCGTTCATGGCCGCCGTACCCTCGGCATCGGCGCCGACCACCAGGATGTCGCGCTCCTTCAACTCGCGCAGGGTGCGGGCCAGATTGGTCACGGTGATGTAGGGCACGCTCTCGGCCGCCCCGCTCGCCGCCTTGACCGCCGTGGCATTGAGGCCGGCGGCGCGGTCCTTGGGCGCCAGCACGGCATGGGCGCCGAAGGCATCGGCCGAGCGCAGGCAGGCGCCCAGGTTGTGCGGGTCGGTGACGCCGTCGAGCACCAAAAGCAGGGCCGGCTCGGTCAGCTCTTCCAGCACGTCGTCCAGATGGGTGGCCAGCTTGACCGGATCGACCTGGGCGACCACGCCCTGGGCACGACCGCCCTTGGCCATCTCCTCCACCCGCGCGCCCTCGACCAAGACCAGCTTGACGTTACGCGCCTCGGCCGCCTTGATCAGGTCGCGCGCCCGCTTGTCCCGCCGGTTCTGGTCGAGGTAAATAACGTGGATGCCTTCGGGGTGGTGGCGCAAACGAGCCAGGATCGAATGAAAACCGTAAATCTGGGTGCGGCCGCTCATACCAATCCAGCCATAAATATAAAACCCTCGGATTCGTCACTCCCGCGGAAGCGGGAGTCCAGCTTATACAAACTGGTCCGCCTTCGCGGGTATGACGGCAAACCGAAACCGGCCATTCGGGTACGGCCACTCATTTCGCCTTACCCGTCTTCTTGCCGACCGGGGCCTTCTTGTCGGCGGAGGCCTTCTGGGTGACCGGCGCCTTGGCCTCTTTAGCCGGATTGGTAGCCTTGCTCGGGGCCGCCTTTTTCGGCTTCGCCGTGGCTTCGGCCTCCGGCTTGGCCATGGCGCCCTTGGCCTGGCGCGATTCCTCGGCCAGGGTGAAGTCGATCTTGGCCGAGTCGAGATCGACCCGGACCACGCGGATGCGCACGGCATCGCCCAAGCGATAGCGCTTGCTGGTGCGCTCGCCCAGCATCTGGTGGCGCGACTGGTCGAAGTGGAAATAGTCCTGACCGAGGTCGGAGACATGGACCAAGCCTTCGACGAAGACGTCGTTCAGCGCAACGAACACGCCGAAACCGGTGACGCCGGAGATCACGCCGTCGTACTCCTCGCCGATGCGGTCCTGCATGTAATAGCACTTGAGCCAGTTCACCACGTCACGGCTGGCCTCATCGGCCCGACGCTCGGTGGTCGAGCAATGCAAGCCGATCGCCTCCCAGTTGCCCGGCTGGTAATGCTCATCGTTCAGGCAGGCCTTGATCGCCCGGTGCACCAAGAGATCGGGATAGCGGCGGATGGGCGAGGTGAAATGGGTGTAGGACTCGTAGGCCAGGCCGAAGTGGCCGACGTTGTCCGGACTGTACATCGCCTGTTTCAGCGAGCGCAGCATCACCGTCTGCAACAACTGTTCGTCGGGCCGGCCCTTGATGCGGTTGAGCAGTTCGGCATAGTCCTTGGCGTGCGGTTCGTCCTCGCCGCCGAGGTAGAAGCCGAACTCTGCCATGAACTCCTGCAGGGCCTTCAGCTTCTCCGGCGTCGGCCCCTCGTGCACGCGATAGAGCGCCGGGTGCTTACGTTTTTGCAGGTAATCGGAGGCGCAGACGTTGGCCGCCAGCATACACTCCTCGATCACCCGGTGGGCGTCGTTGCGTGAGGTCGGCACGATGTTCGCGATCTTGCCCTGCTCGTCGAACACCATCTTGGTCTCGACCGTCTCGAAGTCGATGGCGCCGCGCACCCAGCGCGCCTTGAGCAGGGTCTTGAACAGCTTGTACAGGTCTTGCAGGTGTGGCAGCAGCCAAGCCTGCTCCTGGCCCGGCCGGGCCTCGCCCGACAGCCAGCTCCAGACCAGGTTGTAGGTCAGCCGGGCCTTGGAGTGCATCACCGCCGGGTAAAAGCGGTATTGCTTGATCTTGCCGGCACTGCTGATCTCCATCTCGCACATCATGCACAGGCGGTCGACCTCGGGATTGAGCGAGCACAGGCCGTTGGACAGCTCCTCCGGCAGCATCGGGATCACCCGGCGCGGGAAATAGACCGAGGTGCCACGCTCGTAGGCATCGCGGTCGAGCGGTTCGCCCGGCCGCACGTAGTGGGAAACGTCGGCGATGGCGACATAGAGCTTGTAGCCGCTGCGGCCGAGCGATTCGCAATAGACCGCGTCGTCGAAGTCGCGGGCGTCCTCGCCGTCGATGGTGACCAGCGGCAAGTGGCGCACATCCTCGCGCCCGGCGACGAGATCGGTCGGCACCACGCCTTTCGGCAATTTGTGCGCCTGGGCCAGCGTCGCCTTGGAAAACTCGAAGGGCAGTTCGTGTTTGCGCAGGGCGATCTCGATCTCCATGCCGGGGTCGGCGTAGTTACCCAGCACCTCGGTGATGCGGCCCATGGGCGGCGTGTGCTTGGTCGGCTGCTCCACCACCTCGATGGTCACCACCTGGCCCTGCTTGGCCTGCATCTCCTCACCGGCGAAGACCACGATGTCCTGGTTGATCCGGGGGTTCTCCGCGATCACCCACTGATGACCGTGCTCGCGGTAGAAGCGGCCGACCACGTGGGTGTTGGCCCGCTGCAGCACCTCGACGATCTTGCCTTCCTTGCGCCCGCGCCGGTCGGTACCGGACTCGCGCACCATCACCCGGTCGCCGTGCAGCACTTGGTGCATCTCGCGCTCGGACAGGAACATGTCGCCGGAGCGGTCGTCCGGCACGAAGAAGCCGTAACCGTCGGCATGGCCCTCGACCCGACCGGCCTTGAGCTCGATCTTGTCCGGCAGGCAGATCAGGCCACGGCGGTTGATGACCAACTGGGCATCGCGTTGCATGGCGCCCAAGCGGTTGCGGAAGGCGTCATGTTCCTCCGGCTCCAGACCCAGATTGAAGGCCATATCTTCCATCGGCACCGGCTCGCCGGCCTCTTCCACCAATTGCAGGATGAACTCGCGGCTGGGTAGTGGCTGGCCGTATTTTTCCTGTTCCCGCTTGAGGAAGGGGTCTTGCCAGCGCAGGGCCTTGTTGGCGCCGCCGCGAGGTTTTTTTCCGGTTTTTTTCATTGACAAAGATTTGATCCAATCGTTAGAATGCGCGCCTTCTTTGCCCAGATGGCGGAATTGGTAGACGCACTAGGTTCAGGTCCTAGCGCCGGCAACGGTGTGGAGGTTCGAGTCCTCTTCTGGGCACCAGATGGTAAAGAGAAAAGCCGGCGCAAGCCGGCTTTTTTATTTTGCATACTCACTCGAACGGGTGCCGTTTGACGATGGTCTCTTCCCGGTCCGGGCCGGTAGAGATGATATCCACGGGCACGCCACACAGCTCTTCCATGCGGTTCAAATAGGCCTGAGCCTTGGCCGGCAGGTCCTTGAAGTATTTGACGCCGACGGTGCTGTCGCTCCAGCCCGCCCAGTCCTCGTACACCGGCTGACAATCGGCCAGGGTTTCGGCACCGACCGGCAGGATGTCGCAGAACTCGCCGTCGATCTTGTAGCCGGTACAGATGCGCACGGTCTCCATGCCGTCCAGCACGTCGAGCTTGGTCACGCACAGGCCGGACACGCCGTTGATCTGGATGGCGCGCTTGAGCGCGGCGGCATCGAACCAGCCGCAGCGACGCGGCCGGCCGGTGGTGGCACCGAATTCGTGGCCCTTCTCGGCCAGCCAGCGGCCGTTGTCGTCGAACAGCTCGGTCGGGAACGGGCCGGAACCGACGCGGGTGGTATAGGCCTTGGTGATGCCCAGGATGTAGTGCATGCCGCCCGGGCCCATGCCGGTGCCGGTGGCGGCGCCGCCAGCGGTGCAGTTGGACGAGGTGACGAAGGGATAGGTGCCGTGGTCGATATCGAGCAGGGTGCCCTGGGCGCCCTCGAACAACAGGTTCTCGCCCCGCTTATTGGCCTCGTACAGCTGGCGTGGCACGTCACCGATCATCGGCTTGATCTTCTCGGCCAGGGCCATGGTGTCGTCCAGGGTCTTCTGGAAACTGACCGGCTCCCACTGGAAGTAATGCTTGAGCACATAGTTGTGGTAGTCCAGCACCTCACCCAGCTTGGCGGCGAAACGCTCGCGATGGAACAGGTCCTGCATGCGGATGGCGCGGCGCGCCACCTTGTCCTCGTAGGCCGGACCGATGCCGCGGCCGGTGGTGCCGATCTTGCCGGCGCCCTTGGCCGCCTCGCGGGCATGGTCGAGCGCAACGTGATGCGGCAGGATCAGCGGGCAGGCCTCGGAGATGATCAGCCGGCTGGCCACGTCGACGCCGTTCTTCTCCAGCATCTCGACCTCTTCGATCAGCGCCTCCGGCGAAACCACCACGCCGTTGCCGATGTAGCAGCGCACGTTGTCGCGCAGGATGCCGGACGGGATCAGGTGCAGCACGGTCTTCTTGCCGCCGATGACCAGGGTGTGGCCGGCATTGTGGCCGCCCTGGAAACGCACCACGCCCTGAGCGCGGTCGGTCAACCAGTCAACGATCTTGCCCTTACCTTCGTCGCCCCACTGCGTGCCGATGACCACTACGTTCTTCATGTCGCTATCCGCTTCTCGTCAAGGTTGTTACAAGGGAATAATTTTCCAGGCACCGCTTTGCTGCACCAACTGTCGGTCGCACCCAGCCTCGGCCCGGTGCGCCGCCTGCCCTGGCAGTTCGACCACCACCCGCTCGCCGGCCGCGCGTAGCTCGGCGATGGTCGATTGCAGACCGGCATCATGGCCATAAGGCGCCAAGACCCCTAGGCTGGCACGCGGCTCGGGCAGGCTTTCCGCGATATGCCTCAAGTCGAGGCTGAAACCGGTGGCCGGCCGGCTGCGGCCGAAGATCGCGCCGGCACCATCGTAACGGCCGCCCTGGGCGATGGCATGGGCATGGCCGCCAACATAGGCGGCGAACACCACACCGTTGTGGTAACCGTATCCGCGCAGATCGGCCAGGTCGACCGACAAGGCAATGCCGTCCTCGCTAGACAGCAAGGCAGCCAGATCATCCAACGCGGCAGTCACGCCAGGCAGATGCGGCAATGCGCGCCGGGCAGCCTCGATCATCGCTGCCCCGCCATAGAGTTCTGGCAAGTGGCGGAAGGCGGCGGCCAACTTGGCATCGAGCTGAGCGGTGAGCGCCGCGATCTGCGGCGCATCCTTGCTTTGAAGGGCCGTGAACAACTCCACCGCCAGATCGCCGTTCACGCCGGCGGCCTGAGTCAGCGCCCGAAACAGGCCGACATGGCCCAAACTAATGCGGGCTGCGCTCAGCCCCGCCGCCTTAAGCGCGGCAGTCAGCAGTTGCAGGCTCTCGCGGTCGGCCTCGATGCCGGCGTGGCCGAACAGCTCGGCGCCGACCTGGAACGGCTCACGCGAATTGAGCATCGCCGAAGGCCGGGTATGCAGCACCTGGCCGGCATAGCACAGCCGGGTCACGCCCTGGCGGTTGAGCAGATGGGCGTCGATGCGGGCGGCCTGCGGTGTGATATCGGCCCGCACACCGAGCAGCTTGCCGGACAAGCTGTCCAACACCTTGAAGGTCTTCAGGTCGAGGTCTTGCGCGGCACCGGTCAACAGCGAATCGAGATACTCGATCAGCGGCGGCTGCACCAATTCATAGCCATAGCCGGCGAACAGGTCGAGCAGACGACGGCGCAGCCCTTCCATCGCCGAGGCATAAGGCGGCAACACATCTTCGACGTATTCGGGCAGGAGCCAGGCGTTTTTCATCGGAACAGGAACAAAAGCAGAAGGCCGGCCAGCATGGAGATCAGGCCCATGAACCGGATCTGACCATCATTGAGTTGAGTCATGCGGGTAAAGGCCTCGCGCCAAGTAGTCGGCGAAAGAAAGGGCAACAGACCCTCGATCACCAGCATCAGCGCGAGCGCAGGTACGAGGATATCGCCAAGATTCACGGGATTTCGCACCTGCTCACCGATGGTCATTTCTTACCGTTACCACGCGGCGATTTCATGTAACGGAAGAAATCGGAATTGGGCTGCAGCACCATCACGTCCTGCTTGCCCTTGAAGCTGGCCTTGTAGGATTCCATGCTGCGGTAGAAGGCATAGAACTCCGGATTCTTACCATAGGCTGCACCATAAACGGCAGCCGCCTTGGCATCGCCTTCACCCTTGGTCTTCTGGGCATCGCGGTAGGCCTCGGCGATGATGACCTCACGCTGCCGGTCGGCATCGGCTCGAATCTTCTCAGCCTCAGCCGAGCCGGTGGAACGCAACTCGTTCGCCACCCGTTTACGCTCGGCCTCCATCCGGCGATAGACCGACTCGCTGACCTCGTTGGGCAGATCGACCCGCTTGATCCGCACGTCCATCACCTGCACGCCGTAACGGCGGGCATCCTGATCGGCCGACTTGCGCAGCGCTTCCATGATGTCGTCGCGTTCGCCGGAGACCACATCATGCACCGTGCGCTTGCCGAATTCGGCGCGCATGCCGTCGTTGACCGTCTGGGCGAGGCGATTGACCCCGCGGCGCTCGTCGCCGGCGAAGCTGACATAGAACTTGTTCACATCCTGGATGCGCCACTTCACGAAGTAATCGACCAGGACGTTCTTCTTCTCGGAGGTGATGAAACGCTCGGGATCGACCGCATCCAAGGTCAAGATGCGCGTATCGAAATAACGCACGTTTTGCACCAGCGGCAGTTTGAGATAGAGGCCGGGGTCCTTCTTGATGCCGACGATCTCACCCAACTGGAACACCATCGCCGCCTGGCGCTGGTCCACCGTATAGACCGACGCAGACAGCAGTAGCAAACCGGCGACGATGGCAATAAAAAGATTGGCAAGTTTCATGGCCGATCCTCCCGGTCACGGCTGCGGAAGGCATCGCGCGAGCGGAACAGATTTTCCTGCGGCGCGGCTACCGGTGCGGCCGGTGCGGTTGCGGCGGGCTCGGGCAAGGCCGGGGCATTGGGCGTCGACAGTTGCATCAGCTTATCCAACGGCAGATAGAGCAAATTGCCGCCGCTCTTGTCGTCCACCAGCACCTTGGTCGTGCTCGACATGACCTGCTGCATCGCGTCCTGATACAAACGCTCACGCGTGACCTGCGGCGCCTTGCTGTATTCGGTCAGGACCTGGCTGAAGCGAGCGGCCTCGCCCTGAGCATTGGCCACGACGCGCTGCTTGTAGCCGTCGGCCTCTTCGAGCAAGCGGGCGGCGACACCGCGTGCCTTCGGAATCACGTCGTTGGCATAGGCCTGGCCCTCGTTTTTCAAGCGCTCGCGATCCTGGCCTGCCTTGACCGCATCGTCGAACGCGGCCTGCACCTGCTCGGGCGGCTGGGCATTTTGCATGTTCAACTTGCTCACGTTGATACCGGTCTTATAGCGATCGAGAATATCCTGCATCAACTTGGTCGCGCGTGCCGCGATCTCGGCCCGCCCCTCGTAGAGCACGAAGTCCATCTTGTTCTTGCCGACGATCTCGCGCATCGCCGTCTCGGCCGCCTGCATCACCGCCTCATCCGGGCCACGGTTCATGAACAAATAATCTTCGGGGTCCTTGATTGTGTATTGCACGGAGAATTGGAGGTCGATGATGTTCTCGTCGTCGGTCAGCATCAGCGATTCCGATTGAACCTTGGATTTGACGTTATTGCGGTAGCCCACCTCGACGGTGCGCACTTGATCGACGTTGACCTTCTCGACCTCTTCCATCGGGAACGGTAAATGCCAACGCGGACCGGGCATCGTGGTCTCGAGGTACTTACCGAAACGCAGCACCACACCACGCTGGCCGGCATCGACGATATAAAAGCCACTGGAAAGCCAAAGCACGGCAATGATCGCGATGATCAAGCCCAAGCCAGGCAGCTCGAAACTGGGCATCCCCTTGCCGGAGCCGCCTCCGCCGGAACCGCCGCGTCGCTTGAACAGGCCATTCAGGCGCTGATTGAAGTTACGCCACAGCTCGTCCAGGTCGGGCGGGCCGGAATCGCCCCGGCTACCTCGGGATTTATCGTCTTTTCCCCATTGGGGGTCATTCCATGCCATCGGTCACGGTTTCCGTTTGCAATTTGGGATGCTGTGCCTGCGCAAATTCAGTCAGCGCCTGCTTGAGCAACTCGACGCCCTCACCCGTCCGGGCACTCAGACGGAGCGCGCTAATCTTACCATATTCGTCCCGTACCACATCCGGCGCGGCACCGGTCAGATCGATCTTGTTGTAGACCAAAATCTGCGGCACGGCCTGGGCACCGATCTCTTCCAGCACCTTGTTCACCTCCTCGATCTGGCGATCGCGATTCGGGCTGGCCGAATCGACCACATGCAAGAGCAGATCGGCCTGCGCAGTCTCTTCCAGGGTGGCATGAAAGGCTGCGACCAGACCATGTGGCAGTTGGGTAATGAAGCCCACGGTATCGGACAACACGACCGAACCAGCCTCCGGCAACCAAAGCTTGCGCGAAGTGGTGTCCAATGTGGCGAAGAGTTGATCGGCAGCGTAGGCCCCGGCATGGGTCAGCCGGTTGAACAAAGTCGACTTGCCGGCATTGGTATAACCGACTAGAGAGACCGAAAGCACCCCACCCCGGCTGCGCGCCCGGCGCTGGATGGCTCGGCTCTTGCCGAGCTTTTCCAGCTTGGCCTCGATGGTGCGGATGCGGTTGGCCAACATGCGCCGATCCAGTTCGATCTGCTTCTCGCCGGGGCCGCCACGCACACCGATACCGCCACGCTGCCGTTCCAGGTGGGTCCAGCCGCGTACAAGCCGGGTGGCATAGTGCTTGAGCTGGGCCAGCTCGACCTGGAGTTTGCCCTCACCGGATCGGGCGCGCTGGGAAAAAATATCCAAGATGAGTGCGGTACGGTCGAGCACCCGGCACTGCAAGGCCTTTTCCAGGTTGCGCTCCTGGACCGGCGACAGTTCGTGATTAAAGATGACCAGACTGGCGCCGGTCTCCTGTACCGCGGCCGCGATCTCTTCGGTCTTGCCGGAACCGGCGAACAAGGCGGCATCGGGCCGTTGGCGCCGGCCCTCGACGATACGTGCGACTTGGAGGCCGGCGCTCTGCGCCAGCAACACCAACTCGCTCAGGCTGTCTTGGTAATCGGAATTGCCGAAATCGAGGCTGACCAGGACGACCGTCCCGCCCGCCTCCGGGCGTTCGAACATCAGGCGGGAGTGTCTTGCTGCGGCCCCAAGGTGACCGGACGGGCCGGCACCACGGTGGAAATGGCGTGCTTGTAGATCATCTGGGTAATCGCATTCTTCAGCAACACCACGTATTGATCGTAGCTCTCGATCTGGCCCTGTAGCTTGATGCCATTAACCAAATAGACGGACACCTGAACCTCTTCCTTGCGTAGCGCATTCAGGAAGGGGTCTTGTAATTGCATCCCTTTGCTCATTATGTTTTTGCCTCGAATAAAACCATATTCTAATTTGCCTGAAAAATTCTATCGCACTTAGCGATAGCCAGGATAGCCATATTTATGGACTAGACCAACTCAGGGCGGCCGAAATGCCAGCCTTGCCCCCAATCGATACCCATCTCGCGCAAGATGCGGGCAGTTTCGGCGTCTTCGATCCATTCGGCGATCGTGATGATGCCTTGGTCACGGGCAAACTTGGCCAGATTCTCGATAATGCCGGCGATCTTTTTATCTTGGCGCATATTGGCCACCATCCAGCCCTCGATCTTCAAAAAGCTGATCGGCAAACGGGCCAGGTAAAGAAACGACGAATAACCGCTACCGAAATCGTCCAGGGCCAGGCGAAAACCAAATTCCAGCAGGGGCTTCAGGTCGGCTTCCAGACTGTCCAGATTATTGAGAAATTGGCGTTCGGTAATCTCGAACACGATGGGCTTGACCGGACCGATCTCCACTTCGCACTGCGTGCAATAGTTTTGCGCCGTGGTCAAGGTTTCCATCACCAAGTCCTGCCGGGCCAGAAACTGCGGTGACAGGTTGACGAAATGGGCAAACCCGGGCGATTTGCTACCCCCTGACACCAGTTGGCTACAATGCGCCATCGCCTGGGTGACGACCTGACGGTCGATATCCAACATCAGGCCCATGCCCTCTGCAGTTTCGATGAACTCGCCGGCCGGCAGTATTCGGCCATCGGGGGTTTGAATCCGAGCCAAGGCCTCGTCGGCCACCACCTCGCCGCTCGCCAGATCGACGATATTCTGCGTGGCCATGCGTACCTTGCCTTCGCGCACGGCATTCTTGACCGCTTGCGCCAGCCAGATGGTGCCACCGGACTGGGCACGCACTTCGACCCGATCGCGCCCCTGCTGCTTGGCCCGATAGAGACTGGAATCGGCCTCGGCCAAGGCCACGCCGATCTCCGCATCGTCCTTGTCCGGGTAGCCCAGGCCGGTGCTGATCGTGAGGCGCAACGCCCCCACCCCGGTCTGGATCGGCGTCTCCCGCAGTTTCTGACCGATGCGCTCCATGATGAACAGCGCCCGGTTCTCATCCACGCCCCGCAAGAAGACCAGAAATTCCTCGCCACCCCAGCGGGCGAGCCAATCCTCGGTACGCAGGCTTGCTTCCAGCAGCTTCGCCACCGCTCGCAGCACTTCGTCGCCCACGGCATGGCCATAGCGGTCATTGATCGACTTGAAGTGATCCAGGTCGATCAGCGCGACGATAAAGCCTTCGTCGTGCCGCTTGGCGTGTGCGAACTCCTCGGCGAGCCGTTGCTCCGCCGCCCGGCGATTGAGCAAACCGGTCAATTCGTCGGTCAGGGCCAGATGTTCCAGCATGTCGCGCTGCTGCTTCTGGCGCAGGTAGTTGCCCAACCAGGCAGCCAGCAGTTCCATGAATGCAATATCCGCCTCGTCCCGGGGGTGCCGCCGCGGCTCCCGCCCCATGAAGGCCAAGACCGATTTCATGCCGTCGCCCACCCAGACCGGCACGCCCGCATACGAACGTATGCCCGTTACAGCGGGCAGATGGCTGGTCGCATGGAGGGGATGCGCCAGCAAATCCTCGACCACGACCAGCTCGCGCGAAAGATAGACTGCATGGCACAGCGTGTCGGCGGCCGGCACCACCGTGCCTTTGACGAAGGCCCCGCTGGGGTCGTAGGTATAACGCGCAGTGTAGACATCGGAGAAATCGCCTAACGCAGCGATATCGGCTCCGAGGCTGGACGCCGCGAAGGCCAGTAGCGCTTCGATACGATCGTCCTCGCCGAGATCGCGCGCCGCGACAATACGGCCCAGTCCCTTCATCCGTTCGAGGTTCCGGTCGGCATCTCCCAATCGGGGCTGCTTACTTGCAAGCCGTGCCGCGGACTGTCGAATACCGGTCATAGCGCGTTTCCTTTGAACCAATATTGGTATGTTAGCCTGCCTGAGCAGGAAACCAATACTATTCCAGGACGACGTTGCGCAAGCGTTCCGCCGCCAGTTCCGGGCTAATGGTATTGACGAACAGGCCCGAGCCCAACTCAAAACCGGTCGGGATCGAGGTGCGCGGACAGATCTCCAAGTGCCAGTGGTAACTGGCCCCATGCTCCTTGCCGTCATGCGGGGCGGAATGCAGGAAGAAGTTGTATTGCGCGCCACCGATCACCGCATCGAGCCGGGCCATGGTCCGCCGCATCACCCGCGCGAGGTCGGCCAGATCGGCCTCGCCCACCGCCAGATAGTCGCTCTGGTGGGTCAAGGGCAGGATATGCACCTCCCATTCGTAACGGCTGGCGAAGGGCTTGATGGCGATGAACTTCTCGCCCCGCTCGACCACGTATTGGCCGACGTTGACCTTGCGCCGCACCTCGCCCGAGGCCCGGTCGTAGATGGTCGCCTCGAAGGTCAGCGCCTCGCCGATCAGGGCGCAGAAGATGCACTGGTGATGCTTGGTGTAATACTCGGCGCTGTTCGTCACCTCGGCACCGACGTTCTCCGGCACCACCGGCATCGCGATGACCTGGCTGTGGGTATGCGGGATCGAGGCGCCGGCCGCCGGGCCGAAATTCTTGAACACCAGCACGTACTTCAGGCGCGGGTCGGACTCGAACAGGGCACGCATGCGGTCGCGATAGGCACGCAACACCAGGGCCAGATGCGCTTCGCTCCAGTCCTGGATGGCCGCGCCGTGATCCGGGTGATCGATGAACACCTCGTGCCGGCCATAGCCGTCGATGGTCTGTTGCAGGCCGAACACAAAATTGGGCGCCTCGCGGTCGTCGCCCAGCACCGGGTAGAGGTTGGGCACCAGGCGCACCTGCCAATCGCCCGCCGCCGGCAGTTGCAGGATGGCGGGCGGGGTCTTGGCCTCGTTGCCGCGACAGAACGGGCAGGTCTCGACGTGCTTGCGGGTATCGCGCGGCGCCAACTCTTCCGCCTTCTTCGGCCGCATCGAGCGGGCGGTCGCCACCAGCACGCTCTCGGCCGGCACGATGGGATTGATCCGGATCTCGCGCACCTCGCGCGCCGACGGGTCTTCGACTGGATTCTCTGCCACGATTCTGCCCTTTCTGAATGAGCCGTCATTCTCGGGCGCGTGCCCAGGCAAGGCAAAACGCGAGTTTTTATCCGGCCATCGAACCGGCTTATTTAGCGCCTATTGCAGTAGACTCTTAGCCGTAATGCTTGCGCCGGATGATGCGCTGACGATGCGCGCGCTTGGCCTCGGCCTCGGTCAGGGGCTTGGGTTTCTTGCCCTCGAACGGGTTCGGATTGGCCTTGAAATCGACCCGCAGCGGCGTGCCTTGCAGCTTGAAGGCCTCGCGAAACACGTTTTCCAGATAGCGGCGGTAGCTGTCGGCCATGTGCTCCAGGGCGTTGCCATGCACCACGATCACCGGCGGATTGCTGCCGCCCTGGTGCGCGTAGCGCGGCTTGGGCCGGAACAGGCCGGACTTGGGTGGCGCATGCTGCGCCACCGCCTCTTGCAGCACGCGGGTCAACTTGGGCGTAGCCAGCTTGACCATGGCCGCGGCGTAGGCCTCGTTCACCGATTTCAGCAGGTCGCCGACGCCGCTGCCGTGCAAGGCCGAGATGTAATGGAACTTGGCGAAATCGAGGAAGCCCAGCTTACGCGCGATGTCGCGCTTGACCCAATCGCGCCGGTAGGAATCGACGCCATCCCATTTGTTGATCGCGACCACCAGCGCCCGCCCCGCCTCCAGGATGAAACCGGCCAGGTGCGCGTCCTGGTCGGCCACGTCCTGCTGCGCATCCAGCACCAGCACCGCGACGTTGGCGTCCTCGATCGCTTGCAAGGTCTTGATCACCGAGAATTTCTCGATCGCCTCGGTGACCCGGCCCTTGCGCCTGACACCGGCGGTATCGATCAAGGTGTATTTGCGTCCAGCCCGCTCGAAATCGACGTAGATCGAATCGCGCGTGGTGCCCGGCTGGTCGAAGGCGATCACCCGCTGCTCGCCGACCAAGGTGTTGACCAGGGTCGACTTGCCGACGTTGGGCCGGCCGATGATCGCGATCTTCGGGTGGTCCTCCGCGCCCTCTTCCGGCTCGGCCGGGAAGGATTCCAAGGCCAATTCGATCAACTCGCGCACGCCCTCGCCATGGGCGCCGGAGATCGCCACCGGCTCGCCCAGGCCCAGTTCGTGGAACTCGGCGACCACTTGATCGCGCGGCATGCCTTCGGCCTTGTTCACCGCCAGCAACACCGGCCGGCCGGTGCGGCGCAAGCGATCGGCGATGATCTTGTCCTGCGGCGCCAGGCCGCTGCGGCCATCGACGATGAAGATGATGACATCGCCCTCGTCCACCGCCTGCAGGGTCTGCTTGGCCATCTCGGCCAGGATGCCGGTATCCACTACCGGTTCGAAACCGCCGGTATCGACCACCAGGAAGGGTTTGTCGCCGACCCGGCCGTGGCCGTAATGACGGTCGCGGGTCAAGCCGGGCTGATCGTGCACCAGAGCGGCCCGTGACTTGGTCAGCCGATTAAAGAGGGTGGATTTGCCGACGTTGGGACGGCCAACCAGAACAACGGTGGGTTTCATGAAGACAGCGATGCGCGATGAGGCTGCAAGTAATGCGGCTTACTCATCGCCCATCGCACGTTCCTTTTTACTGAATTTTAAAAGCGTACACGCCGCCATTGGCGGTCTGCACGACGAAACCGCGGTCCAGCGCCAACATCGGGCCGTGGATGCGGCTGCCATCGGTGCTCGCCCGTGCGGCAAATGAACCGTCATCGCGGCTGAGGGCATGGACATAGCCTTGGTAATCGCCGACCACCAGCCAATTCCCTACCACCAGCGGCGTCGCCAACTGGCGATCGCGCAAGGCCGCCTGCTTCCACAAATTAACGCCGCGCTCCTTGTCGTAGGCATACACGCTGGCGTGCTCGTCGGCCGCATAGACCTGGCGCCCATCCATCTCCACACCGTTAAAGCCGGACAGTTCGCGCGCCCACAAGACACGGCCATCGCGGCCATCGAAACAGGCCACTCGACCCTGATAGGCAGCGGCACAAACCATACGCTCATCGACCGCGATCGCGCCGGTGATGTCGACGATGCGCTCCAACTCCGTGGCACCGCGCGGCTGGCCGACGCTGGCCTCCCACACCGGCGCGCCGTTGGCCAACGACATGGCGGTCAATTTCCCGCCGGGCTGGCCGGCATACAGGGCCTGCCGGGTCAGCGCCAGACTGCCCGCCTCGCGCAGGGTCAAGGCCGGCAAGCTATAGTTTTGCGACCAGCGTTGCTTGCCGTCGGCGGATTCGAGCAAAGCGATGCTGCCATTGTTCGCCCGTACGGCGACCATGCCATAGCCCACCACCGGCGGCAGGAGAATCTCGCCTGCCAGCTTGGCGCTCCAAGCCGGCCGTAAATCTGTGCTGTGGAAGGCCAGTACCTCGCCTTTAATAGTGCCGACCAGCACTAGGCCGTCACCGACACCCACCCCGGCCGATATGGGCTGGCCGACCTCGGCCCTGGCCAACTCGCGCCCGGAGGCGATGTCGATCTTCAGCAAGCGCCCTTCCTTGCCGGCGACATAAATCGCCTGACCGTCGCTGGCCGGACTGAAACCATAGGGCGCACTGGGGCCGACATTGGTCTCCCAGGCGCGGCTCAGGCTGGCGGTCGGCTTAATGTCGCTCAACTCGGCCGGCTTGATCTTGGGTGCGCTGGTGAACCAACCGCCGACCCAGCCGCCCATCCTGTCCATGGTGCCGCAGCCGCTCAATAGCCCGGCGGCAATCCCGGCAACGAGCCATCGCGTCGCGTTCATCTTAGCTCCCGAGTCCATCCAACTTGATCTCGACCAAAGGCTTCAAGGGGCTCTTGTCATCGAGTTTTTCCACGGCCAAACGATAGGCCTCACGCGCCTCGTTGGTCTTGCCCTGGGCGACGAACACATCGCCCTTAAGCTGGGCATACAAGCCGTCATAGGCCGCATCGTGCTTCTCGGCCAACTGCTTCAGCGCGCCATCGTAATCCTTCTCGTCGAACAGCACCGCTGCCAGGCGCAAGCGCGCCAATTGCTCGACTCCGTTGTCGCGCGCGTGGTCGAGGGCATACTCGAACTGCGCCTTCGCGCTCTTGAAATCGCCGGCATCGTAATTGATGCGACCGGCCAGCCAGGCCGCCGGGGCGCTATAGGCCGTGCGCGGGTAGTTCTCCATGATCTGGCCGGTGATCTCCTTGGCCGCCTTGACGTCGTTGGCAGCGACCGCCTGCATCGCCTGCTCGAATAGCTGCGAGGCCTGGGTGGCTTGCTTGGCCGTCCAATAGTGCCAGCCGCGCACGCCGCCGGCGACGATCAGAAAGGCCGCCACACCGGCGATGACCCATTTGCCGTTTTGCCGCCACCAGGCCTTGAATTCGTCCAGTTGTTCCTGTTCCTCGAGATCGAGTGCCATGCTCAGTCCTTAATCAATTGCGCGACATTATCCAATTTAACCCGTTGCTGCTCGCCTTCGGCCCGCAGCGGCTTGACGCTAGCCTCGCCGGCCTGGGCTTCGTCGTCGCCAATGATAAGCGCGAAGCGGGCACCGCTGGCATCGGCCTTTTTCATTTGCGACTTGAAGCTGCCACCGCCGCAATGCAGGGCGACCTTGAGCCCGGCATCGCGCAGACGTTCGGCCGCCCGCAGGGCGAAGCGGGCGGCGGCCTCGCCGACGTTGACCACATAGGCGTCGAGCGGGTCGTTGACCAACGGCGTGCCTGCCTCCTGTATCAGCGCCAATAAGCGCTCAACACCCATGGCGAAACCGCAGGCCGGGGTCGGCTTGCCGCCGAGCTGGGCGACCAGGCCGTCGTAGCGGCCACCGGCGCAGACCGTGCCTTGGGCGCCGAGCTTGTCAGTCACCCATTCGTAGACCGTGTAGTTGTAGTAATCGAGGCCGCGAACCAGGCGCGGGTTGACCTTGAACGCGATGCCGGCGTCACTCAGGCCCTGCTGCACCGCGTCGAAATGCCGGCGCGCCTCGTCGTCCAGTTCGTCCATCAGCTTGGGCGCCGCGGCAACCAGTTCCTGCATGGCCGGGTTCTTGGTGTCGAGGATGCGCAACGGGTTGGCATACAGCCGGCGCTGGGCGTCCTCGTCGAGTTGCCCCTTGTGCACCTCGAAGTATTCGATCAGCTTCTGCCGATGCCGGGCACGCGATTCGGCGCCGCCCAGGCTGTTGATCTCCAGGGTCACGAACTCGGCCAAGCCCAACTGCCGCCACAGCCGCGCGCCCATCAACAGATGCTCGATATCGAGGTCAGGACCGGCATGGCCCAGGGCCTCGATGCCGACCTGATGGAACTGGCGGTAGCGCCCCTTCTGCGGCCGCTCGTGGCGAAACATCGGGCCCATGTACCAGAGCCGCTTGCCGCCGTCGAACAAGAGGTTGTTCTCGATCGCCGCGCGCACGCAAGAGGCGGTGCCTTCCGGGCGCAGGGTCAGGTTTTCGCCATTCAAGGCATCCTCGAAGGTATACATCTCCTTCTCGACAATGTCGGTGACCTCGCCGATCGCCCGCTTGAACAGCGCGGTGTGTTCCAGGATGGGGGTGCGCAACTCCTGATAGCCATAGACCTTGAGCCAATCACGCACAGTGGCCTCGAATTGGCCCCAAAGCCCGGCATCGGCCGGAAGCATGTCGTTCATGCCGCGCACGGCACGCAAGATGTTACTCATGATCTCGATTCCAAAAGGCCGTCAGTCGTGAGACGGTGGCCCGTATTTGCGTTGCACGTATTCGTCGACGATGGCCTGAAATTCTTCGGCGATATGGTCGCCCTTCAAGGTGATGAACTTCTCGCCATCGACATAGACCGGGGCGACCGGGGTCTCGTTGGTACCGGGCAGGGAGATGCCGACATTGGCGTGGCGGCTCTCGCCCGGACCGTTGACCACGCAGCCCATCACCGCCACGTTCATGGTCTCGACCCCAGGATATTGCGCACGCCAAACCGGCATCTGAGCGCGCAGCCAGAACTGGATTTTCTGCGCCAGTTCCTGAAAATAGGTGCTCGTGGTGCGACCGCAACCGGGGCAGGCGGTGACCAGCGGCGTGAAGGAACGGATGCCCATGGTCTGCAATATCTCTTGCGCCACTTGCACCTCCAAGCTGCGCGGCTCGCCCGGCTGCGGCGTCAACGACACCCGGATGGTGTCGCCGATGCCCTCTTGCAGCAGCACCGACAGCGCAGCGGCCGAGGCGACGATGCCCTTGCTGCCCAAACCCGCCTCGGTCAGGCCCAAGTGCAAGGGGTAGTCGCACCGCGCCGCCAGGTCGCGGTAGACCTTGATCAAGTCCTGCACGCCCGAGAGCTTGCAGGACAGGATGATCTTATCGCGGCCCAAGCCCAGTTCTTCGGCCCGCGCCGCCGATTCCAGGGCCGAGGCGATCAGCGCATGACGCATCACCTCTTCCGGCTCCAAGGGCTTCGGCCGCCCGGCGTTGTCGTCCATCATCCGCGCCAGCAATTCCTGGTCGAGGCTACCCCAGTTGACGCCGATGCGGACCGGCTTGTCGTACTTGCAGGCGAATTCGATCAGGGTGGCGAACTGCTCGTCGCGCTTGGCGCCGCGGCCGACGTTGCCCGGATTGATCCGCAACTTGGCCAGGGCCTGGGCGCACTCGGGCACAGCGGCGAGCAACTTGTGACCGTTGAAATGGAAGTCACCGATCAACGGCACCGGGCAGGCCTGGGCATCCAGCCGCTCACGGATCTGCGGCACGGCCCGCGCCGCCTCTTCGGTGTTGACCGTCAGCCGCACCAATTCCGAGCCGGCTTGCCACAACTCGACCACTTGACGCACGGTGGCCTCGACATCGGCGGTATCGGTATTGGTCATCGACTGCACGACCACCGGCGCACCGCCGCCGACGGCAACACCGCCGCCGACGGCAACACCGCCAACGAGGACACGCCGGCTCGGGCGCCGGATGATCGAGGAAGGATGGCTCATTGGTTCTGGCTTGCTGGCGGCGCCATCTTGCTGGCGCCTTCATCGGATAAT
>JAJZTS010000019.1:27983-36646 GCA_021848725.1 Pseudomonadota bacterium
CACCGCCGCCGACGGCAACACCGCCAACGAGGACACGCCGGCTCGGGCGCCGGATGATCGAGGAAGGATGGCTCATTGGTTCTGGCTTGCTGGCGGCGCCATCTTGCTGGCGCCTTCATCGGATAATTTCAGGCGCGCGACCTTTTCCCCGATGAAGGGTTTCAGGTCGACCGCCTTGCCGTCGTGGCTCAAGCGCATGGTCGCGGCATTGCCGATCACCATGCGGAACGGCGGTGTGCCGCTCAGCGACTCGCTGCTACCGGCACGGATCAATTTGGAGAAACGCTGGCCGCTGCCATCGACCACCTGCACCCAGGAATCCTCGCTCGGCTGGAACACCAGCTTATGCGATTCCCCCGCCTTAACTGTAGCGCCTGATTTGACTGGCTCGACAGCGGCCGGCACCGGCTTGGCCGCCGAGGCGGCAACGGCGGAAGTCAGCGGCACAGGCGCAGGTTTGGCCGGTGCCGCCGGGGGAACGGCAGGAGCCGGCGCCACCGGCCATTTCGGCGCGGCGGGAGCCGCTGCCTTGGCCGGCGCCACCACCGGCTGTACCGGCTTAACCACACCCGGCGCGAAAGACTTGACCGCTTCCGGCAAGGTCTTGGCCGAGGGTGCGGCCACAACCGGCGGTGTATCGGCCGGAACGGCGGCCGTCGCAGCCAAAGACGGCACGACGGGCTTGGCCGCATCCACCGCCGAAGGGCGGTTTGCCGGAACCATTGCATTGACTGGCTTGGCCATCGACGCTGCTGCCGTGGCCGGGGCGTTAGCGCCCCCTGACGGCGTCTGGGCGGATGGCTCGTCGCCGGCACCCGATGGCGTGGCTGCCGGATCGGCCAGGGTCTCGACGCTAGGCGATACCGGCACCGGCTGTTGTACCGCTTGATGCACCTCCGTAGCAGGCTGTTCCAGCACGGCCTGGTCGCCGCTGCTCAGCCAGGCATAGAGCAAGGCCACCAACGCGAAGAACAAGACCGCGCTACCCAACGGCAACAAGAGCCAGCGCTGCAGCGGCGAAGGCTGGAAACGGACATTGGTCGACGGCACGGTCAACTGTTCTGCCACGACCACCTCTTGGCTGGGCAACAGCTCCTCGGCGTCCAATTCCAGAAAGCGCGCATAGTTGCGCACGAAACCACGGACGAAGACCTCGCCCGGCAACTGATCGAAGGCATCGGCCTCCAAGGCCTCGACTTGGCGCACGCCCAGTCTGAGCTTAGTCGCCACCTCGGCGGTGGACAGGCCCTTGGCTTCGCGCGCAGCGGCCAATTTCGGCCCAATCCCCTGCAAGGCCTCGCTGCTCATTGTCCGCTCCCCTCGTAGATTCCGTTCATTAATAGCTTGGTCTGCGGCGCATCCGGGAAACGGCGGCGCAGTTGCGCACCGAAACTCGCTTCCGCCGCTTGGTTGTCCAACTTGCGCTCAATGCGCACACCCAGCCACAGTGCCGCCGCATCCAGTTCGGTGGACTCGGCAAGCTTCATCAAGGCAGAACGCGCCTCCTGCAACTGACCGCGCTGGAGATAGAGTTCCGCTGCCGCCCGCAAGGCAATCGGCTGATTGGGCGCACGGGCAAAGACGCGTTGCAAGTAGCCCTCTGCCCTGGCGAGGTCGCCCTTCGCCATGCTGCAAGACGCGGCATTGGCCAAGGCAATCTCCGGCGAGACGTACAGCGGATTCTTCAAAGCCGCTTCGTAATGCGTCAGGCCCTCGTCGTAGCGGCCGCGCTGACACAGGAAGTAACCGAAATTGTTATGTCCTTCCGAGTAACTCGGGGCCAATTCGATGGCCCGGCGGAAATTGGCCTCGGCTTCGGCAAACTCGCGCAACTCGGTCTGCACCAAACCCAGCATGTTGTAAGCCGGCGCATAGCGGGAATCGTCGCCGAGCGCAGTACGCAACTCGCCTAAGGCCACGGCATACTGACGGCGCGTGAAATAGAGTGCGGCCAACTCGGTATGGATTCGAGCGCCTTGGTTGACGTTGCCACCAACCTCGGGGGCGTTTGCGGACGACGCCACTGGGGTCTGGGCACAACCCGCCAGTACGCTCAACAGCAGTACAGCCACAACGGACAGCAAGCGCATCAGGCGGCCTCCTGGCCGAGATCGATGCGTTTGAGCGTACGGCGGGTCTTGTCCTCGACCTCGCCCGCCAACTGGCCACAGGCGGCATCGATGTCGTCGCCGCGGGTCTTGCGCGTCGTGGTGATGATGCCGGCCGCCGCCAGCAGGGCAGCAAAACGGCGCACGGCCTCGGGCGGCGAACGGCGATAGCCGGAATTCGGGAACGGGTTGAACGGAATCAGATTGAATTTGCAGGGCACATCGCGCACCAGTTCGATGAGTTGCTTCGCATGCTCCGGGCGATCGTTCACGCCGTCAAGCATTACGTATTCCATCGTGATGAAATCGCGCGGGGCCACCTTCAGATAGCGCCGACAGGCGGCCAGCAACACATCGAGCGGATATTTGCGATTAATCGGCACCAACTCGTCGCGCAAGGCATCGTTCGGCGCATGCAGGCTCAAGGCCAAGGCCACCGGCATTTGCGCTGCCAGCCGATCCATGGCCGGCACCACGCCCGAGGTGGACACCGTGACCCGACGGCGCGACAGACCATAGGCATGGTCGTCGAGCATGATCGAGATGGCAGTCACCGTGTTGTCGAAATTGAGCAGGGGTTCGCCCATGCCCATCAACACCACGTTGGAGATGATGCGCTCACCCTTCGGGTCGCGCCCAAGCGCCTTGTTGGCCCACCACAGCTGGCCGATGATCTCGGCCACCGACAGGTTGCGGTTGAAGCCCTGGCGGCCGGTGGAGCAAAAGCTGCACTCCAGGGCGCAGCCGACCTGGGTCGACACGCACAGGGTGCCGCGCGTGTCTTCCGGGATGAATACGGTTTCGACCCGATTGCCCGGGCCGACTTCCAACAGGAATTTGCGGGTACCGTCTTCCGAGGCCTGCTCGGCGATCAGCTTGGGCGGCCGAATCTCGGCCACCTCGGCCAACTTCGCGCGCAGGCCTTTGGCCAGGTCGGTCATCTGCTCGAAATTCTCGGCGCCGTATTGATGCAGCCAGCGCAGCACCTGCTTGGCGCGAAAAGGCTTCTCACCGATGCTTTCGAAGTAGTCGGTGAGGCCCTTCAGGTCGAAGTCGAGCAGATTGACGGTCAAGTACGACTCAGCGGGAATAAATCTCGGAAGCGGGGAAGAAATAGGCGATCTCAACCGCAGCGGTCTCCGGCGCATCGGAACCATGCACGGCATTGGCGTCGATGCTCTCGGCGAAATCGGCACGAATGGTGCCCGGCGCGGCCTTCTTGGGATCGGTGGCGCCCATCAGATCGCGGTTCTTGGCGATCGCGCCCTCGCCTTCCAAGGCCTGGATCATGACCGGGCCGGAGATCATGAACTCGACCAGGTCGTTGAAGAACGGACGGCCCTTGTGCACGGCATAGAAGCCTTCGGCTTCCTGGCGCGACAGGTGCTTCATCTTGGCGGCGATGACCTTGAGGCCGTTGCTCTCGAAGCGGCTGTAGATCTTGCCGATCACGTTCTTGCCGACTGCGTCCGGTTTGATGATGGAAAGGGTGCGTTCGATAGCCACTTTTACATACTCCGACTGATTGAGATTATGGACAAAAAAACCTGAGCAAATTATCACGAAACGCCTTTAAAATAAAGGACAAAGCCCAGATGGAGGAGCGCAGGCCGTGGCAGAAGAAAGCGTGCAGGAAGACGGTAAGGATATTCGACGACGCGCGCTCATTCGCCTCGGCGTCGCCGCAGCAGTCACCTCCGCCGCGCTGGCCGGCCTATGGTGGCTGGACCAAAGCAGCAAGCAAGACCAAAGCAAGACCCCGCCCCCACCCAAACCGATCATCACTGCACCGCCCGCCGCCCTGGCACCACTGGATGCTCAGCCGGGAGCCGAGGAAACGACACCGACGACCGCCCCGCCCGCGCCCGAGGTCGGCACCCTGCCGCCGCTGCCCGAACCGGAGCAGGCCAAGGCAATGCCGGAAAAGCCTGCCGCCGCGCCAGCCAAACCCGGACCGGCGCCCAGCCCCAAGCCGATGGCGACCAAACCCGCCGAACCCGCGCCCAAACCGGCCGCCGCGGGGGCAAGCGGTAATTTTGTCGTGCAAGTCGGCGTGTTCAGCAACATCGACAATGCCAAGGAGCTGGTTGAACGCCTCAACAAACTCGGCATTCGCGCACAAACGGAAACTCGGGTACAGGTCGGCCCCTTCCTGAATCGCGCGGAGGCAGAGAAGGCCCAAGCGGAATTACGTAAATTGGGGCTAAGCCCCACGGTTACGACACAAGCGGCTCCGGCGGGCGCCAAGAAATAAGCCAGCCCAGCTCATCCGGGCCGGCCTGGTAAGCGCAATCGACGCCGACACCGGCGAGCCAAACCAAGCGCTCGCCGCAATACAGCGCCGGTAGCTGCCGACGCTGCCATGGCGGCACTGCCGATTCCTGCAATAAGTTCTTCACGCTGCGCCGCGGACGTCGGCAATCCGGGCGCAGTTGCGCCCCACCTGGATAAGGCCGCACGGTGACAGTCGCCGCCGCCAAGCGCGCGCAACTCACCCCATGGCCACGCCCCTGCACGAACTCCAACGCGCCCAGACCGGTCAACTCCAATACCGGTTCGCCCCGCCAGAACCATTCGCCGATGCCCGAATCCGGCAAGGCCGCGAGCACATGGATTCGGTCACGGTAGCGCGCCAGCTCACGCCCGGCCAAGGCCAGCCGCACCTCGGCATCCGGCCGCGCTTGCAGCAGTTGGCTCAGGGCCTCTTCCAGCCATTCCGCCGGCGGCGCCGACCACCCGTGCCATGCTAAAAAGTAGCGCAGCAGATTACGCGCTCGCGGCAGGCTCAAGGCTGCCAAGGCCGACGCCTGTAGACACCCCTCGACCATCGCCCCGGCCGCGTCGAGGACGGCCATGTCCTGCATGATTTCATCGCAATCGGCGAAATGGCGCGCGGCCCGGGCCAGGGTATGGCGATAGGCCGGGAAGCGTCGCTCGATCACCGGCAACACCTCATGCCGCAGGAAATTGCGCGCATAGCGCGTCTGCCGATTGCTCTCGTCCTCGACAAAGGCCAAGCCATGGGCCGCGGCATAGGCCTGCAACTCGGCACGCTCGGCTGCCAGCAGGGGGCGGAGCAAGCGGATCGGCCCGCCGGCCAGACCGCGTTCGGCCGGCATTGCCGCCAAGCCCTTGATGCCGGCGCCGCGCAGCAATTGCAGCAGCAAGGTCTCGGCCTGGTCGTCGCGGTGATGGGCCAGCACGATTGCGTCGCAGGCCTGCCGAGCAAATGCGTCATAGCGCGCAGCACGGGCGGCGGCCTCGATGCCGCGCGGGTCGCCGGCTGCGATCCGAACACGCGCCAAGGTCAACGGCACCGTCCATTCGGCGCACAAGCGCGTGCAAAACTCGGCCCAGGCCTCGGCATTGGGACTGAGGCCGTGATGGACGTGTATGGCCGACAGCGAAAAACCCAGCGCGTCACGCAGGGTTTTGAGCAGATGCAGCAGCACGACGGAATCGAGGCCGCCGGATAGGCCGACGCAGACACGCCGGCCGACAGGATATAATTGGAAAAACTCGCGGGCCCGACCGAGCAATGCATCCGGCTCCGCCGTGGCTGCGGAAACCAGGCTAGGCCTTGAGTTCCTTGAATTTGCCATAGCCCATCAATCGGGCGTACCGCTCGTTGAGCAAGGTGTTGAGCGGACGCGCCCGAACCTCGCTCAGCGCCCCTTCCAAGGCCTCGCGCAGGCTTTCCATCATCGCCTCGGGGTCGCGATGGGCAGCGCCCATCGGTTCGCTGACGACCTGATCGACCAAGCCCAGGGCCTTGAGTTTGGGCGCGGTGATATTCAGGGCCTCGGCTGCGGTCGAGGCCTTGTCGGCGCTCTTCCACAGAATGGACGCGCAGCCCTCGGGCGAGATCACCGAATAAGTCGAGTATTGCAGCATCAAGATACGGTCGCCGACGCCGATGGCCAACGCACCGCCGGAGCCACCCTCGCCGATCACCGTGCAGATGATGGGCGTGCGCAGCTCGGCCATGACATAGAGGTTGCGCGCGATCGCCTCGCTTTGGCCGCGCTCTTCGGCACCGATGCCGGGGTAGGCACCGGGCGTGTCGATGAAGGTGAAGATCGGCAACTTGAATTTCTCGGCCAGCCGCATCAGGCGCATGGCCTTGCGATAACCCTCGGGCCGCGGCATGCCGAAATTGCGGTATTGCCGGTCCTTGGTGTCGCGCCCTTTCTGATGGCCGATCACCATCACCGGCTCGCCCTCGAAGCGGGCGATACCGCCGACGATGGCCGGATCGTCGGCGAAAGCGCGGTCGCCGTGCAACTCCTCGAAATCGGTGAACAGGCCCTGCAGGTAATCCAAGGTATAGGGCCGTTGCGGGTGGCGCGCGACCTGGGAAATCTGCCAGGCATTGAGCTTGCCATAGAGCTGCTTGGTCAGCGTGACGCTCTTCTTCTTCAGGCGGCCGATCTCCTCGGAAATATCGAGCGAATCGTCGCCTTGCATGGAACCGAGTTCTTCGATCTTGGCCTCAAGCTCCGCGATGGGCTGTTCGAAGTCGAGAAAGGTGACCTTCATGCGTTGTCGGCTCTTGTGAAAAGGGAGATTTTACCGGAAACGGGGGGAAAACCGCTCAGTGATGGTGATGCCCGTCCGGACCATGCACATGACCATGGCCCACTTCTTCCGGCGTCGCCGTGCGCACACCCAGCACTTCGCACTCCAGACGCAGCGATTGCCCGGCCAAAGGGTGATTGCCATCGACCACGACCTTGCCTTCGGCAATGTCGGTCACCGTGTAGAGCAAGTGATGATGACCATCCTCGCTGCTGCCCTCGAATTGCATGCCGACTTCGACATTACCGGGGAACAGGTCTTGCTCTTCCACCCGCACCAAGTTCTCGTCGTAATCGCCGAAGGCATCCTCCGGCTCCAGCAGAAGATTGAGCGTAGCCCCTACCGTCTTGCCTTCCAGCGCCGCCTCGACCGCCGGGAAGATGCCATCGTAACCGCCATGCAGATAGAACGCCGGCGCATCGGCACCGGCCTCCTCCAAAACCTCCCCCTGGGAATCGCTCAGACGGTAACTCAGGCTAACGACGGTGTTTTTTTCAATCTGCAAGGCACTCACTCCTGGATGCGATAGATTCAGGCCCACGACGCATGGGCCGGCTCGGCCGCTATTGTCCGCCATGTCGCGGTAAAGGTCACCTAGCCGATAGCGGCGGGCCCGACTATCATCGCCGTCATGACGACCTCGCCCTACCCGCTCAAAAACTTGCTCGGCGGCCTCAGCCCCGAGCGTTTCCTGGCCGAATACTGGCAAAAAAAGCCCTTGCTGGTGCGCCAGGCGATCCCCGGCTTCCAAGGTCTACTCGGCCAAGCCGAATTGTTTGACCTCGCCTGCCGGGACGATGCCGAATCGCGCCTAGTGCGGACAAACCGCGGCCGCTGGACGCTCGACCACGGTCCGTTCGAGCCGGCAACCCTGGACTCCCTGCCCAGGCGCGGCTGGAGCCTGCTGGTGCAAGGGGTCAATCATTTCCTGCCGGCAGCGGACCGACTGCTGCACAGCTTCAGCTTCGCGCCCTATGCCCGCCTGGACGACCTGATGGTGAGTTTCGCCCCGGATGGCGGCGGCGTGGGCCCGCACTTCGATTCTTACGATGTCTTCCTGATCCAGGGCCTGGGCCGGCGCCGCTGGGAGATCAGCGCCCAGACCGACCTAGAGCTGGTCGAAGACGCGCCGCTGCGCATCCTGAAGCGTTTCCAAGCCAAGCAGGCCTGGGAGCTAGAACCGGGCGACATGCTCTATCTGCCGCCGAAATATGCGCACAACGGGATCGCCCTGGGCGACTGCATGACCTATTCGGTCGGCTTCCGCGCCCCGTCCAGCCAGGAGATCGCAACCCAGTTCCTGGTCTATCTGCAGGACAAACTGGCCCTCGCCGGCCGCTACGCCGACCCCCGGCTCAAGCGCCCGCGTCATCCGGCCGAGATCGGCGAAGCGATGCTGCAGCAAATCGAAGCGATGATCGCAAAGATCCGCTGGAAGCGCACGGATATCGCGGACTTCGCCGGCCGCTACCTGAGCGAACCCAAGGCCCATATCTTTTTCGATCCGCCGGCCCGGCCACTCGGCCTGGCCGCTTTTCGCCAACAGGCCGAGAAGCATGGGCTGCGTCTCGACTCGCGTACCTTGCTGCTGTTCAAGGGGTCGCATTTCTTCCTCAATGGCGAGTCTTTACGGGCCACCCCCGACACTGCGGCGATGCTACGCAAACTGGCCGACGCGCGCCGACTTGAGGCGACCGCCCTCCCCGACGACCTCGCGGACATCCTGTACGCGTGGTACCGGCTGGGCTATCTGCACCCGGCTCATCGATAACCGCCTGCCCAGCCCCCTGTGACTGTGTGACTGCGGCGCCACAGTGCGTGGCAGATGGAGATTTTTTTTTTCGCCCCTCTGGCATTCGCGATACGTTTTGTTAGAATCCCCACGATCAGTCGTAACGCCTCAAGCGCGACGGTTGGTTAGTATTGAGAGTGTTGATCAACTTTCTTGTTATTAAGGGAACTCAAATGAAATATTCC
>JAJZTS010000069.1:0-4179 GCA_021848725.1 Pseudomonadota bacterium
TTATAAATTTCATGTTGTTGTGGACGCAAATTAAAGTTTTTTGCGAATCTATCGTCGCAAACTAGGGCAAGTGCCCTCATGGAGGATGCGATGAAACGATTTTTCTGGATGGTTTTGCTGTTGGGCCTGGCTGCGCTGCAGGCCGGCTGCGCCACCAAGGCTTATGTCGACGACAAGGTGACCGAGGTGAACCAGCGGGTCGATACCGTCGACAATAATGCCAAGGCCGGCATCAAGCGCTTGGATGCACAACTGGGCTTGATGGATGTGTCGCTGAAGATGCACACCGACCAGTTAGCCAAGCTGGAAGGTGACGTGGCGACTATCTCGCGCACCGCGCAAGAGGCCTTGGACCGCGCCACGGCCGCCGGCAAGCTGGCCGAAGGCAAGATGGTGTACGAGGTGGTGCTGAGCGACGATCATTTCAAGTTCGGCCCTGGCTCCGCCAAGCTGAGCAAGGAGACCAAGGCCGCGCTGGATTCGTTTGCCGCCAAATTGAAGTCTGAGAATAAGGGTGCTTACGTCGAGGTTCAGGGCCATACCGACAGCCGCGGCGAGGAGCCGGTAAACCAGAAGCTGGGTGAGCGGCGTGCCATGGCGGTCTACCAATACCTGCACACCAAGGGCGGACTGCCCTTGCATCGGATGAACGTGATTTCCTACGGCGAGAGCCGCCCGGTCGCCAGCAATATGACGGAGCCGGGCCGCAAGCAGAACCGGCGTGTCGTCTTGGTCGTGCTGAAGTAAACTCTGCCTACCTTTCGTTTGCGGGCCCTCCGAGAGGAGGGCCTTTTTCATTTCTAGGAGAATCACAATGTCTAGTACCACCAGTAGCAGCGGTCTCGTCATCGAGGAATTGACTGTGGGCGAGGGTGCGACTGCCGACGCGGGGCAAGTCGTGTCGGTGCATTACACCGGTTGGCTGACCGATGGCAGCAAGTTCGATTCCAGTGTCGACCGCAACGATCCGTTCGAGTTTCCGTTGGGGCGGGGGCATGTCATCCCGGGTTGGGACGAGGGCGTGGCCGGTATGCGGGTCGGCGGCAAGCGCAAGCTCACCATTCCGCCGCATCTGGGCTATGGCGAATATGGCGCCGGCGGCGTGATTCCACCGAATGCGACCTTGGTGTTCGAGGTCGAGTTGCTCGGGATTCGTTGAAAGAAGGCCGGCCCGATTAGGGCCGGGATGCCGGGCCGTGGTTAGAGCGAGCCGAGATAGGCGGCGACCTGCTTGACCTCGGTCTCGGTCAGCATGCGAGCGATCGGGATCATGCTGTCGCTCAATGGGCCGATCTTCTGGCCGCTGCGAAACACGGCAAGCTTGGTTTCGATGACGGCGGCGCCCTGTCCGGCGAGCCGGGGATAATGCGAGATGCCTTCGGCCTTGGGGCCGTGGCAGCCGGCGCACATCGTGCCGTATTTCGCACGACCGGCCGAGATATCGGCCGCCGATGCGGTCGTCGAGCTTGATGCCAGGGCGGCAGGTTTAGCCAAAGCCGGCGCGCCTGCCGGGGCCGACACCTGCGGCAAGGGCGCCTGCTTCTGCTCGCAAGCCGCGAGCAGAAGCAGGCCGAACAGCGCGACGCCCCGGATGCCGATCACGATTTATTTCTGGCTGAAGATGAAGTTTTCGTAATTCGCCTCGGCGATCTTGAACCATTGGTTCTCCGCGGCGCGGAATTTCTTCCACTCCGTGTAGATCTTGGCGAAGCTCGGGTTGGTCTTGGCCTCTTCCTCGTAGAGCTCGAAGGTGGCCTTGTATGCGGCGTTCATCACGTCCTTCGGGTAGGCATGCAGCTTCACGCCGTTCTTGACCAGGCGCATGATCGCCTGCGGGTTCTTGAAGTCGTATTCCGCCAGCATGTTCACGTTGGCCTCGGCCGCCGCAGTCTCGAACGCCTGCTTGTAGGCGTCCGGCAGTTCGTTCCATTTATGGCTGTTCACATAGAACGAAAGCTGGGTGCTGCCTTCCCAGAACGCCGGGTAGTAATAGTGCTTGGCGATCTTGTAGAAGCCGAGCTTTTCGTCGTCGTAGGGGCCGATCCATTCGGCCGCGTCGATCGCGCCGCGTTCCAGGGCCGGATAGATGTCGCCACCGGCCAGGGTTTGCGGCACGGCGCCGAGCTTGGCCATGACCTTGCCGCCGATACCGGGGATGCGCATCTTCACGCCCGACAGGTCCTTCAGCGACTTGATCTCCTTGCGGAACCAGCCGCCCATCTGGGTGCCGGTATTGCCGCCGGGGAAGTTGATGATGTTGTATTCCTTCAGCAACTCGCGTGTGAGTTGCAGGCCGCCGCCGAAGTACATCCAGGCGTTCTGCTGGCGGGCGGTGAGGCCGAACGGCATGGCGGTATCGAAGGCCAGCGCCATGTTCTTGCCGACATAGTAATAACCGGCGGTGTGGCCGCACTCGACCGTGCCTTGCTGCACGGCATCGAGCACTTGCAGGCCGGGGACGATCTCGCCGCCCGCGTAGACGCGAATCTGAAACTTGCCGCCGGTGATCTTGTTCAGCCGGTCGGCCAACACGTCGGCGCCGCCGTAGATGGTGTCCAAGCTTTTCGGGAAGCTCGATGCCAAGCGCCACTTGATCGTGGGCAGGTCGGCAAAGGCCTTGGGGGACATGGCGGCAGCGGCAACACCCAAGCCGGCTCCGGCACCTTTTAGAAAGTCACGACGCTTCATGCTTAGTCTCCTCTCAGGGGCGTGATGGACGGCCGATTATACGGCCGTAGGTATGGTCTTAGTACATCCGGTTCAATCAGGCTAGCGCCGGCCATACAGAAAATTGGCATAACTGGTTTCGGCAATCTTGAACCAGTTGGCTTCGGCTGCGCGGAACTTCTTCCATTCGCCGTAGATTTGGGCGAACGCCGGGTTGTTCTTGGCTTCTTGCGCATAGATTTCGAGGGCGCTCTTGTAGGCGGCATTCATCACATCTTTTGGAAATGCGTGCAGTTTTATCCCGCTCCGGGCCAAGCGGATCAGGGCTTGCGGGTTTTTGTAGTCGTATTCGGCCAGCATATTGAGGTTGGCCTCGGCTGCCGCAGTTTCGAAGGCTTGCTTATAGGCGTCTGGCAACTCGTGCCACTTATGTAGATTGACATAGAAGGACAGCTGCGGCCCGCCTTCCCACCAGCCTGGGTAGTAATAGTGCTTGGCCACCTTGTGGAAGCCGAGTTTTTCGTCGTCGTAAGGGCCGACCCACTCGGCGGCGTCGATCGCGCCGCGCTCCAGTGCCGGGTAGACATCGCTGCCAGCCAGGGTCTGTGGCACAACGCCGAGCTTGGCCATGATCTGTCCGCCCAGGCCGGGGATGCGCATCTTGAGGCCGCGCAGGTCTTTCAGTGACTTGATCTCCTTGCGGAACCAGCCGCCCATTTGCACGCCAGTGTTGCCGCCGGGGAAGTTGATGATGTTGTAGGGCTTGAATAGCTCGCGCATGCGTTGCAGGCCGCCGCCGAAATACATCCAGGCATTCTGCTGGCGGGCGGTGAGACCGAAGGGCACGGCGGTATCGAAGGCAAACGCCATGTTTTTGCCGACATAGTAATAGCTTGCGGTTTGGCCGCATTCGACCGTGCCTTGCTGCACGGCATCGAATACCTGTAGTCCGGGTACGATCTCGCCACCGGCATAGACCCGGATTTGGAATTTGCCACCAGTGATTTTGCTGAGGCGATCCGACAGGGTTTCAGCGGCGCCGTAGATGGTGTCGAGGCTTTTGGGGTAGCTCGAGGCCAATCGCCACTTGATGCTGGGCAGGTCGGCGAGGGCCTTGGGAGAGAGGACCACGCTGCCGGCCGCGGCAGCGCCTTTGAGGAAATCACGTCGTAACATCGGCATCTCCATGGGCTGATGCCGATGATTATACGTTGTGGATCAGTTGGCTTTTTTGCGGAGGAAGACCAAATCCCAAACCCCGTGCCCCAACCTTAGGCCGCGATTCTCGAACTTGGTCAGAGGCCGATAGTCGGGCTTGGGGGCATAGCCTTGCGCCGTGTTGGCGAGGCCAGGTTCGGCAGAGAGGACGGTCAGCATTTGTTCGGCATAATCCTGCCAATCGGTGGCGAGATGCAGGTAGGCGCCGGGCTTGAGCTTGCGCACCAGCAAGTCGACGAAGGCGGGCTGGATCAGGCGCCGCTTGTGGTGCCGCTTCTTATGCCAGGGGTCGGG
>JAJZTS010000069.1:4279-7719 GCA_021848725.1 Pseudomonadota bacterium
GCGCTGGCCATGAGCACCGGGTCCTGGGCACCGGCGATGGCGGTGTTCATCAGCACGCCGTCGCAGCCGAGTTCCATGGCGATGGTGGCGTCCGAGGCGGTGCCGACGCCGGCGTCGACGATCACCGGCACCTGGATGCGGTCGATGATGATCTGTAGGTTCCAGGGGTTGAGGATGCCCATGCCGGAGCCGATCAGCGAAGCCAGCGGCATGATCGCCACGCAGCCGGTCTCTTCCAATTGCTTGGCCATGATCGGGTCGTCCGAGGTGTAGACCATGACCTTGAAGCCATCCTTGACCAGGACCTCGGCCGCCTTCAGGGTCTCGCTCACGTTGGGGTACAGGGTGTCGGGGTCGCCCAGCACCTCCAGTTTGACCAGGTCGTGGCCGTCCAGCAGCTCGCGCGCCAGGCGCAGGGTGCGGATGGCGTCGTCGGCGGTGTAGCAGCCGGCAGTGTTGGGCAGATAGGTATACTTCGACGATGGCACCGCGTCGAGCAGGCTGGGCTGCTTGGGGTCCTGGCCGATGTTGGTGCGGCGGATGGCGACGGTGACGATCTCGGCACCACTAGCCTCGATGGCCTGGCGGGTCTGCTCGAAATCCTTGTATTTGCCCGTGCCGACCAGCAGGCGGGAATTGTAGGACTTACCGGCGATGACCAAAGGATTCATGGTGGACGTCACTATCTAAATAAAGCATTAGCCGCCGCCGACGGCGACCACGATCTCCAAGACGTCGCCATTCTCGATGGCGGTCTCGGCGTGTTGGCTCTTGGGCACGATCTCCCCGTTTCGTTCCACGGCCAGTCGCTTGCCGGTCAAGCCAAGTTGATCCAGCAGTTGGGCAACCATGATGGGAGAGTCGAACTGGCGGGTTTCGCCATTGAGGGAGACGGTAATCACTTTCAACCTACCGCTCAAATCCAGTAACATTCAAGGCCGCAATATTATCACGCGGGTGTAGTTCAATGGTAGAACGGCAGCTTCCCAAGCTGCATACGAGGGTTCGATTCCCTTCACCCGCTCCATTTCGATAGGGGGCGATTTCGTCTCCTATCGAAATGGGCTGTGTGCAGGGTGAGAGCCCTCCCGGGTTCGACGAGCCGAGCACCGCTCGGCCGGACGCCGAAGGCGGTCCCTCGCGAAAGCGAGGGATGGCCGGATCGCCTCAAGGCGAGATGGGCACATTCCCTTCACCCGCTCCATTTCTTTCACCTTATTGACGTTTTTGTTTATGCCCTCCATCGAAGAATCCCTGGAACTCATCAAACGCGGCTGCGACGAGTTGCTGCTCGAAGCTGAGCTGGTCGAAAAGCTGAAGAAGGGCCGCCCGTTGCGGGTCAAGGCTGGCTTCGACCCGACCGCGCCCGATCTGCACCTGGGGCATACCGTGCTGATCAACAAGCTGCGCCAGTTCCAGGAACTGGGGCACGAGGTCATGTTCCTGATCGGCGACTTCACCGGCATGATCGGCGACCCGACCGGCAAGAACGTGACGCGTAAACCGCTGTCGCGCGACGACGTAATCGAGAATGCGCGCACCTACGAGCAGCAGATCTACAAAATTTTGCATCCGGAGAAAACCCTGGTGATGTTCAACTCCAGCTGGATGGGCGAGATGAATGCGGCCGATCTCGTTCAGTTGGCGGCCAAACACACCGTGGCGCGCATGTTGGAGCGTGACGATTTCTCTAAGCGCTATGCCGGCGGTCAGCCGATCGCTATTCATGAGTTTCTCTATCCCTTGATCCAAGGCTATGACTCGGTGGCAATGCGGGCCGATGTCGAGTTGGGAGGCACCGACCAGAAATTCAACTTGCTGGTCGGGCGTGAATTGCAAAAGCACTATGGCCAGGAGGCGCAGGTGGTGCTGACCATGCCCATCCTCGAAGGCCTGGATGGCGTGCAGAAGATGTCAAAGTCTTTGGGCAACTACATCGGTATCGCCGAGCCGCCAAGCGAGATGTTCGGCAAACTGATGTCGGTGTCCGATACCCTGATGTGGCGTTATATCGAGTTGCTGTCGTTCCAGCCCTTGTCGATGGTGCGCCAATGGCGGCGGGACGTCGAAGCGGGTCGTAATCCGCGCGACATCAAGGTGGCATTCGCGCAAGAGATCGTGGCTCGCTTCCATAGTCAGGCTGCCGCCGAGGCGGCACTGGCCGACTTCGAGGCCCGGTTTCGGCAAGGAGCGATTCCCGATGAGATGCCTGAATTCACGATCGAGGCAACGGCGGACGGTCTGTCGGTGGTGCAATTGTTGAAACAGGCCGGTTTGGCGCCGAGCACCTCGGAAGCGATGCGCCAGATTGCCGGCGGCGGCGTTAAACTGGACGGGCAGAAGGTCGGCGATAAGGGGCTGATGGTCGCCAAGGGCAGCACTGTGGTGGCCCAAGTCGGCAAGCGTAAGTTTGCTCGAGTGACGGTGGGATAAAAAACGGGTTAGGGTGATATGTCGGCTAAGACGTTGGTGTTCGAGCAATTCGCGCGCGTGGCCAAGGCAATGGCCAGCGCGAATCGTTTGAATCTACTTGAGGCCTTGGCCCAAGGCGAGCGGAGCGTTGAGGTGCTGGCCAAGGCGACCGGTATGTCGGTAGCGAATACTTCGCATCATCTACAGGTGCTCAAGGACGCTGGCTTGGCGGTCTCGCGCAAGGAAGGCTTGCAAGTGTTCTATCGCCTGTCGGGCGATCAAGTCGTCGATTTGCTGGGTTGTGTGCGTCGGGTTGCAGAGGGTCACTTGGCGGAGGTCGATCGCATCGTGCGCGAGCACTTCGACAAATTCGATACCTTGACCCCGGTGGGGCACGACGAATTGCTCAAGCTCACACAATCCGGCGATGCTGTGGTGATCGATGTGCGGCCGCCGGAGGAATACCGTGCGGGCCATATTCCCGGCGCTTTGAACGTGCCACTCAGCGAGTTGCCGACGCGTCTCAAGAAGCTGCCGCACGACCAGGAGATCGTGGCGTATTGCCGCGGCCCTTATTGTGTCCTCGCCTTTCAGGCTGTGGAGCAGTTGCGTCAGGCTGGCTTCAGCGCGCGCCGTCTCGAAGACGGTTTTCCTGAGTGGAAAGCAGGTAAGCGTCCAGTCGAGTCGAGCGAGTAGTTTCCTGCGCGCTCGTACCGCCTTCCCGAAATATTTTTCATGTCTTGTTGGTGGCTAAAGGGCTGACTAGGCAGTGCTTTGCTCCGCTGCGCCCATTGGGCGTGTCTATGGTCTGTAAAATTTTTTAAATAAATCCTTGACCGCGTTTTTCAGGTCCGTATAATGCGCGGCTTCCCTGCTGCTGCAGACGACGCAGCGGTAGCGAAAAACTGATCTTTAACAAGTAGAAACAGCCTTAAGAAGTGTGGGCATTAGGCTTGGGGCGGAAGATTCTCCTTGAGGGAATTGGAAGCTAACAAGTAAGACCTAATGCTCGATTTTGTCAGTTTGAT
>JAJZTS010000070.1:0-3170 GCA_021848725.1 Pseudomonadota bacterium
CGCCATTCCGAAACTTCGAAGGCGACGGTCTACAACACGCTCAAGTTGTTTCTGGAAAAAGGCTTGATCCGGGAAGTCATCGTCGACCCGAACAAGGTGTTCTACGACCCGAACACGACGCCGCATCATCACTTCTTCAATGTGGAAACCGGTGAATTGACTGATATTCACGAGGATGCCATGCAGCTTTCCGGCCTGCCGCCCGTGCCACCCGGCATGATGGCCGACAGCGTCGACATCATCGTGCGCATTCGCCCGGTTGCCGCATAAATCGACTGCATCATTGCGAGCTAAGACGAAGCAGCTTTGCTATAATCCCGCGCCGACGCCGGTGTAGCTCAGTTGGTAGAGCAGCGCATTCGTAATGCGAAGGTCGAGGGTTCAAATCCTTTCACCGGCACCATTCCTATTCCCGCTTAGACCCTATACGTGTCCACTTCGCCCCTGACTTCCTTGCTCGCCCAGGACATGGCGGAGATCGATACCGTCATACGCAATCGCCTGCATTCCGAAGTCGTTCTCGTGCGGCAAGTCGCGGAATACATCGTCAATAGCGGCGGCAAGCGCCTGCGCCCTGCCCTCGTCGCACTTGCAGCCAAGGCCTTGGGTTACTCCGGCCGGCAGCATTACGAACTCGCTGCCGTGGTCGAATTCATCCACACCGCCACCCTGCTGCACGACGATGTGGTCGATGCCTCCGATTTGCGCCGCGGCCGCGATACGGCCAATGCCCTATTCGGCAACGCCGCCAGCGTGCTGGTCGGCGATTTTCTCTATTCGCGGGCATTCCAAATGATGGTGGCTATACAGGACATGCGGGTGATGGAGATTCTGTCGGATGCGACCAATGTGATCGCCGAAGGCGAAGTCCTGCAGTTGATGAACTGTAACGACCCGGATATTTCGGTGGACGATTATCTCAAGGTCATCCGCTTCAAGACCGCCAAACTATTCGAGGCCGCAACGCAACTCGGTGCCGTGATCTCGAAGGCACCGTCGGAGGTCGAACAAGCCTTGGCCACCTATGGCATGCACTTGGGCACGGCCTTCCAATTGATCGACGACGTGCTGGACTATTCCGGCGACAGCGGCCAAACCGGCAAAAACGTCGGCGACGACCTGGCCGAAGGCAAGCCCACCCTGCCGCTACTCTATGCCATGACCCATGGCACGGAGGATCAGGCCCAGCTCATCCGCACCGCTATCGAGAACGGCAATGCCGACCATTTCCAAGCCATTCTAGACATCATCCGCGCCACCGGCGCCTTGGACCATACCCGGCGCCAAGCCGAAGCCGAAGCGCAAGCCGCCCGGGCAGCAATTTCTATATTGCCGGATAGCGAATACAAACAAGCTCTGATAGAATTGTCGGCCTTCGCGGTCAGCCGCGATCACTAAGAGATCTGCAAAGATCGTCGGGGTGTAGCTTAGCCTGGTAGAGCGCCACGTTCGGGACGTGGAGGCCGGAGGTTCGAATCCTCTCACCCCGACCACCCTTTACGCACTCAATGTGCGCACCCCAATCGCAAAGCGGGTCTCCGCTGTCACTATCTAACCTCATTGAAGTTCAACGGTATCGTTATCTGATTCGATATCGGCTGACTCATCGAGGTCGGCACACTGACCCCGGCGGGAACCGTGCCCGCGTCGATCGGCGCAGTGACCGTGCCCCGGATCAGAAGTTGCGCCGTGGCAGGCAATTGCCCGGTCGCCGTCAACGGGATATCCATCTCCAGCGTACCGCCGCCGGTGGCGCCATTGCTGGACACAGAAGACCAATTGCCGACGTACTTCATATTGTTCTGCGCGCTACTGCCCGTCAACACACCGGAAAACCGCCCCGTCGCATCGACGCTCACTGAGTAAGTGATCGGCGGCACGGTATAGCCGGGTACCGGAGAGGTGACGTTATATTGACCGCTGACCACGACCGGCGGGTCCATCCTTACCGCCCCCTCGACCGTCCCGGTCAGCGTCACCCCTGTCTCGCTCGGCACTAACGAGGCCACCAACCGGCCTTCCGAAATGACATTGGTCGAAACGTTCTGGTTTATGCCCAGGGCCGGAATGCTGATCGGGATCGTGATCGGCGTGGTTTGCGTGAGATCCAAATCGTACCGGCCGTTGGCTGGAAACTGCGAGCCCATGGAAATGGCCTGCTGTGGCAGCACAATATCGAAACTGACGTCATAAGGCGTGGCCTTGCCATTGGCATCGAATCCCGTACCTTGAATCCTGCCCGTCCACTGCAGGCCACCCTTGTTGGTAAAGGTAATGGGGTGAGGCACCTTGTCTTTGTTATCGGCATAGTAGCCTGTCAGATTGCCCGTCTTCACGTCGTAATCCGTGTTGTAGGTGAACGACATGCCGTTCGACGCCACGGTACCGCTAACCTGGGCAATCAAGTCGCCGGCATCGTTGTAGATGAACGAGAGGTCGCCGGTGATGCCGGTATTGCTCGGCGTCAGCGGCGTGACCTTGCCGGTCGAATCGGTGAGGCTACCGCTGATGCTCGCACCGTGGAGCATACCCAGGCCGGGGTTCTTGCCCACCACCTGCGCCGTACCGGTTTCCATCGTCATCGCGGTAATGGTGTGCGGCAGATCGAAGCTCCGCACCAAAACACTCACCGGCCCGACATAGGCATATTTCTGCTCACGTACCAATGCATTGTTGTAATAGAACTTCAGGGTATCGTCGGCCCAAGCAATCTTGTAGTCGCCGCAATAGTTATTACCCGACCGGGTGGCACTGCTGACCGACCTGACATCATGGCTGCCACCAACCAGCACAATGGTATTCAGGCCGGAATAATCCCAACGCTGGGTAAAACCGAACTCTTGGGTAATGAGATATTGCTTGCTACCCGCTTTCCCGGTGAATGCCGGGTTTTTACGGCCAAGGAAAATATTGTTGTAACCACGAGTGGTCACCGGGAAGCAGCCAGTCCAAGTCAAAGTGAACGGCGGCTTGAATTCCGCCACCGTCACTGCCTCGTCGTAGTCGACCCCCTGCCCGGAACTGGGTGTGGCGCTGGCACTGCCATACCAAATGTTATAGGGATTGCCGTCCTTATCGACATCGGCCGTGTCATAGCCCACGCTGTCGCCGATCGTCAGCGTCCCGCCTTGCATCGACGCTGTCCCATATCTAGTCCACTGCGATATATC
>JAJZTS010000070.1:3270-7679 GCA_021848725.1 Pseudomonadota bacterium
CGGCCGGTATGCGTGCTGTCCGGCTCGACCCCGCATGCCCTGAGCAAGGCCGTGATCGCCTGTTCGAACGCGGCCGGATCGAACTTGCCGGTACGCGGAATGCCCAAGCCATCCGGCATGGGCGCCGCCCCGCAATCGTGGTCACAACGATCTGACATATCCGCCTCCGGGAAAACATCGATTGGGCGATAGTAGCAGGGCGAGCCGTGTCATCTACAGCTTTCCCATGATCGTTTCGTGGTTTAAGCGATTGACTGACCATCGGCTCTTGCGCATGCTGTCGTAAGGTTTCGATCGAAAAACCGACCAACAGCGATAAGCGAGCACGAGCCGTGAGGAGCCAAACAATATGAATGTCATTTCGCCGGGCGCTGCCCTCGTGAACCACAGCCCGCCGCGCCAAAGCGTGCAGCGTTTCGGCGACTGGTTACGGACGATCCGGTTCCAAGTCGGCCTTGCCCTCGGCATGCTGTTCCTACTGTTGGCGAGCAGCGTCGGCTTTACCTTGTACGAACTGGACCTACGCAAACACGACTATGAAATCTTGAACCTTGCCGGCCAATTGCGCGTTACCAGCCATGCCATGACGCAACAGGCACGCAACTACCTCCAGGACACACCGACTGACTATGAAGCCTACAATCGCGATCTGCGCCTGTTCTACGGCGACATCAAGAACAACGTCGCTCTCTACGACAAGATCGTCGACTCCTTCCAGGCACGCCGCCTCGATAGCGAACTGACCGGCAAGCACGAAGCCATTTATTGCACCTGGGACGACCAATCGAAATCGCAGCTGGCCCACACCGCCGGCATCTGGCGGCACTATCGCGCGGGGCTGTTCAAGGCCATCGGCGACGATTTGACCCAACCGCGGCTCAACTACGCGGCCGAATTCATGGTGGCCAATGGCGATGAATTGATCGACGCCTCCAACCACCTCGCCACCGCTTTTCAAACCATGATGGAAGGCAAGCTCGCACTGATCAGCCTATTCAATCGAATCGTGCTGGCGGTGGCCGGCGTGCTCATGCTGGGCTTGCTGGCACTGGTCTACTTCAATCTCGTCCGCCCTCTGCGCCAAGCCATTGCCGGCTTCGAGCGCGTCGCACGCGGCGATCTAGGCCATCAGCTCCCCGTTCGCAGCGACAACGAAATCGGCCAAATGACCGCCGCCTTCAATCGGCTGTCGGAACGCTTACATGCCCTGTTCCAATTGACCGACCGTATCGGTCAGGGCAATACCCTGGATGACACCCTGCGTTTTGCCGCGGAGGAATTTCGCGGCTTCTTGCCGGTCGATTGGGTCGGCCTGTTTTTCCAGTCGCCCGACGGCTCGCGCTGGGTACTGGAACGCCAACACGGCACCAACCTGCAAAGGCTGCGCGAGGGGGCGGATTTCAGCATCGGCAACGGCGAGGTCAATCCCGCTGCCCCGTTGAATATTGCCCAGCTTCGTCGCTACAACGAGGCCGATACCGGCACCCTACTTGCGGGCCTGCATAAACAAGGTTTTGGCTCGGCCACCCTGCTGCCGATAACCGGCTCGGCCAGGGCCAAGGCCTTGCTGGTTTTCGCCTCCCGTCAAGAAAACAGCTACACGGCCGAGCATGTCGAGTTTCTGTCCAATGTCGCCGGCCAGCTCACCCACGCCTTGGACAAAACGGTCTTTTTGGAAAGCCTGGTCGTCGCAGCCATACAAGGCCTGGCCAAACTGGCCGAAAGCCGCGACCCGGAAACCGGCGACCATCTTTTGCGCATGGCGCTTTATGCTGCCATCGTTACGGAAGAACTCGGCGAAAACAGCGCATACGGCGGTGAAATCAGCGCCGCCTACATCCGCGAGGTGTTCCAATTCGCCCCCATGCACGACATCGGCAAGGTCGGCATCGCCGACCATATCCTGCTCAAGCCCGGCCGCCTCGATGAAGAACAGCGCCGCGACATGGAGCGCCACCCGGCCATCGGCGCCGAGGTATTGCGACGCTGCGAAGCCCAGGTTAACGGCCTGGGCTATAGCATCTTTCAAGTCGCCATCGAGATCGCCGAATGCCACCACGAAAAATTCAACGGTAGCGGCTACCCGAGCGGCTTGAAAGGCGAAGACATCCCGCTCTCGGCGCGCATCGTCGCCGTGGCCGATGTATTCGATGCCTTGACCTCCAAACGCCCCTACAAGGAGGCTTGGCCGGTGGAGCGCGCCCTAGCCCTGCTCGACGAAGAGAGCGGCCACCACTTCGATCCCGTAGTGGTGGCCGCATTTCGCCGCGCCATGCCGCGTGTAATGGACGTCTACGATCGGCATAAGCACGTCTAATAATACAAATGCCCGCGACTTGCGGGCAGCGCTCTAAGGCCCGCTGGGCTCAGGCCATCAAGACCCCGACCGGATAACCCATCTCGCGCAAGCGGCCGAAGGTCTCGTCCATTTTTTCGGTCCGTTCCCGGTCGGAGCCGATCAGCACGACCGAGATCTGCCGGCGCTTTTGCACATAGCGCAGCGTCTCCTCTTCCAGGCTGCCTTCCGCGCTGGTCAGACGGTAGTCGATCCCTGCGCCTTCCAAGGCCTGAAGGAACTTGCCCAGGGTGTGTAGCGGCTCCTTCGGCGGCGAAATCATCAAAATATCCATGCGACGGGTAATTTGCCGGCATAGCTGCACCAGCGAAGAGAGGCTGTCCCGCTGTAGACGGTCGCCATCCAGTGCCAACAGCGCCACGCCATTACCCAGCAATCTGTCGCCAGTCGCCGCATGCCCTGGCTTCGATATCGCGCTTTGAGTCGAGTCAAGCATTGCGTTAGGTCCCACCTTGAACTCCTTCACCATCTGACTGCGATACCGTGCACATCGTTATGCACCACCTTGGCTGGCAACGCGCCGCATGAGCCGCCTGGCAACAGCCGTTGAAAATCGTCGAGCTGTATCTCCGTTCCGACCGGGAAAGAGATGCCGCCATGCCCGAGCAGCATGGTGCGGCAGCTGATATCTTGAACACGATACAGACCGATTTTTCGACCGGCATGAAGCACTGCAACAACGGGACGGCTTGCAGATAAAGCCGCTGGCTGCCGGCTACCACCCCAGGTCCGAACCATGGCCTTCCCTTCCCCAGTCGTTAGGATGCGGCCACCCATTTTTGATAGAGCCCATACCGCATACCCTCGGATCGGCTCTATGGCGCCATGTCAGCATCAAGTTTGCTTCAAGCTAGCAAAAGGATAAGGGCTGTCAATTAAGGATTTTTTACGGTCGGGCGTTTAGTCCGATTTTTCGCCCGGATCGGCGAGAAAGAGTTGCAACAGTTCATTTAGAAAACGGCGGCCGAGCAAGGTCGGCGCAATGCGTTGCGCATCGCAAACGATCAACTCGCGCGCCTTGGCCGCGCTCAACGCCCGTTCTGCCCGACTCGACGGCAACCCTGTGCGCTGCTGAAATAGCCGCACATCGAAGCCTTCATTAAGCCGCAAGGCATTCATCATGAACTCGAACGGCAGTTCGGTCGAGGCGATCTGCCGTTGTTCCGTGATCGCCTCGACCGTTCCCGCCTTGATCAAGTAATCGTTTGGGTGTTTGGTTCTAGCCTGACGCACGATCCGGTCGTGAAACGACAGCTTGGAATGGGCACCGGCACCGATACCCAGATAGTCGCCGAATTGCCAGTAATTCAAGTTATGCCGGCACTCGCTGCCTGGTCGGGCGAAGGCCGAGGTCTCATAGTGCCGATAGCCCGCCTCGCCCAACAAGGCCTCGATGCGTTCCTGCATATCGGCCGCCACCTCGTCGCCCGGCAGGCTCGGCGGGTTGGCCGCGAAGGCGGTGTTGGGTTCGAGGGTCAAGTGATAGGCCGACAGATGTTGCGGTCCCAGCGCAATGGCCTGGCGCAGATCGGCCTCGGCCTGCGCCACCTCCTGCCCCGGCAGGGCATACATCAGGTCCAGGTTGACACTGTCGAACAGGCTCAAGGCCGCCTCGGCCGCGCCGATCGCCTCGGCCGCGCTGTGGATGCGGCCTAAGGCCCGCAAATGCCGGTCATTGAAACTCTGAATACCCAACGACAACCGATTCACCCCGGCTGCACGGAAAGCTTGAAAGCGCTCGCGCTCGAAAGTACCCGGGTTGGCCTCCAACGTGACCTCGGCCATGGGATTAAACCGAGTCAAGGTGCGCACCCGAGTCAAAATCGCATCGATCGCCTCGGGCGAAAACAGGCTGGGCGTGCCACCGCCGAAGAACACCGCCTCGATCGTCCGGCCCCAGATCGAGGGTAGGGCGAACTCCAGGTCGCGGCTCAGCGCATCGACGTAGGCCGCCTCGGGCAACTCATCGCGCAGGCCGTGCGAGTTGAAGTCGCAATAAGGACACTTGCGCACGCACCATGGAATATGGATGTAGAGGGTGAGCGGCGGCGGC
>JAJZTS010000002.1 GCA_021848725.1 Pseudomonadota bacterium
TCGGGCAAGGCGGGATCGGCCGCGGGAACGGGGCCTTGTGGCGGAAGCCGCCCGGCCGGTCGATGGTGCCGAGGATGGACATCAGGATGCCCAAGGCGCGGATGCTCTGGAAGCCGTTGGAGTGGGCGGCCAGGCCGCGCATGGCATGAAAGGCGACCGGGTTGCCGGTAATGGTCTTGTGCTCGACGTCCCAGGAGTCGGTCCAGGCGATCGGCAGCTCGATCTTCTCGTCGCGCGCGGTGATGCCCATCTCGTGGGCCAAGCGGCGGATGGTCTCGGCCGGGATGCCGGTGATGTCGGCCGCCCATTCCGGGGTGTACTGCTCGACCCGCTCGGCCAAGAGCTGGAAGGCCGGCTTGACCGGGGTGCCATCGGACAGCTTGAAGTCGCCCAGCAGGCGCGGATCGACGCCCAGGGTGTGGGTCGACACCGGGCGGTTCAGCTCGCGGTCCCACCACAGCTTGTTCTGGGCGTCGAAACAGCCCTCCTCGGGCGGCACCTCGAAGCGGACGAACATGCCGTACTCGGGGCTGTTCGGGTCCAGGTTGACCAGCTCGGCGGCGTTGGAATACTTGGCCAGGAAGTCGCGGTCGTACAGGCCCTGCTTGATGATCTCGTGGATCAGGGCCAAGAGCAGCGCGCCGTCGGTGCCCGGCTTGATCGGGATCCACTCGTCGGCGATGGCGGAATAGCCGGTACGCACCGGGTTGATCGAGATGAAGCGGCCGCCGTTGCGCTTGAACTTGGACAGCGCGATCTTGAGCGGGTTGGAGTGATGGTCCTCGGCGGTGCCGATCATCACGAACAGCTTGGCCCGGTCGAGATCGGGGCCGCCGAATTCCCAGAACGAGCCGCCGATGGTATAGATCATGCCGGCCGCCATGTTGACCGAGCAGAAACCGCCGTGCGCCGCGTAGTTGGGCGTGCCGTAGTTCTTGGCGAACAGGCCGGTCAGCGCCTGCATCTGGTCGCGGCCGGTGAAGATGGCGAACTTCTTGGGATCGGTGGCGCGGATCTTGGCCAGGCGCTCTTCCATGATGGCGAAGGCCTCGTCCCAGGAGATCTCCTCGAACTCGCCGCGGCCACGGTCGGCGCCGGCCTTACGGCGCAGCGGCTTGGTCAGGCGGGCCGGGGAATACTGCTTCATGATGCCGGAGGAACCCTTGGCGCAAAGCACACCCTGGTTCAATGGGTGGTCGGGGTTGCCCTCGATAAAACGCACTTCACCGTTTTTCAGGTGAACTTTAATGCCGCAACGGCAGGCGCACATATAACAGGTCGTAGTGCGCACTTCCTCATGCACCGGCTGTTCCGTGGTCGTCGTGTTCATAGTGGCTCTTCTGTATTTCTCAAACTAACCCATCCGCCATCGCGGCATCGCCGCGGGCCAGACAGCACTCTGGAACGCCAAACCGATATCCCCGGCAACGAGGACGACCGGCGCACTCCGGTCAATCAAAAAATTACTATTTTCTCATATACCTTGTCATTTAATCGAGCGTTTTTACTCAGTCCAGACCCCTCACCCAGCAGGGGCAAGGCGTATACTGGCTCCTCATGAACGCTTCCCCACTCCGCCGATCGCCTATTCAGGCCGGTCCATCCGAACCAGCCGAAACAGTACTTTCCGCCAGGGCAAGTCAGCACGATCTTCCGCTATCATTGCCGCCGAATCGGCGCCCGCTCACCCCTTGCAACCGGGGTGCCGCCCGCTAGGAAAATGTCCATGCCACATGCATTCGATGACCGCCATCTCGCTCAGACCATACGCGCCCTCATCGTCGAGGACGAACCCGTGTGCCTGGAGGCCACCCGCCTGCTGATCGGCCAGCACGTCAGCCAGGCCGATGCCGCACGCTCCGGCAAGGAAGCCTATGCCTGCCTAGCGATGGCGGATTACGACATCGTCTTGCTCGATTTGATGCTGCCGGATGCCAGCGGTCACGAGATCATGCAGTACCTGCGGGCCAAGCAACCCGACGCGATCATCATCGTGATCAGCGGCAACGACTCAGTCGATACCGCAATCGAGACCTTGCGTGGCGGCGCTTACGATTACCTGCGCAAGCCCTACCAGGCAGAAGAACTGATCAAGACCGTGCGCAATGCGGTGCAAAAGATCAACCTGCGGCACGACAACCGTCATTTCCAGCACCGCCTACAGCAATCGGAGCAATTGCACCGCTTGCTGGTCAACCTGTCGCCCGATCTGATCTACACCCTGGACATCGAGGGCCGCTTTACCTACTTGAACGATAGCATCGCCCACATGCTCGGCTACCCCAGCGCCGAGCTGATCGGCCAGCACTATTCCCGGATCGTCCATAACGAAGACCTGGAAAAGGCCCGCTACCGCGTGAATGAGCGGCGCAAGGGCGACCGCGCCACGCGCAGCTTCGAGCTGCGCTTCAAACGCAAGAAGGGCGTGCCGGTTGGTCCCGAAGACCTGCCTCATGTCGTGGCCGAACTGAACTCGATGGGGCTCTATCGGCCGAAAGCGGACGGCAGCGAAGAGCTCATCGGCACCTACGGCGTCGCCCGCGACATCAGTGCGCGCAAGCAGGCCGAGGCCACCATCAGTTTCCAGGCCTACCACGACCAGCTCACCGGCCTGCCGAACCGCACCCTGTTCCGCGACCGGCTCAACCAGGCCCTGGCCCAAGCCAAGCGGCAGGACCACCTGCTCGCCGTGATGTTCATGGACATGGACCGGTTCAAGCTAGTGAACGATACGCTCGGCCACCTGATCGGCGACCGGCTGCTGCAAGCGATGAGTCAGCGCATTCGCGCCTGCCTGCGCGAGGCCGACACCTTGGCCCGCATTGGTGGCGACGAGTTCATGCTGCTTTTGCCGCAGATCCGCAACCGCGAAAGCGCAGCGATGATCGCGCGCAAGGTACTGCAAGCGCTCAAGACCCCGTTCATGATCGACGGCCACGAACTGTTCGTGACCATGAGCATCGGCATCGCCCTGTTCCCGGACGACGGCGACACCATGGAGTTGCTGACCAAGCACGCCGACACCGCGCTCTATCACACCAAGGACAAGGGCCGGAACGGCTATTACTTCTTCCAGCAGGACCTCAATACCAGCCTGAACAGCCGCATGGCACTGGAGACCGAGCTGCGCCACGGCCTGCAGCGACGCGAGTTCGAGGTCTATTACCAGCCGCAGTTCGCCATCGCATCGCGCCGCATCGTCGGCATGGAGGCCTTGGTGCGCTGGCGCCACCCCAAGCGCGGCATGGTCGGCCCGGACGAGTTCATCCCGATCGCCGAGGACACCGGCCTGATCGCGCCGCTGAGCGAACAGGTCTTGCAACATGTCTGCCAGCAAGCCCGCCAGTGGCATGAAATGGGCCTACCGCGGGTAAGCCTATCGATCAATCTGTCGGCCAGCCAGATCGAACAATCGGAGTTCGTCGAGCGCTTCACCACCACCCTGCTCGCCAACCGCGTACCGGACCGGATGATCGGCATCGAGATCACCGAGAGCATGCTGATGCGCGATATGGACGGCTCGATCGACAAACTCCGGCAACTCGCCGGCTTTGGCGTCGAAATCTCGATCGACGATTTCGGTACCGGCTATTCCTCGCTGAATTACCTGAAGCGCCTGCCGGTCCACACCATCAAGATCGACAAGAGCTTCGTGCAGGACATCCACCCCAACAGCGAAGGCACGCCCATCGTCGCTGGCATCGCCGCGATGAGCCACGGCCTGAAATTGAACATGGTGGCCGAGGGTGTCGAAACCGAGGCGCAGCTGAGCTACCTCGAACAGGTCGGTTGCCAAGCCTGCCAGGGCTATTTCCTGAGCTATCCGCTCGACCCCAAGAAGGCCACCCGCCTGCTCGCCATGCAGACCCTGTAAGCACACGCCCGGGCAGAAGGGCAGTAAAATCGGCGGGGACCACTCCATTCCCGCCATGACCGAACACCGCAACCGCACCGAAAACATCAGCCCGAAGATCACCGCCTCGCAATGGCGCGCGGCTTGGTCGCTATTTCCCTACGTCTGGCAATACAAAGGCCGTCTGTTCGCGGCCTTCGGCTTGTTGCTCTCGGCCAAGCTGGCCAACGTCTCGGTGCCGTTGGTGCTCAAGGAGATCGTCGACCACCTGCAAAACCCCGGCACGGCATTATTGCTGCCGCTCGCCTTCATCGTGCTCTATGGCACGCTGCGTTTTGGCAATACCGCCTTCACCGAACTTCGCGACGCCCTATTCGCCCGCGTTTTGCAACGCGCGATGCGCGGCGTCATCTTCGATGTGTTCCGCCATCTGCACGCGCAATCGCTGCGGTTCCATCTGGAACGACGCACCGGCGGCCTGGCCGTAGAGATCGAACGCGGCGCCCGTTCGATCCGCTTCCTGATCAACTTCTCGCTGTTCAACATCGCGCCGACGCTACTCGAAATCCTGATGGTCGCCGGCATCCTGTTCGCCAAATACAGCCCGTGGTTCGGCGCGATCACGCTGATGACGCTGGTCGTCTATATTTTCTTTACTGTGCTGGTCACCAACTGGCGCCTGCAACACCGGCGGGCGATGAACCAAACCGACGCCGATGCCAACGCCCATGCCGTCGACAGTCTGCTCAACTACGAAACGGTGAAGTATTTCAACAACGAGGCGTTCGAGGCCGAACGCCTCAACCGCGATCTCAAGCGGGCCGAAAACGCCGCAGTGCAGAGCGAAATCTCGCTGGCCTGGCTCAACGCCGGCCAAGCCAGCATCATCGCCTGCGGCGTCACCGCGATGATGGCCCTCGCAGCGCAAGGCGTGAGCGACAAGACCATGACCATCGGCGACCTGGTACTGGTCAACGCCTATCTGATCCAATTGTTCATCCCGCTCAACTTCCTCGGCACGGTCTACCGCGAGATTCGCAATGCGCTGACCGACATGGAAAAACTGTTCGGCCTGTTGCGCCGCCCACCCGAGATCCAGGACGCGCCGGATGCCAAGCCCTTACAGGTCGGACACGGCGAGGTGCGGTTCGAAAACGTGCATTTCGCCTACGATGAGCGCCGCGAAATCCTGCACGGCATCGATTTCGTCATTCCGGCCGGCAAAAAACTCGCCGTGGTCGGCAGCAGCGGTGCTGGCAAATCCACCTTGTCGCGCTTGCTGTTCCGTTTCTATGACGTGAGTGGCGGCCGCATCCTGCTCGACGGCCAGGACATCCGCCAGGTGTCGCAATCCAGCCTGCGCGCGGCCATCGGCATGGTGCCGCAGGACACGGTACTGTTCAACGACACGCTCTACTACAACCTCGCCTACGGCCGGCCCGAGGCGAGCCGCGACGAGGTATTGGAGGCCGCCCGGGCCGCCCACCTGGATCGCTTTATCGCGCAATTGCCCGATGGTTACGACACCCTGGTCGGCGAGCGCGGCCTCAAGCTGTCCGGCGGTGAAAAGCAACGTGTCGCGATCGCCCGGGCGATCCTGAAAAATCCGCCCATCCTGGTGTTCGACGAAGCGACCTCATCGCTCGACTCCGCTACCGAAAAGGCGATCCAGGCAGAACTCGCGCGCATCTCCGAAAACCGCACCACGCTGGTCATCGCCCACCGGCTATCCACCATCGTCGATGCCAACGAAATCCTCGTCCTGGAGGCCGGCCGCATCGTCGAACGCGGCCAGCATGCACAACTACTGGCGGCGAATGGCCGCTATGCCGAGATGTGGCGCTTGCAGCAAAAGGCCGGACACGAAGCGGTTCCGGCCTGCTGAACTCAGAAACGCGCCGACACCCCCGCCGTCCAGGCAAAATCCGGGCTATGTTCGTTCAGGCCGAAACTCGCGCCGGTATCGAGCTGGACATCCTTGTTCAGCAGATAGGCCAGGCTGATGGTAGAAGTCACCACATTGCCGCCGTGGCGCGAGCCGGCCAGCTGCTTGCCCTCGATCGCGAGCGACGCACCGACGCGTTCGCTCAACGCCCGGTTATATGCCCCGCCCAGCGCGCCGCTCCAGAAATGCCCGGTGGCATCGCGGTCGTACTTGACGCCCGGCATCAAGGCCAGGCCGTCATCCGCGGACAAGGTCCATTCCATCACCCGATACAGGGCTGGGCGCAGACCATCGCCCTTGAAGGCGCGGCTGCCGCTCGGCAACTCCATGCTCAGCCACCAGGCCGCGGAGCCGAAGGTCGCGCCATCGTGGACATCGTGCCACTTGACGCCAAGGGCGGCATCGGCGAAGCCGCTCTGCTTGCCGTCAGCGCCGGTGCCGCCCTCGCGTTGCCGGGTAAAGGCGTCGCTCTCCAGACGCAACTCCAGATCGTTGCCAATGCCATAGCGCAGCGCGGCCGGCGTCGTCCACGCTTGACTCTTCAGGGCGCCTCGCTTGTCGCGCTCGTAATTGACGCCGGCCTCGATATGCAGGCGGCCATCGCCCACGGTCGTGGACGACACCAAGAATCCCCCACGATCCGAAATCAGCGCCACATCGGGCTCGGCCCAAACCTGTTCGGCCGATATCCCGATCGATGCCATCGCTGCAAGAATTACAAGCCGGGTCCGCATTACCTATCCCCATCTCGTCAAATGAGCCCCGATCATATGGAAATAGCCGCCCCGAGCAAGCTCGGTTTTATAACAATGCGGCCGATTCCCCGTCAGCCGAATGGCAGACCCGCATAGCACCGTTCACTGATGTTCATCCTCGTCGGGCTCGGCCAGCCATAGGCTGTGCGCGTCCAACAGCAAACGGGCGATCGCTCGATTGGCGGCCAAGCGCTCCTGCTCGGCCGCCAGCCTCGCTTCCAAGGCCGCACGTCTGGCCTGCAAGACCTCATACAGGTTCAACTCGCCCAAGTCATAGGCGCGCCGAGTAAGGTCGGCATGCCGTTCCACCGAATCGGCGGCGGCCTTGAGTCGGCGGTAACTGTCGACACCGGCCGAGGCCCGTTGCCAATTGCCCGCCGCTTCGGCCTGCAAACGGCGACGCACTGCCGCCACCTCTTCTGCCGTCGCCGCGGCCTCGGCCCGATACATCGCGCTCTTCGCCCGCTGGCTGGCACCCGGTATCTCGATGCTCAAGCTAACGCCGACGATGTTCTCCAAGCCCCCCAGCTCGCGCGCATAATGCAAGCCCAAGCGTGGGTCGGGCAAGCGGTCGGCATCGGCCCGCTGCGCCTGCAAATTCAACCGTTCTTGCGCACGCTGCACAGAGAGAATTTCATGGTTGTGCATCAAGCTGCGCGCGATCCAAACCGCCTCGCCCTCGCCCGGCATCGTCGGCTCGACCGAATCGCCGGCCGCTGACGACAATTCGGGAAACTGCGCCGCCAGTTCGGCCTGCGCCACCTCGGCGCGCGCCTCGGCCCGGCGTGCCTCCGCCTCGACCTGGGCCAGCGCCGACTCCGCTTGCAGGCTATCGAGCCGTGCGGCATCGCCGCTTTTGACCCGAATCTCAGTCGTGCGCCGCTGCTCTCGGAGGAACTCGACCTGACGCTGCCACAACTGGGTTTCCACCGTGGTTTGCAACCGGGCATACCACAACCCGAGCAATTGCCGCGCGGTCTCGTGCCGGGCATCGCCCACCCGCTCCTGCGCCTCGGCAATGCCCTTCGACCCGATAGCCTGATCCAGGCCAAGCTTGCCAGGCAGGCGCCAAGCGCGTTCGATACCCACGCCCCATTCTTGATAGTCGGGGCCGCCGTTCGTATTCCGCCGCTGGCTCGACAGGTTAAGCCCCAGCGGATGCTCGCCCGCTTGCAGACGCCGGTCCTCGGCACGCGCCGCCGCCAACCGTGCTTGGGCGGCGCGCACTTGGGGATGGCCGTCCAATGCGCGCTCAACCGCATCGGCCGGCGGCAGATCGGCCGGGGCCGAATCGAGCACATTGGCCGCATTGGCCGCCGCCGTTGCCAGCACCCACACGGCCGCCGCCAGCAGCCCGCAATGCCAATTGCTCATGCCAGTCTCCCATTCTCGTTAATGGGCACACTCCACCAATACACGTCGGGCTTGGGAAAGCGCTCACGCAAATGCGCGATCAATTCCTGCGCTCGCCCGGCCTCCAGCACGATCTGCACCATGCTGCGCGCGGCCCGGCCGCGAACCTGTTCCGGCGGGCTCAGCTTGGTCTGCTGGCCATGACCCTCGGCGTGCCACACGGTAAACCCCGAAGCCCAATCCGGGTGTTCGAGCAATTGCTCGCACAAGGCCTCTTCCAGCGCGCGAGGCGCGGTGATCGATACCATGACGAGACTCATGCCTTCACTCCCAATATGAAGCGTCGATAGAGCACCGGCAGCAGCACCAAGGTCAACGCGGTTGAAGTAAACAGGCCGCCGATCACCACCGTGGCCAGCGGTTTCTGTATCTCCGACCCCGGCCCGCTGGCAAGCAGCAGCGGAATCAGGCCGAAGGCAGTGATGCTGGCCGTCATCAGCACGGGCCGCAGGCGACGCATGGCACCCTCGCGCACCACAAGCTCGGGCGCCAACCCCTGGTCGGCCAACTGATTGAAATAGCCGACCATCACCACCCCGTTCAGCACGGCGATACCGAGCAATGCGATGAAGCCGACCGAGGCCGGCACCGACAGGTACTCGCCGGCAATGAACAACGCCGCCACCCCGCCGACCATCGCGAACGGAATGTTGAGCAATACTAGGGTAGCCTGGCGCACCGAACGGAAGGTCGCGAACAACAGCAGAAAGATCAAGCCGAGCGCCAGCGGCACCACCACCATCAAACGAGCGGCCGCCCGCTGCTGATTCTCAAACTGGCCGCCGAAGCTGACGCGGTAACCATCCGGCAACTTGACCTCGCGCGCGATGCGGGCCTTGGCCTCCTCGACGAAGCCGACCAGATCGCGGCCGACCACGTTGCTCTGCACCGTGACGAAACGCGCAGCATTCTCGCGATTGACCGCCACCGGGCCGTCGACCCGCGCCAGACGGGCTACCTCGCGCAACGGGACGGCGCTGCCCGAAGCGGTGGGAATGCGCAGCGACTCGAACACCGCAGGCGACATGCGCACCTCTTCGCCCGCCCGCAACACCAGCGGCGAGCGGCGCACCCCCTCCTGGATGCTGCCCAGACGCAGCCCTTCGAGCTGCGCCCGGAGGAACTGCGCCACCTCGTCGGCGGTCAAGCCGAAACGGCCGACCGCCAAGCGATCGATTACGACCTGGTAATACTGCACGCCCGCGTTCTTGCGACTGTAGACATCCTCGGCGCCCGGCACGGACTTGAGCAAAGTCTCGACTTGTTCGGCCAGCCGATTAAGCGTCGCGATATCGGTGCCGAACAGCTTGATCGCAAGATCGCCGCGACTGCCGGTCAGCATCTCCGACACGCGCATGTCGATCGGTTGGGTGAAGGCATAACCAATCCCCGGAAAATCGATCATGACCTTGCGAATCTCTTCCATCAGCCACGCCTTATCCGCTACCCGCCATTGCGCCATCGGCTTCAGCAACAGAAAGCTGTCGGTATCGTTCAGCCCCATCGGGTCGAGGCCCAACTCGTCGGCACCGGCACGCGCGACCACGCCGCGCACCTCGGGCACCCGTTGCATGATTGCCTGCTGCACCCGCATATCTTGAGCCAGACTCTGTTCCAGCGAAATCGACGGCAATTTCTCCAACTGCAGCAGCAAATCGCCCTCATCCAAGCTCGGCATGAACGATTTGCCGATGAAGGGATACATCCCCGCCGCCAGCACTAGGGCCGCAAGCGCAACCACGATCACGCTGCGCGAACGGGTCAACGCGAAACTCAATACCGGCTCGTATAAACGCATGGCCTGGCGCAACAGCCAGGGCTCGGCATGCGCGCCCTCGCGCAACAGCCAGGAGGCCAGCACCGGCACCACCGTCAACGCCAAGAGCAAGGCCGCCGCCAAGGCAAAGACAATGGTCAACGCGACCGGGATGAATAGCTTGCCTTCCAGGCCCTGCAAGCTCAGCAAAGGCAAGAACACGATCATGATGATGAACACACCGCTTACGGTCGGCGTAGCCACCTCGCGCACGGCGCGGTAGATCAGATGCAGCTTGGGTAGCGCGGATGCACCGCTACCGGCATGGCCGACGACATTTTGGCTGCGGCCGTCCGCTGGCGCGGACTTAACATTCGCTTCGCTCATGTGAGCCTGCGCCGAAACATCGTGTTCGCTGTTTTGGCTGCGGCCGTCCGCTGGCGCGGACTTAACATTCGCTTCGCTCATGTGAGCCTGCGCCGAAACATCGTGAGCCAAATGGCTCACGATGTTTTCCACCACCACGACAGCGGCATCGACCAGCATGCCGATGGCGATGGCGAGTCCGCCCAGGCTCATCAAGTTGGCCGACAGGCCGAATTGGCGCATCAGCAAAAAGGTCGCCAGCGCCGCCAGCGGCAGGGTCACCGCCACGGTCAGTGCGGCGCGGACATTGCCGAGGAACAGGAACAGCAGCACCAACACCAGCACGATGGCCTCGAACAAGGCCTTGCTCACCGTGCCCACCGCCCGCTCGACCAGAGTCGAGCGATCATAGAACGGGCGCACGGTCACGCCCTTCGGCAAGGTGGGGGCGATCTCGGCCAGGCGCTGTTTCACCGCTGCGATCACCTGTTGTGCATTCGCGCCCTTGAGGCCGAGCACCAAACCTTCCACCGCTTCGGCCTTGCCATCCTGAGTGACCCCCCCGTAACGGGTGACGTGGCCCAGGCGTACTGCGGCCAAATCGGCCACCCGGATCGGTACGCCATGTACGGTCTTCACGACGATGGCGGCGATGTCCTGCAGGGTGCGCACCGCACCTTCCATCCGCACTAGCCAGACCTCCTCGCCCTCGGTCAGGCTACCGGCCCCGTCGTTGCGATTGTTGCTCGCCAAGGCCGCACGCAATTCGTCCAAAGTTACGCCACGCGCGGCCATCGCAGCGTTGTCGGGCGCCACCTCGTAGGTCTTGACCAAACCGCCGAGCGCATTGACGTCGGCCACCCCGGGCAGGGTGCGCAACTGCGGCCGAATCACCCAATCGAGCAAGGCGCGCCGCTCGGTCAAACTCAGGCCGCCGCCCTCGACGGTGAACATGAACATCTCGGACAACGGCGTGGTGATCGGCGCCAACCCGCCGGACACCCCCTCGGGCAACTCGTCCAGCACGCCGTTCAGGCGTTCGCTGACCTGGCTGCGCGCCCAGTAAATATCGGTACCGTCCTCGAAATCGATGGTGATGTCGGTCAGGCCATACTTGGACATCGAGCGTAGGATGCGCTGCTTGGGGATGCCCAGCATCTCCATCTCGATCGGTGCGGCAACGCGGTTCTCGACCTCTTCCGGCGTCATGCCCGGCGCCTTCAGGATGATCTTGACCTGAGTGGTCGAGACGTCGGGAAAGGCATCGATGGGCAATTCGCGCCAGGCCATGCTGCCGAAACCGGTCAGCAGCAATGCGAGCACCGCCACCAACAGGCGCTGGGTCAGCGCAAACTCGGTTAGCCGGGCAAACATCACTCCCCCCCGCCGCCAAGCCAAGCCGATTTGATCGCGGCCAAGCCTTCGACGGCGATACGCTCACCCGGCTTAAGCGCCGCCACGACGGTCACGAACTGGCCGCCTTGGGCGCCGATCTTCACCGGCAGCGGCGCGAAGCCGCCGGCACGCTCGACGAAGACATAACTCTGGCCCTGCTGATAGACCAGCGCCCGGCTAGGAACGCGCCACTGGCCGGTGCCGCTCAGGCCCTCGAAACGGACCTCGACGCTTTGATGCAAGCGCAAAGCCCCGTCCGGATTGGCGATGCGTGCCCGCACCGGCACGCTCTGCGCCGCATCGACGCTACGCCCGATCGCCAACACCGTACCGGCCGCCTGGCTGCCGGCCAGGTTCACCTTCTGGCCCTTGCGCAATTGCGCGGCCAGCGCGGCCGGCACCCGGATATCCAACCAGACCGGGTCAGTACGCACCAAGCGCAATAGTGGGGCCGCCGCCTCGACCCGCATGCCGCTTGCCGCCGCCTGCTCGACCACACTGCCGGCGATCGGTGCGACGATGCGTATGCGGTCGAACAAGCGCTCGCCACGTTTGACCGCCTCGACCTCGGCGCGCGACAACCCCATCAAACCGAGCCAAGCTCGCCGTTCCTTGAGTGTGGCCCGCGCCTGCTCCAGCGCGGCCTGGCTCGCCTGCAAGCGGCCCTCGGCGATGATGCCCTCGCGGAACAGGGCCTCATCGCGACGATAGACCGTCTCGGCCAAGCGGAAGCGCGTCGCGGCCTCGACCGTTTCGCGCTGACCGCTGACGATTTCCTGGCTGCGCAGCACCAGCAAGACCTGTCCGGCAGCGACCTGCTCGCCGACCGCCGTGTGCAGTTCGGTGACCAAACCGGCCACCGGCGCCGCGATGAAACGCTCCTGTGCGGGCGGCACCATGACCGTGGCCGGCACGCCGAGCGAGGCACCGCCGACATCGGCCTCGACCGGCACGCTGGCAATGCGCAGCGCTGCGCGCTGGGTCGCATTGATCGGAATGAGGACATCCGCCGCCTGGACCGAACCGGCCAGAGCGACAGTCAACAACAAAATCGACAAACGAGGCATGGCATTCCCCAAGGTACGGCCAAACGCCTGGCCGGATACGGATAGCAAACACAATCGGGCCCTAATGACCCAAGCTTAGGCGATCAGAGGCGAGGTGGGGCGCAGGGATAAGGGACGAGCGGCCATTCAGCGCGTAGGGGATTAGGTCGACTTAGCGAAGCCGTTGTTGGCCGACGATATGCGAACGCACGCGGCCAGGAAGGCTGCGCCGGAACGAAGTCGAGCGATCCAAGATTGGCCGCGGCCATGCGGTATGCGCGCGCCGGCAGGGCCAGCTCCACACCGATGCCGGCAGGTTCATGCGTAGCGGCATGCAGACTCGGCGTAAGCTCATCGAACTCGACGCCATCGAGATGGATGCCATGCTGCGCGGCATGCTCATGAGCGCCGGCCGCATGGGCGTGCAGCAGCGGCAATAGGCATTGCAGCAGCACGAACAACCACAGGACGAGATGGCGGGCAGGACGCGTCATTGCCACGAATTAGACCCGATATAAGCGCCACTCGGCAAGCCCGGCTAGCTCGCCGGGCCGTAGAGCAGCCGCGGCAGCCACAGGCTGAGCTGCGGCACGTAGGTCACCAGCAGCAGCACCGCCGTCACCACCAGGATCCACGGCGCCGCGGCCAGCGTGGTCTCGGTCAGCCCCATGCGGGCCAGACCGCTGGCGACGTAAAGATTGAGCCCGACCGGCGGCGTGATCATGCCCAACTCCATATTGATGGTCATCACGATGCCAAGGTGGACCGGATCGATGCCCAGTTGTTGCGCGACCGGCAGAAAGATCGGCGCCAAGATCAAAATGATCGAGCTCGGCTCCATGAAATCGCCGGCGAAAAACAGCAGCACGTTGACCACCAGCAGGAACATCCAGGGCGCGAGCCCCTGGTCGATGATCCACTGTGCCAGGTTTTGCGGGATATTCTCGCTGGTCAGCAGGAAGGAGAACAGGATCGCATTGGTAATGATGTAAAGCAGCATCGCGCTCATATTGGCCGCTTGCAGCAACACGCGGGGCACGTCCTTGAGCTTGAGTTCCTTGTAGATGAACACCGCAATGACGAAGGCATAAACGGCCGATACCGCCGCCGCCTCGGTCGGCGTGAAGATGCCACCGTAAATACCGCCGATCACGATCACCACCAGGAACAGGCCCCAGACCGAGCCGCGGAAGGCATGCCACACCTCTCGCAGGCTGGCCCGGGGCAAGGTTGGGTAGCCGTGCCGCCTGGCCACCAGCCAGGTCACCAGCAGCAAGACCACCGCCATGAGGATGCCGGGCACCACGCCGGCGATAAACAACTGGCCGATGCTGGTGCTGGTCGACACGCCGTAGATGATGAGCACAATGGACGGCGGGATCAGGATGCCCAGGCCGCCCGAGGTGGCGACCACACCGACGCCGAACTTTTTCGGGTAGCCGTGCTGCATCATGGCCGGGATCATGATCGAGCCGATGGCCACCACCGTGGCCGGGCTGGAACCGGACACCGCTGCGAAGAAGGCGCAGGACAGCACCGCCGACATGGCCAAGCCGCCGCGGAAGGAGCCAACCAAGGCGGTAGCGAAGCGGATGATGCGCCGCGCCACGCCGCCGGTGGTCAGGAAGGCGCCGGACAGGATAAAGAATGGGATGGCCATGATCGCGAACTGATCCAGGCCGGTGAACAGCCGTTGCGACACGATCTCGATCGGAATGGTCGAGAAGGTGAACAGGAAGGCCAGCACGGTCAGGCCCAGCGCGATGGAGATCGGCATGCCGGTCAGCAGCAGCACGACCAGCAGCAGCGCGATGATGAGTCCGCTCACTCCGGTATCTCCCCAGGGTCGCCGTAATGATGGCCGGGCAAGGGCTGCCCCTGGGCATAGGCCAGCAGGACCTGGACGAAGCGATAGCACATCAAGCCGGAACCGAGCGGAATGGCCAGATAAATAATCCACATCGGCATCCCCAGATCGGGCGAAACCTGGCCCAGTTCGCTGATATGCAGCACGAACCGGGTACCGAGCAGGGCGATCACCGCAGTAAAGAAGGCGCCGGAGAGCAGGCTGAACACGACGAAGAACCGCTGTTTGGCGCCATCGAGTTTGCGCACCAGCACATCGACGCCGACATGGATGCCGGTGCGCACACCATAGGCGGCACCGAACTTGGCCATCCAGATGAACAGATAGATACAGGCCTCTTGTGCCCAATTGACCTCGATATGCCGGGTGTATTGCCACACCCAGCCAATGCTCGAGGTGTAGCGATGCACGATGGCGAAAAAAACGATCAGCGTCGCCAGGGCCATGAAGCTGGCGATCAGCGTTTCCTCCAGACGATCGAGCAGACGGTTGAGCATAAAAAACGGCGGCCCGAGGCCGCCGCGTCATGGGTTTATTGGGCTTTTGCCGGCTTGGCCTTTTCCTTGGCCTTGGTCTTGACCTTGTCTCTAGGCTTGACGGTAGCCGCCAGTCGTTCTTTCTCGACCTCGGCGGCGATGCCATAGGCCCCCTGGATCAAATCCTTGCCGATGACGTCTTCGAACTGCTTATGCACCGGCAACAAGACCTTGTGCCATTCCAAGCGGCCTGCCAGCGGCAAGACATAGATCTCGGTCTTCCCGGCTTTGCGCACCGCCTCCAGCGCGTCGTCGTTCTCCTTCTGGGCGATCTCGCGTTCGTACTTGGTCGCATCGGCCATCGCCTTTTCCAGGATCGGCCGGATATCGGCCGGCAGCTCATCCCAGAACTTCTTGTTCACGATCACCGCGTAGCCGAGATAGCCGTGATCGGAAATGGTCAAGTGCTTCTGCACCTCGTGCATCTTCTGGGTGTAGAGGTTGGACACCGGGTTCTCGGTGCCGTCGACCACGCCCTGCTGCAAGGCGGTGTAGACCTCGGAGAAGGCCATCACTTGCGGCAATGCGCCTAATGCCTTCATCTGCGCATCGAGCACCTTGGACGACTGGATGCGCATCTTCAAGCCTTGAAAATCGCTGACCTTGCGCAAGGGCCGGTTCGCGCTCATTTGCTTGAAACCGTTGTCCCAGAAGGCCAGCCCCTTGATGCCCTTGCTCTCCAGCATACCGAATAGTTGCTTGCCGATATCGCCGTCCATCACCCGATACAGGGTCTCCTTGTTCGGGAAGATATAAGGCAGGTCGAACAGTTCGAAGGAGCGCACGCCGAGCGGGCCGAATTTGGACAGGCTCGGCGCCAGCATCTGTACCGCACCCAGCTGCAAGGCCTCCATCTCTTCGCGGTCCTTATAGAGCTGGCTGTTCGGATAGACCTCAACCTTGACCCGCCCGCCGGTACGCTCCTCGACCAAGGTCTTGAAATAGTCGGCGGCCTTGCCCTTGGGGGTGTTGGGTGCAACGACGTGGGAAAACTTGATGACGATGGGATCGGCGGCTCGGGCGAAAGGGACCGCCAACCACGCCAGGGTAAACAGGATAAGCGCTCGCTTGAGGATCATGGTCGTCTCCTAACGGTTGCCTGAGGTAACACCACCAGCGTAGAGGCCCGGCCAACGGCGGGCAAGCTTTAAATCTTCACAGCCCGCGCCTAGGCGGCCAAGACATTGTTCAGGGTGATCAACGAGATATCGTCATGCGCCACGCGCCCGGTCCCCAGATGGGCCCGCACGGCCGAGACGATGCTGGCATGAGGATCGCTCGCGCCCTGCAAGGCGGCCAGCACCGCCGCCTCACCGAAGGCTTTACCCTTGGCATCCTCGGCATCCACCAAGCCATCCGAAAATAGGTTGAGCGTCCAGTCCCGCTCCGATTGCCAGACCTGCGTGCGCGCATCGAAGCGTGACGCGTCGATAATGCCCAATGGCGGATGCATGGACTCGAAACGGCAAATCAGGCTGCCGTCGCGGCCGGTCAGCAAGGCGGCTGGATTGCCACCGTTCCAGACTTCGATCGTCTGATTTTCCCGATCGATACAAACCAATGTCGCCGCCACGAAATAACCGCGCGGAATCTGGCGGGCCAACTGAATATTCATCTCTTGCACGATGGTGGAGAGATTGAAGCCACGTTCGCCCATGGTGCGGAAGATCTGCGCCGTAGGCAGCAAGGGGAGCGCTGCCGGCAGGCCATGGCCCATGGAATCGGCATGGAGCAGATACAAATGGCCGGAACGCGAACGGTTGGCGACCAACAGGTCGCCACTGAATCGAGTGGCCGGCTCCAGCCACATCTCCAAACCCGCGTCCTCGGTCGACGCGGCCTTGATCATCAAAGACATCAGCTCGCGCGCGATCTCTTGCTCGAATTCGGCGTGCTCGCGGTAGTTCTGCAACTCGGCCGTCACCTCGGCCAGCTTTTGCTGCATGCCGGCGATGCGCTGCATGGCGCGGATCTTGGCCTTGAGCACTTCCAGATCGACCGGCTTGCAAATAAAGTCGTCGCCGCCGGCTTCCAGGCCGCGGACCATATCGACGGACTGATCGAGCGCGCTGATGAAGATGATCGGCAACCAACGGTCCCCAGCCATCTCGCGCATGCGGCGCGTCGCCTCGTGCCCGCCTATGCCCGGCATCATCACATCCATCAGCACCAGATCGGGCGACTCGCGACCGAACAATTCCAATGCCTGCTCGCCGCTGGCCGCCACGCGCACGGCATGGCCCTCGTCCTCTAGGCAGGCACGCAAGAAGGCTACGTTTTGCGGTATATCGTCGGCGATCAGCACCTTGAATGCATTAGCCATAGAGTTTTCCAGTCCCCTCGCCCGGCTCGGCAAATTGAAAGCAAACTGCCCTGATCTCATTCAAACAGTCCATGAAAGCATCTGTCAAATAAGGATCGAAATGAATGCCACGCTGCGCTCGGATATGATCCAGCGCCTGTTCCACCGGCCACGCCGCCTTGTAGGGCCGCGTGCTGGTCAAGGCATCGAACACATCGGCCAAGGCAACGATGCGCCCAACCAATGGAATCGCCTCGGCCCGGCGCCCGTCCGGATAACCGCTGCCATCCCATTTTTCATGATGGGTCAACGCGATATCGCGCGCCATGGCCAGCAACGGCGCATCGTGACCGTCGAGCAGCTCGGCCCCGATCCGGGCATGCGTCTGCATGATGCGCCACTCGTCCGCATCGAGTTTGCCTGGCTTCAGCAAAATCCGATCGGGGATACCGATCTTGCCGATATCGTGCATCGGGCTGGCGTTAAGCAGCAGCTCCGCCTCCGGCACGCTCATGCCCGCCGCGCGACCGACGATCTGCGAAATCTTGCTCATGCGGATGATATGCAGGCCGGTTTCGTTATCGCGGAATTCCGCCGCCCGGCCGAGCCGGCGAATGATCTCCAACCGCGTGTCGTGGATCTCCTGCGTGCGCTCGCGCACATGCGACTCCAGGGTCTTGTTCTGTTGGCGCAGGCTCGCCTGAGAGCGCCGCATCTCGACCAAATTACGCACCCGCGTCAGCAACTCCTCGGCATCGAATGGCTTGGGCACGAAATCGCGCGCCCCCGACCGCAGCGCCCGCAGCCGGCTGTCCCGGTCGACATGGGCGGTTAGCACCAACACGCAGGGCGGGTGCTCCAAGGTCTGCACTTGTTCGATGATTTGATAGCCATCGAGATGGGGCATTTTTAGGTCGAGCAGCAAAAGGTCGATGGCATGCTGGTCGAGCAGTTCCATCAATTGCCGCGGGTCGTTCAGTCCGTGAACGTTGGTGTGCCCGCTCTCGCGTAATAGCTGGACCAGCAGGCTGACGTTGGCCGGCTCGTCATCCAGGACGACGATCCCGCCCACCTTCCACTGGTTGAAATCAAGAAAACTTACTGCCGCGTTCATACTCGGGTTCCTCACTTGCGCCGAATACCGAATCCAACACCCCATACAGGCGTCGGATATCGACAGGTTTGGTCAAATAGTCTTGAAAACCTGCCGCCCTCGCCTTCTCTATGTCGCGCGACATCGCCGCCGCGGTCACCGCAACGACCGGGATCGAAGCGGTCGCCGGGTCGGCCCGTAGCCGCCTCAATACCTCATAGCCGTCCATGACCGGCATATTGATGTCCAACAAGATCAAACCGGGCCGATGCACAAAAGCGAACTCCAGCCCCAACTTGGGGGTATGGGCCGTGATCAGCAGCAGGTGCGGGCGCCCCTGCATCATCCGTTCGATCAACTTCAGATTGGCCGGGTTATCCTCGATATAGAGCACCACGCCGTGCCCTGAGCTTTCGATATGCATGGGTGTCGGGGTCGGTTCAATGCCCCACATCTGCGCCAATGGCGACTCGTCCAAGACCTGGGCCTGCGGCAACTCCACCCAGAACCGGCTGCCTACTTGCGGTTCGCTTTCAAAACCGATCTGGCCGTGCATGGCCTCGATCAAACGCTTGCTGATGACCAGGCCGATACCGGTACCTTCCACACCAGTCCGCTCCATGCCTAAACGGCTAAAGGGCTCGAATACCTGAGCCTGCTGGTCGGCGGCAATGCCCAAACCCGTGTCCACGACAGACCAGCAAATCCTACCCTTTGCCGCTGGCCAGACTTTGAAGGTCACCGAGCCTTGCGGCCGGTTGTATTTGATCGCGTTGCTCAGCAGGTTGAGCATCACCTGCTTGAGCCGGACCGCATCGGCCGACACTCGAACCGAGGCATCCAGTTCACCGAGATCGACCTGCAGGTCGATGCCGCGCTGCTTGGCCAAGGGCTGCATCAGACCAACGCATTCGTTCACGATGTCCAAACAGCGGACCGGCTCGATTTGCAGACTGATGCGGCCAGATTCGATCCGAGCCAGATCGAGCACTTCGTTGATCAATTCCAGCAAATGCCGCCCGGCCTTGACGATCTCCCGGACATTCTCCTGCACACCGGCATCGACGCCGCGCTTCATTTGCAGCAACTGGGCAAAGCCCAAGATGACATTCAGCGGCGTACGCAGCTCGTGGCTCATATTGGACAGGAAATCGGTCTTGGCCTGATTGGCCTGCTCCGCCACGAGCTTGGCTTGCAGCAGCTTTTCCTCGGCCTTTTTGCGCGCGCTGATGTTGTGGACCACCGCGATCATCAAGGCGCCTTCGTCGGACTGGATCGGCCGGAGCAACACCTCCACCGGGAACTGCGTGCCGTCCTTGCGCTGATGCACCGTCTCGATCACGCTACCCTCGTCCGTTTCGTCGCCGGCGCGCTCGAACATCTCGACCAGATCCGGTTGCGCACTCTGGGGCTGGATATCGGCCGGGCCCAGGGTGAACAGCTCCTCCGGGGTGTAGCCCAGCGTTTCCCAACCGGTTCGGTTCGCATCGATAAACCGCATGGTTTGCATATCGACCAGATAGATCGCATCCGCCGACGAATCGAGCGCAGCACGAAAACGCCGTAGCGATTCGTCCCGCTCCATGCGCACGGTGATGTCCTCGGCAATGCCGATGAAATGGGTCAATTGGCCGGCGTCATCCCGAATCGGATCGATGACCAATTCGCACCAGAACGATTCGCCGTTCTTGCGATAGCTGCGCAGGACGGCGCGTATCGATTTCGATTCATCCAGGCTATCGCCGGACAGGTCCAGGGCCAGTTGATTGGCGGCCTCGCCCTCCAGGAAACGGTAATTCCGGCCGAGCAATTCGTCGCGCGCATACCCCGTCATCTGCACGAAGGCATGATTGACGTAGATCAGCGGAATCTCCGGCTGTTTGGCATCGACGATGAAAACCCCCTCGTCCGTCTGCTCCATGGCCCCGGCCAGTAGCCGATTCTGCTCGACCGAGCGCTTGAGTTCGGTGATGTCCGTGCGCACCGAAACGTATTGGTAGGGTAGGCCATGCTCGTCCAGATAGGGCACGATCGTGCTGGAGACCCAGTATCGCTCGCCGTCTTTGCGCCGATTGCACACTTCGCCCTGCCACACCTTGCCGCTGGCGATGGTGGACCACAAATCGTCGAAGAACGCCGGTGGATGCAGCCCGGATTTGAGGATGCGATGACTTTGGCCGATCAACTCGTCGCGGCTGTAGCCACTGATCTGACAAAAGCGGTCGTTCGCATAGGTGATCCGGCCATGGACATCGGCGATGCTGACAATGGCATGCTCGTCCAAGGCGCGTTTTTGGAAAAACGAAGTCCGCAGGCTCGCTTCGAGCTGGTCGCTCGCCACTTCGATGCCATGCAGCAGCTTCCCGATCCGCCGGCGTACACCATAGGCCACCCAAGCGCCCAACAGCAAGGCGGCCAACCCGGCCGTCACGATCCCATTGACGGCCGTTTGGTGCCGGCGCCGATCGCCGAGCAGGATGTCTGCCGTCTTGTCGTCCTGGATGTAGGTGAATTGATTGAGCGCCTGAATGACCTGCGCCTGGTCGACCATCACGCGGTCCAGCAGGAAGTGCTCCGCTTCGCCCTCCCTGCCCGCGGCGAGCAAAGACATCAGCTTGCTACGGTCTTCGGCCAACTTGGCCGACATGATGGCCTGACCTTCCAGCACCGCCCGCTCGGCCGGGCGCAAATCGAGCGCAACCAGCTTGTGCAGCAGCACCTCGAATTGGCTGTCCAGTTCGCGCAACAGGCGCTCTTTCTCTGCCCGCAGGGCGGGGGACCGCTCATGCACCAAGCCCTGCATGACCTCGGTTTGCCGATGCGCCAGCCGGTACATGGTCTCGGCCAATCGCGCCTCGGTCTTGTACATGCCGACGGCCGACTCCATATCCTGCCGAATCTGATGCATGGCAAGCAAGGCATAGATCGCCAGCAACACGACCAGCCCCAGCACAATGGCGAAGCCCAAGGTCAGGCCACGGACCGAGGCCCGCGCAGCGATGCCGCGCGGGTGCTCATGCTTTTTGTACAGCAGGCCTTTCGCCACGCTTAACGCCGCCTCTCGCGGCCTAGGCAAGATCTGTGGCCCGGTCGTCTTTGCTCGCTACTGCACGTCAACGGCACCCCCCTAGATCGATCCAGTCGGATATCACCTTCGTTTTTAGCACAGACCCTCTCGAACCAAGCCGAAGATTGTCATTTGAATTCCTGCCATTAGAACAACTGTTTCATGTAAATGACACATATACCACTTTTTTAAGTGGTTTTATGTGGCATCGACAAAAAAGTTCTTATGCGGCCGACGGCCTGGGGTGCCGCTTGTTCAACGCAGACTGATGATGGGCCAACCCGCCTGTTCGGCATGGGCCCGGAGCGTAGCGTCGGGATCGACCGCCACCGGGTGGAGGACCTGCGCCAACAGCGGCAGGTCGTTGAGGGAATCGGAATAAAACCAGCTGTCGCCGACATCGGCCCAAGCCCGGCCCTGTTGGGCCAGCCACTGTTCCAGGCGTTCGACCTTGCCCTCGCGGAACGACGGCGTGCCGACCACGCGGCCGGTGAACTCGCCTTCGACCGCCTCCGGCTCGGTCGCAATCAGATGCCCGACGCCCAAGTGGCGGGCAATCGGCGCGGTGACGAAGCTGTTGGTCGCGGTGACGATCACACAGACATCGGCTGCGTGTTTTTGCAGCAAGGCCGCGGTGCCGGGTGCGATCATCGGGATGACCTTCCGGCTCATGAACTCGGCATGCCAGGCATCGAGCTGCTCACGCGGGTGCCGGGCCAGCGGCTTCAACTGAAAATCGAGAAATTCGTGGATGTCCAGCGTGCCGGCCTTGTACTGGTCATAGAACTGCTGGTTTCGGGCCTCGTAGACCTCACGGTCGAGCACGCCTTTTTCGATCAGAAATTGCGCCCATTCGAAATCGGAGTCGCCGGCGAGCAAGGTGTTGTCGAGATCGAACAGGGCGAGGCGCATGAAATTTTCTTTCCGCATAAAATGCGCCGAAGTATAGCCGAGCCCCGATATGAATCTGATCTCCGCCCACATCCCGACCCCATGGTTATGGCTGCTCTGGCCGCTGGCCGGCCTGGCGTTCTACGGCATCTGGCGCCAAGCCCGCTGGCGCATGCTGGCCGATCGCGACAACCTCAACGTCTTCGCCGCCGCCTGCGTCGTCGTGGTGGCGCTATGGTCGATCAAGGCCGGCATCCGGCCCGGCCTCAATTTCCACCTGCTCGGCGCCACCGCGCTGACTTTGATGTTCGGCCCCTGGTTCGCGTTCTTCGGTCTCAGCCTGGTCCTCGCCATCGTCACCCTATTCAATGGCCAGTTTGCCGCGTATCCGGCCAACCTGCTGATCATGGCCGCGCTGCCGATCGGCCTGAGCTGGGCGATCTACCGCGTCGTCGACCGTAGGCTACCCAACCACTTGTTCATCTATGTCTTTCTCAACGGTTTCTTCGGCTCGGCCCTGGCCGTGTCCGCCGTCGGTCTGGCCTCGACCGGTTTCGACGCGCTGGCCGGCGCCTATCCCTTGAACTACCTGCTGGAAAACTACCTGCCGTTTTACCTGCTCATGGCCTGGTCCGAGGCCTTCGCCACCGGCATGCTGATCACCGTCCTGGTCGTCTACAAACCTGAATGGGTGAGCACCTTCGACGACCGGCGCTATCTGCACGGAAAATAGACGTCTAGTTCAGCGCGAAGCTAATCGGCACCAACACCCAGCCTTCGATGGCCTCGCTGCCGCGGCGCGCCGGCACGAAGCGCCAGCGCCCGACCGCATCGCGCGCCGCCTGGTCGAGCCGGGCAAAGCCGCTGCCCTCTTTCACCTGCACCTCGCGCGCCCGGCCATCGGCGCCAACCCATACCCGCAACAGCAGCTTGCCCTCCTCGCCCAGCCGGCGCGACAAGGCGGGATAATTTGGCCGTGGATTGTCCAGATACTCGGCATCGAAGCGTGGCGGCAGCACCGCTGGCGGCGGACTGGGCATGGCTTGGTTGGCTACCGCTGCCGCCGGGGCCGGGGCCGCGACCGGGGCCAGCGGGGCGGCCGTTTCGGCCGACTTGGCCGCGGGCAACGCGGCGGGCAGCGCCTCGGTCGTGGCCGGCGGGCTCGGTTGCGCGCGCGGTTTCGTCGCAAGCGGCCGCGCGGCCGGTCGAGGCATGGCCGTCGGCATTGCCGGCACGGCGGCCGGCAGCAGTTGCACCGTCAAGGGGAGCGGCCCGCCCATCGGCATCGCCTTGTCGCCCAAATGCAGTCGCGCCAAGGCGAGCGCATGCACGACGAAGGAGAGCGACACCGCCCAGAGCAGCACGCGATCCGTCGTCCCCTTCATCGTTACTTCAATCCGAGCCCGATTTGAGCCAGTGGCGCAACGCCATCTCGCTCACCGCACCGCTGACGCCCTGCACGCGGTGCGCCGCATCGAACCAATAGCTGCGCGGCAACTCGCCGCGCCATTGACGGTCGATAGCGAAACGCAGCCGCGCTGCCCGTGCATCGGCGAATTGCCAGTTGTCGGCATTGCCCAAGCCCAATTCGGCCAGGCGCGCAGTCACTTGCGGCGCCAACTCGGGCGCATCGACCGAGACCAGCAACACGGGCAGGTCGGGCTGCTCGCGCAGCAACCGGGCGAACAGCTCCAACTCGCCCTGGCAGTGCGGGCAGTCGACCGACCAAAACGCCAGCAGATAAGGCTTGCCGGCGAAACGCTTGGCCAACTCGGCCGGCGTGTCGGCGGCGAAGGGCTTGGGTGCGCCGGCCAAGGCCCAGCCCGCGCTCAATGCAAGCAACATCAAGCCGAATCGGAGCAGCCGCCTCATTTCGCCACCGCCATCGCCCGCAAGCCCTCGCGCTCGCTATGCCAAACCAGCCACGGCTTGCCCTGGCGGTTCAGCAGGATCGGATAATCGACGGTCCCCTCGCTGCTCGCCATGCTGCGCGCCTGGACCCAATGCCGACCGCCATCGCGCGATTGCATCGTCCACACGCGATTGGCTTGGCCGTCATATTCCAACCAGGCCACCGTAATTGTGCGGCCGGTGGCGACGACCGCCGGGTGGCCGGCCTGTGCCGCGTCGTTGCCGAACTTATACGGGGCAGAAAATTTCTGGCCGTCATAGCGGCGGTAGAACAGGCCCTGCCGGGCCTGACCTTGGGTGAACCAGACCAGGTGCAGGCCGCCCTGCCCATCGGCTGCCAAGGCGCCGCCGTGATGTGGGCAGCCGTCGATCCGCCAATCGTCGTCGCTGGCGCGCATCAGCTGTCCGGGCTCGCTCAAATCGGCCAGCGCGAAGTCGCGCACATTGCCGTCGAACACTTGGCGCCAGAAGGCCATCGCTTCATTGCCACGCCAAGCCACGGCCAACCGGCAGCATTCGCAGCTATGCGCCGCGAAACGGCGATTCGCCCCGAAACTGGCGCCGCCGTCGGTCGATTCCGTGACATAGAGCGACGCGCCGGCAAACTTCTCGCCGGCAGCAAGCGCAGCCTGGCGCTCGCGCGCATCGAGCCAGGCGATCAGCACGCGTTTGCCAGCAACCAACAAAGCGGGGAAACGGTGGCTGATCTCGGCGCGGTCGTCGTTCACCGTGACCGGCGCACTGAAGCTACGCCCGCCGTCGGTCGAACGGCTGTAGCGGACATGGCCGGTATAGGGTTTGGCCAAGGCGATATTCCACAGCACATGCACCGTGCCGTCGGCGGCAACGGCGATCTGCGGCCGGCTCTCGCCCTCGGCGGCAATCGTTTCCGGCAGCGCATTCACCGTGACCGGCCAGGTGAAGTGCCGGCCGTTGTCCTCGGATTGGGCGACCTTCAACCGGCCGCTTTCGACCCGTGCCAGCCACAGCCGCCCGGCGTCATCGAAGGCAACCGCCACCGCCAGAGGCCGCGCCACGGCCTGTTGGGCCGACCACATTGCGGCCATATCGTGCTTGGGCGGCGCGGCCTGTGCCCAACCCACGGCCAAGGCCGCGACCAACAGCAATCGTCTTACCACTTCGATTCCAGCCCGATATAAAAGGTGCGCGGCAAACCCGGCGCATAGACGTTGCTGCCGGAGGTAAGCGACGCGCTCTCGGCGAAACGCTTGTCCGCCAGGTTTTGCACGCTGCCGTACAAGGCCAACTGCTTGCTCAAGGTCCAATTGCCGCGCAGGTTGAATAAATCGTGGCCATCATACTTGGCGGTGTTGGCTTGATCCATCCAATAGCGGCCGAGGCTCAGCCACTCCAACTGCACGCGGCTGGCCGGCGTCGGCTGCCAGGTCAGCCGGGTATTGGCGATGACGCGCGGCGCCGCCTCCATCTCCTTGCCGCTGTAATCGGTCGTCGCCGACACGCGCCATTCCTCGTAGCTGTGTTTGGCATAAGACAATGCGCTATCGAAGCGCAGCGCCTTGGTCAACGGCCAGCCCAGGCCGGCCTCGATGCCCTGGTGCCGGGTCTGGCCGGCATTGACCGATTGAGTCGCACTGGTGACCGGGTCTTTGTAGCTCAGGATGTCGTCGGTCTTGTCGATGCGATAGGCCGCCAACTGGTAATCGAGGCCGCCCGTCTTGCCGCGCAGGCCGACCTCATACTGATTCACCTTCACCGGCTTCAGCCCCAGGGCCGACTGCGCCGCCAACTGGGCCAGCGCCGCGCTGGTCGCGGCCGAGGCACGGAACAACTGGCCCTCGGACGGCGCGCGGAAGGCGTGGTTATAAGAGGCATAGAGATCGGCCTGTTTGCTCAACGCGTAGGTCGCGCCCAGCTTCGGGCTCAGGTGGTTGTAGCTGACCGTGCCGTCGGCGGCCTGGCCGTAGTAGCGGGTCACCGCCGCGCCGCCGTTCTCGCGGGTCGAGGCGGCCACGGCGCTGGCCGTGAAATTGTTGTCGAACTCATAGCGCAGATTGTCGTAGCGCAGACCGCCGGTCACGCGCAGCCGCGCGCTCGGCGAGAACTCGCCGTGGACATAGGGCGAGGCGCCGACGAAAGTGACATCGTAGTCGTAGACCCGGCTGCCGACCGAATAGCCGCGATAGATCTTGCTCACGCCGGTGCCGGTGGTATCCAAGGTGGCCAGGCGGTTCTCTTCGCGCGAGCCGGGGCTGACATCGAGGTCGATGCCGGCGATCAGGCGAGCCCGCATCGGCACGAAGTCGCGCCGCCATTTGGCCAGCACGCCGAAGGAGCGGTTGGCCGTGGTGTAGACCGTGGGGTCATAGGCCAGCGACCAGTTGGCCAGCAGCTCCATGCTGTTGTCGCGCAGATAGGGCGTCACCGAGACCAGGGTATCGCCCTGTTCGCGCTCGTAGGCCGAGGACAAACGCAGCGCGCCGACCTTGCGGTAGGAGATCGGCGTGTAGCTCTTGGTCGGGTCGCGCCGATAATCGTTCAGCGTCAGGGTCGAGCTACCTGCGGTCTGCTGGTCGATATTAGAGAAGGCCAGCACAGTCTTCAGCAGGGCATCGCCACCGAGATCGCGATCCCAGCGCAGCGTGCCGGCCTGACGGTCATAACCGGTGGCGTCGCGCCAACCATCGGTATGGGTCAAGTTCAGGCTGCCGCGCCAGGCATCGTGCGCATAGGCGTCGCCGCCGTCGACGAGCAGCCGGCCCCAGCCGTAGCTGCCGGCCTCGGCCGCGGCGTTGAACTCGCGCTGGGCGGGCGGGGTCTTGGTCAACACGTTGATCACGCCGCCGATCGCGTCGGAACCGTAGAGCGCGGTACCCGGCCCCTTGCTCACTTCGATGCCGCCGGCCTGCGGCAGATTGATCTCATACAGCGCATTGTGGTTGAAGAAACCGGTCGACCGCGTCGGCACGCCGTCTTCCAGGTAGAGATAGACCGGGTTGGTGGTCAGCGGCTGGCGGATCGCGGTCATATGGCCTTCGCCGCCGGTGACGTTGACCCAGACGCCAGGCACCTGACCCATGATCTGCGACGGGTGGCTGGGTTTGCCTTGCGCGATGGCATCGCCCTGGATGATGCCGACGCTGGCCGGCGTTTCGGCCAGGGCCTGGCCCTCGCGCGTGCCGGTGACGGTGACCTCGCTCAGCGTGGCTTCTTGGGCCAAGGCGGAGCAGGCGTGAACGGCCATCAGGGCCGCGATGAGCGGATGGGTGCGCATGGTTTCCTCAATCTTGTTATCGACCCGGCGCATCCTAGAGAAGCCCCCCCTGCGGCAGAATGCGACCGATTGTCGCAGGCGCCGGCCGATGACCTGGAATGCAGAGCTGACGCGGCTTGGCGTGGTACTGGTATGATTGCGCCAGTCTTGAAATCGGCCTTATGAACGTCCCCGCCCTGCCCCCGCTGGAGTTCCCCGAACAACTGCCCGTCTCCGCCAAGCGCGAGGAAATCGCCGCTGCGATAGCCGCGCACCAGGTGATCATCGTCTGCGGCGAGACCGGCTCGGGCAAGACCACGCAGCTACCCAAGATCGCGCTGCTCGCCGGCCGCGGCACGACCGGCCGCATCGGCATGACCCAGCCCCGGCGCATCGCGGCGCGCAGCGTGGCCAATCGCATCGCCGAGGAGATGCGCGGACGGCTGGGCGAGTTCGTCGGCTATCAGGTCCGCTTCCACGACCAGGTCGGGCCGAACACGCGGATCAAGATCATGACCGACGGCATCCTGTTGGCCGAGACCCAGTCCGACGCCGAGTTCCGCAACTACGACACCCTCATCCTGGACGAGGCACACGAGCGCAGCCTGAACATCGACTTTCTGTTGGGTTACCTCAAGACCCTGCTGCCGCGCCGGCCGGAGCTGAAGCTGATCATCTCCTCCGCCACGCTGGAGGCCGAACGCTTCGCCGACTATTTCGGCGGCGCGACGGTGATCGAGGTATCGGGCCGCACTTATCCGGTCGAGCTGCGCTATCGGCCTTTGGAACCCCTCTCCCGCCGGGAGAGGGGCAGGGGTGAGGGAAACCCGGCACAGATTCTTCAAAAACCTCCCTCTCCCCCCACCCCTCCCCCGGAGGGGGAGGGGAGTGAAGATTTCAACCAGGCCCTGCTCGACGCCGTCGACGAACTGGCGCGCGAAGGCCCGGGCGACGTGCTGGTCTTCCTGCCCGGCGAGCGCGAGATTCGCGAAGCACAGGAGGCGCTGCGCAAGCACCACCCGCCGCAAACGGAGATCCTGCCGCTCTATGCCCGGCTCTCCGTGGCCGAGCAGGAGCGCATCTTCCAGTCGCATGCCGCGCGGCGCATCGTGCTCGCGACCAACGTGGCCGAGACCTCGCTCACTGTGCCCGGCATCCGCTATGTCGTCGACACCGGTCTCGCCCGGGTGAAGCGCTACTCCCTACGCAACAAGATCGAGCAGCTCAAGATCGAGAAGGTCGCCCAGGCCTCGGCCAACCAGCGCGCCGGCCGCTGCGGCCGGGTCGCGGCCGGCGTCTGCATCCGACTGTTCGACGAGACCGACTTCGCCGCAAGGCCGCGCTACACCACGCCGGAACTGCTGCGCTCGTCGCTGGCCGGCGTCATCCTGCGGATGAAATCGCTCGGCCTGCCCGACATCGAGACCTTCCCCTTCCTCGATGCGCCGGAACCCAAGCGCGTGCGCGACGGCTATCAGTTGCTGCAAGAACTCAACGCCATCGACGAGACCAACCGGCTGACCAAGATCGGCCAGCAGTTGGCGCAACTGCCGCTCGACCCGCGCATCGGCCGCATGCTGATCGCGGCGCGGGAGACGGCCTGCCTGGCCGAAATGCTGGTCATCGCCGCCGCCTTGACCGCGCAGGACCCGCGCGAACGGCCGCACGAGCAGACCCAGGCCGCCGACGAGAAGCACAAGCGCTTCGCCGACGAGAACTCCGATTTCATCGCCCAGCTCAACCTCTGGCGCCATATCAACGCGCTCGACACCCAGCGCAAATCGAACAAGCAGTTCCGCGAAACGCTGAAGCGCGAATTCATCTCCTACCTGCGCGTACGCGAATGGCGCGACGTGCACAATCAACTCGCCACGCTGGTGAAAGAGATGGGCTGGCGGGTGAACGAGCAAGTCGCGGACTATGCCAGCCTGCACCAGGCCCTGCTGCCGGGCCTGCTCGGCAACCTGGGCTTCCTCACGGAAGACGGGGTTTACCTCGGCGGGCGCGACATGAAGTTCCTGATTCATCCGAGTTCCGGGGTGAAGAAGAAACCGAAGTGGCTGATGGCGGCCGAGATCGTCGAGACCAAACGCATCTATGCCCGCGGCGTGGCCCGCGTCGAGCCGCAGTGGATCGAGCATGCGGCCAAGCACTTGCTGAAGATTTCCTACAGTGAACCGCATTGGGAAAAGCGCCCGGCCCATGTCGCCGCCGCGATGCGGGCCACGCTGTATGGCCTGCCGGTGGTGGCCGGACGCAAAGTGCACTACGGTCCGCTCGACCCCGCGCTGTGCCGCGAGATCTTCATCCGCGCCGCGCTGGTCGAAGGCGAATACGAAACCCGCGCGCCCTTCTTCGCCCACAACACCAAGCTGCGGCAAGCGATCGAAGACCTCGCCCACCGCGCCCGCAACCCGCGCCTGATCCCAGACGAGGCGACGCTGTATGCCTGGTTCGATGCCCGCATTCCCGAGGGCATCCACAACGGCCGCGACTTCGAGCAATGGCGGCGCGAGGCCGAGGCGAAGTCGCCGCGCCTGCTGTTCCTCGAGCGCGAGGCCTTGCTCAAAGAGCGTGGCGCCGACAATGCCGACTTCCCGCGCGCGCTCGACCTGTCCGGCGTACGCTTCGCCTTGGCTTATCGCTTCGAGCCGGGCGAGGCCGACGACGGCGTGACCCTGCTGGTACCGCTGGCCGCACTGAACCAAGTGCCGGCCGCGCGTTGCGACTGGCTGGTACCGGGCTTGCTGGAAGAAAAAATCACCGCGCTGCTCAAATCGTTGCCACAGCAAAGCCGACGCAACTTCGTACCGGTGCCGGAATACGCACGGGCCGCGACCGAGGCACTCGGCGCCACCACGCAGACGGGCACCTTGATCGAAACCCTCTCGGCCTTCCTGCACAAGAGCACAGGCGCGAGCATCCCGCGCGATGCCTGGCGCGAGGACACCCTGCCGGCCCATCTACGGATGAACTACCGGGTGTTGGACGAGGCCAACCGCGTGCTCGGCGAAGGCCGCGACCTCGCCGCGCTGCGGCAAAAACTCGGAGCCGAGGCCAGCCGGCAAGCGCAGCAGGCCACCAGCAGCATGGAACGCGACAGCGTCAGCCGCTGGGACTTCGGCGATCTGCCCAGCCAAGTGGAGGTGAGCCAAGGCCAGCGCAAGCTGGCGGCCTTCCCCGCTCTGGTCGAGGTGGAGGGCAAGGTGGAGCTGCGCTTCGCCGACAGCCTGCAGGCCGCGCAGGAGCGCCATCGCCGCGGCGTCTGCCGCCTGCTCTGGCTGGCCTTTCCCGATCTTTTGAAGCAGACCGAGAAAGACCTGGCTGCGCGGTTGAAGAGCGCCTGTATGCATTACGGCCTTTTAGACAAGGGCCTGAACTGCGACGGCCTGTTGCGCGACGCGCTCTACAGTGCTGCCCGCGCCAGCCTAGCGGTGGATGCCGCCGAGCTGCGCAATCAGACCGCGTTCGAGAGCGCAGCCCAGGCCGCCCGGCCCAAGCTGGCCGAGCATGCCCGGGAAACCGTGCGACTGGCCGCCGAATGCCTGAGCCACGCCCATAGCCTGAGCCAGGCCTTGGCTCGACCGTCAGTGCCGCGCGAGGCCGTGGCCGACATGCAAGGACAACTGAAACAACTGGTATTTCCGTACTTTATCTCTGTGCTCGCGCCGCAACGTCTGGCACAGTTGCCCCGCTATCTGCGCGGCATGGAAAAGCGCCTGGAGAAGCTGGCCAAGAACCCCGCGCGCGACGCCCAGAACATGCGGGCCATGGCCGGCCTGCTCGCCGCTTGGCGCGCCCGCCAACAGCGCTTGCAAGCGGCGAGCGGCAGCACGGCGGCGATGGAAGACTTCCGCTGGCGGCTGGAAGAACTGCGCATCAGTCTATTCGCACAGGAGCTGAAGACCCCGGAACCGGTTTCGGTCAAGCGACTGGAAAAACTCTGGCAAGAGATTATTGCCGCGCACGGTTAACTTAACGCTATAGTTAAAACAACTATTTGAACAATACGACACCGCAAGGTGGAGGAGAGCAGGATGAGAAAATTGTTGCATCTCATTAACAGCACCGTTGCCGCCAAGGTGCTGGGGGTCGTGGCCTTGGGCTTCGTCTTACAACTCGCCGCCGGCCTGATCTACTCTCACTACAGCACACGCAATCTCACCGAAGGGTTCGTCACCGACGAAACCCGCACCATCGCCGACGGCTATTTCGACGGCCTGAACAAGCTGATGCTCACCGGTGGCATGGCCCAGCGCGGCGACTTGCACAAAGCCATGCTGGAACAGAAAAACATCCGCGCCGCCCGCGTAATTCGCGGTGACAAGGTCAAAGAGATGTATGGCCCCGGCCTGCCGGAAGAGGCCCCAGCCGATGAACTCGACCGGCGCGCACTCAAGGGCGAAGAGGTGGTCCTCATCGAAAAAACCGGCCATGGCCGGCAGTTGACCATGGTGACCCCCGTCGTCGCCAGCACCAACACCCGCGGCATCAATTGCCTGCAATGCCACCCGAACAGCGACAAACAGGTGATGGGCGCCATCCGCATCAGCTATGACCTCGGCCCGGCCGACACCACCATCGGCCGCATGGACATCACCAACATCGTCATCAACGTGATCATGTTCGGCGCCGCCTTCGCCATCGTGATCTGGCTGATGCGCCGCTTCGTCAACCAGCCGATCAATCAGTTGGCGAACACCATGGAGCGCGTGCAACAGACCTCGGACCTGCGGCTGCGGGTACCGGTCACCAGCCAAGACGAGATCGGCCATGCGGGCAAGGTCTTCAATGCCATGCTCGAGCAGTTCTCGGCCATCATCCAGCAAGTCGGCGGGGCGACGCGTAATCTAGGCGAAGTCACCCATGCCTTATTGGATACCTCCACCCAATCCGAACGGGGCGCCGACCAGCAACTGGCCAACACCCAGCACCTATCCAGCGTGCTGCAAGACTTGGCCCGCACCGTGCAGGGCGTAGCCCAAAATATCCAAGAGGCCGCGACGGCCGCCCAAGGGGCCAACTCGCAAGCGCATGACGGTGCCTTGATCGCCACCGAGGCCATGGGGGCGATCGAGACCATGGCGGAAACGCTGAACGGCGCCGCCGGTGTCATTCAGCGGCTCGATACCGACAGTCGCGATATCGGTCGCGTGCTCGGCCTGATCCGCGAGATCGCCGAGCAGACCAACCTGCTCGCGCTGAACGCCGCCATCGAGGCCGCCCGGGCCGGCGAACAAGGCCGCGGTTTTGCCGTGGTCGCCGACGAGGTGCGCACCCTGGCCCAACGCACCCAATCCGCCACCGGCGAAATCGAAACCATCATCGCCAAATTGCAAGGCGCGGCCAACGAAGCGGTCGAGGTCATTCACCAGGCCGAGAGCCGTTCCAAGGAAGGGGTCGAGTTCGTCGAAAACACGGCGGAGGCCTTGGGTAATATCGCCGGCGCCGTCGGACAAATCACCAGCATGACGGCTCAAGTCGCCGCCAGCGCCCAAGAGCAAAGCCAAGCCGCGGAAGACATCAGAGACCATATCGGCAACATCGGCGATGTAGCACGCACGGCGTCGGGTTCTGCCCATGAAGTCCATGAGGCGAGCGAACGCCTAGACAAGCTGGCGGAAGAACTCCGGACCGCGGTGAATCAGTTCAAGACCTGACCGCCCGCAAGAAACTGCGCGTCTTGCCCGACCACAGCCAGACATATTGCAGGCCCGAGGCCGCGGCCACGAGGGCCGTGAACCAAAGCAGATAAGGCCGCCAGGGCGACAGGCCGAGTTGCAAAGCGACCTCGGCCAGAACCGCGGCGATCAGCACAAACTCGAGCATCACCGCCGTCTTGCCCAGCCAGGTCGGCGCCACGTGCAGGCCGCCAGTCAGACGGCGAAAGGCCACCGCGCCGCTGAGCACGACAGCGTCTCGCAGCAGCACCAACACCGCGAACCAGAGCGGCAGCAAATCGGCCCAGGTCAGCAGCAACAAGGCGGTCAACAGCATCAGCTTGTCGGCGATGGGGTCGAGCCAAGCGCCGAATTCGCTGCGCTGGTTCAGCAACCGCGCCAGCGTGCCATCGAGCAGATCGGTCACCGCGGCAATGGCAAACAGCCAGAACGCCGGCACCCACTGCAGCTCCAACAACTGCCAGGCCACCAACGGCACCAGCAGCAAGCGGGCAAAGGTGAACATGTTGGGGATGGTCCAAACAGCCATGAAGCCCCCTCGGTACGATTTGCTTTAAGATTAATTCAGTCATATCGAAGATGGGATGACATGTCAGGCATGCCGAGGTTCTTGCAAACCACACTGTGGTTTTTTGCCGCGCTCGCACTGGCCGGCTGCGGCCACAGCAACCCCTATTACGATGCCAGCAAGCCGCATCACACGGCGGAAGGCTTTCGCAACAACACACAACCGGCCCCCAATGGCGGCCGCCATTTCTGGCGCTGGCAGTGGGAGCGCCGCATGCAGGGCCTGCCCAAACCGCCGGCGAAGGGTTACCCGGTAGTCGCCTCGGTCACACCCGAGCTGAATTTCCTGCAGCACAATCGGCAACAAGCGACGGTGACCTGGATCAACCATTCGACGCTGTTGGTCCAACTCGGCGGCCTCAACATCTTGACCGATCCGATCTGGTCGGAACGCGCCTCGCCCATCAGTTTTATCGGCCCACAGCGCCACGCCCGAGCCGGCATCGCCTTCGACGACTTGCCCAAGATCGACGCCGTGGTGATCTCGCATAACCATTACGATCATCTCGACGCCGATACGGTCGACCGCCTGCATGCCCGCTTCGGCGATGACCTGCACTTCTTTGTGCCGCTTGGCCTCAAACCCTGGTTCAATGATCGCGGCATCGACAATGTCAGCGAACTCGATTGGTGGGACGAGGCCCGCCTAGGCAAGCTGCGCCTGGCCTTTACCCCGGTGCAACACTGGAGCCAACGCACGCTGTGGAACCGCAATCAAACCCTGTGGGGCGGCTGGTGGTTGCAAGCCGATCGTACGCGCTTCTTCTTTGCCGGCGACACCGGCTACGCCGACGATTTCAAGACCATCCGCCACCGGCTGGGCGCGCCCGATCTCGCCGCGATCCCGGTCGGCACCTACGAACCGCGCTGGTTCATGGGCCGCCACCACGTGGCACCGGACGAAGCGCTGCGCATCCATCAAGACCTTGGCGCCAAACAAAGCCTGGGCATCCACTGGGGCACGTTCGAACTGTCCGACGAATCGCTCGACCGACCGCCCAAGGATTTCCTCGCCGCCCGCGCGGCCGCCAGCGTCGTGCCGGAGAGCTTCTATCTGCTGCGCCACGGCGAGACCCGGCGCTTCGGCAGCCATTAGAAAACCAGCCCGAACAGCTCTCGCGCATTCTGCGTGGTCTGCTCGACCACGGTCTCGACACCGACACCACGCAACTCGGCGAGATTCGCCGCGATCCGCGCCAGCTCGGCCGGCTCGTTGCGCCCCTTGCCGAGCCAAGCCGGCGCGATATCCGGGCTGTCGGTCTCCAGCACGATCGCCGCCAGCGGCAAATCGACGGCCAGCCGGCGCAGGTTGTTGGCGCGGGGGTAGGTGAAGGCGCCACCGAAACCCAGTTTGAAACCGAGCTTGATAAATTCCTCGGCCTGATGCGGACTGCCATTGAAGGCATGAGCGATGCCGCCCTTCAATTTGAAACGGCGCAGCTGTTTCAAGATTTGATCGTTGGCCCGCCGGCAATGCAGCAACACCGGCAGGTCGAACGCCTTGGCGAGTTTCAGTTGCTCGACGTAGAAGAATTCCTGGGTCGCGTAATCCAAATTAGGCACGAACAGGTCGAGGCCGATCTCGCCCACCGCCACCGGCCGCCATTGCTCGATTTGCTGGCGCAGCTCGGCCAGATGCTTGTCGTGATGAACGTGGATATACATCGGATGCAGGCCCCAGGCCGGCAGGCAACCGGGGTAACGCCGGCAAGTGGCGGCGACATCGACGAAGTTGGCCGCGGTCACCGCCGGGATGATTTGCACCTTCACATTCGCCGTACAGGCCCGATCAAAGACAGTATCGCGGTCGGCATCGAACTCGCCGGCATCGAGATGGCTATGGGTATCAACCAGAAAGTCGGTCGCCGTCACGGCCATAGCATGTCAGGTGGGAAGACCGTGCCGGATTCAGGCAGGACCATCAGTGCTCCACCTTCGCGATGTCTGCCACCTCGCCGCTGCGTTTCAGGGCGAATTCGGTAGCGATGGGGCCAATCGTTTCCAAAATGGAAATCGCGCCGAGGATGATGGCGGACAAGGTCTTGGCAAATTCCGGATACAAGTTGGCCGCCGACTGAGTGAGACCGATGGCCATGCCCGCCATCGGCAGCAACATCAGGCCCATCAGGGCCGCCTTCTGCCGGGGTAGGACAGTGGGCGCCAGCACCATGACGCCCAGCGACTTGCCGGCAAAACGGGCGAGCACGAAGGCCACCGCCGCCCAGCCGGCCAGCGCGAGGTCATCGATGTGCAAGCGAGCACCGGAAACAACGAACAAGATGACGAAAAAGATCTCGGTCACATGACCGAGATCCAGTTTCTCCAGCACTTGCTTGCGGTCGAGGTTATGGCTGAGCACGCCCAGCGACAACAGGGTCAGCAGGAAGGAGGCCTTGACCATGACGGCCAGGCCGACCGCACCGACGACCGTGCCGAGGATCAGCGCGAACTGGACGCCCTCGTCGCGGCCGAAACGGGCCGCCAGGAACAGCAGCAAGCGGGCCAGCAGCCAGGCCAACGCCAACGAGGACAGCAGGCGGTAGGCCGGCTGCAGCAGGATGGTGTTCCAGTCGGCCGCCTGACTGTAATGCAGCAGTGGCAACAGCGAGGTGAACACCAGGAAGGCCAGGATATTGTTGATGGCGACCAACATCAGAGCGCGCTCGGTCATCGGGCCTTTCGCCCCGAGTTCACGCACCACCAGCATCACCACCGCCGGCGAGGAAGAGATGCCGATGGCACCGACCAGCGCGGCATGCAGGCTATCAAGACCAAGCCAACTCAAGGCCATGAAGACCAGGCCGAACGATAGGGCCGATTCCAGCAGCGATGCGCCGATCAGCGGCCGTTCCTGCAAGGCTTGCCGGATATCGAGTAGACGCCCCATCTGGAACAAGATCAGCCCCAGCGCGATCTCGACGAAATACTTGGCGAAGTCGAGCACCTCGTCGCCGAACAGGCCAAACCCGCTCGGCCCCATCAACAGGCCGATGGCGATGAAACCGGTGATCCGCGGCAGGAATCGGGTCTTGGCTGCGAGATAGCCGCCGAGCAGACCGACCAGGATCAGGATGCCAAACACCAGCATGGCGTTGATCTGCAAGGGCCAGGCCGGCAGAAAATCAACATTCATGGGTAGCATCGCTCCGGCTGGGATTCACTGAATGGCATTTTACCCCCATCATGCCATTGGCCTGTTTCTGCTGTCGGCCGGGTGGCTAGCGCATCGTCCTGTCGCTTGTTGCCTCATCAGGAGAAAGCAACCGTGGCTGACGTTACAATGGGTACCATAAACCTCAAGGGACGAACAAAAACATGAGCTGCGACAACATCTGCATCCTCGGCGGTAGTGGCTTCGTCGGCTCGCATCTCGCCGCCCGCCTGGTTGGCCAAGGCAAGCGCGTGCGCATCGCCACTCGCCGGCGCGAGCAAGGCAAACACCTGCTGCCCCTGCCTAGCGTCGAAATCGTCGAGGCCGACATCCACGACCCGCAGGCGCTCAAGGCGCTGTTCACCGACATGGATGCGGTGATCAATCTGGTCGGCATCCTGCATGGCAATCGCAAGACCTTCGAACATGCCCATGCCGAGTTGCCGCGCAAGATCGTGACGGCCTGCCATGCCGCAGGCGTGCACCGGCTGCTGCAGATGAGCGCGCTGGGTGCCGACGTGAATTCGCCCAGCGTCTATCAACAGACCAAGGCCGACGGCGAGGCCATCGTGCGCGCGGCAGAGAAGACCCATCACCTGCACACCACGATCTTCCGGCCCTCGGTGATCTTCGGTCCGGGTGACCGCTTCCTCAAGCTATTCGCCCGCCTGCTCAAATTCGCGCCAGTCGTGCCCTTGGCCGGCGGCAATGCACGGTTCCAGCCGGTCTATGTCGGCGATGTCGCGCGTGCCTTCGCCGAGAGCCTCGACAACATCGACACCTTCGGCCAGACCTACCCACTGTGCGGCCCTACGGTCTACACCCTGGCCGAACTGGTGCAGCTGACGGCCGCAACCCTAGGCTACCAACGCAAGATCATTGCGCTGGGGGAGAAGGCCTCTTATGTCTTCGCCAGCCTGATGGAACTCAAGCCGGGCAACAAACCGATGACCCGCGACAATCACTACGCCATGCTCAAGGACAACGTCTGCACCGAAGGCTTCCCGGCCCTATTCGGCCAGCCCACGCCGCTGGATGCAGTGATCGGCTATCTGCACGAAGCCGACCCGCGCCGGGCTTACGACGGCTTTCGTCAGCAGGCGCATCGCTGACGTGCCCGGCTTTCCCGAACGGATCAAGGTCTACGTCGTCGGCGGCGCCGTGCGCGACCGCCTACTCGGCCTGGCGGTGCAAGACCGCGATTACGTCGTCGTCGGCGCCACACCGGAGGACATGGTGCACCTCGGCTTCCGCCCGGTCGGCAAGGACTTCCCGGTCTTTCTGCACCCGGCAACGCAAGCGGAATACGCCCTGGCCCGTACCGAGCGCAAAACCGCGCGCGGCTACAAGGGCTTTCAAGTCTATGCCAGCCCCGAGGTCACGCTGGAAGAGGACTTGATCCGGCGCGATCTCACCATCAACGCCATGGCCGAAGCGGCCGATGGCCAAATCACCGACCCCTACGGCGGCCAGCGCGATCTCGCCGAGAAAATACTGCGCCACGTCAGTCCGGCCTTTGCCGAAGACCCGGTGCGCATCCTGCGCGTGGCCCGCTTCGCCGCGCGCTTCCCCGAGTTCACCGTGGCACCGGAAACCTTGGCGCTGATGCGCGAAATGGTGACGAACGGCGAGGCCGATGCCCTGGTGCCGGAACGAGTCTGGCAAGAAATCAGCCGCGGTCTGATGGAAACCAAACCCTCGCGCCTGCTCGAGGTGCTGCGCACGTGCGGTGCCTTAGCCAAGCTGCTGCCCGAAGTCGATACCCTGTTCGGCGTGCCGCAGGACCCGGCCAAGCACCCCGAGGTCGATACCGGCGTCCATCTGTTGCGCGTGCTCGACTGGGCCGCCAGCCAAGGCCACGACCTCGCCGTGCGCTACGCCGCGCTGGTGCACGACCTGGGCAAGGGCCTTACCCCACGCGAGCACTGGCCCGATCACGAGGGCCACGAAGCGGCCGGCATGGCCGCCGTGCGCGCACTCGGCACACGGCTGCGCGTGCCGACCGACTGCAAGGAACTGGCCCTCGCTGTCGCCCGCTGGCATGGCGAGGCCCATCGCGCCGACCGGCTCGACGCCGCAGGCCTGCTCGCGCTGTTGGAAGCGACCGACGCCTTCCGCCGGCCCGAGCGCTTCGAGCAATTCCTGCTCGCCTGCGCCGACGACCACCACGGCCGCCCCGGCTTCGAGACGCGGCCGTTCGCCCAGGCCGACCACCTGCATCGAGCGCTTGCCGCCGCCCAGGCGGTCGACGCCGGCGCCATTGCCGCCGCCGCACCGGACAACATTCCCGCGGCCATCCGCGCCGCGCGCACTGCGGCTATAAGAATGGGCTTGTCAGACTAAGGAAGAGTGGGCGTATACTGCGCCCACAATGATATTCAGCATCCTCAACCTGCCCAATCGGGCAATCTGATTTAGGAGGTGTTATGCAAGCAAACGTGGGTGGGATCGATCGCATTATTCGTATCGTCGTCGGCTTGGCCTTGATCGCCTGGGCATTGATGGGCGGCCCGGTGTGGGCCTGGATCGGCGTGGTGCCGCTAGCCACCGGTGCCATCGGCTGGTGCCCGGCCTATCTGCCCTTCGGGCTCAAGACCTGCAAGACCTGCGAGAGCAAGTCGGCCGAATAAGCCGACCCGTAAGAAAAACAAACCCCGCCTAGCGCGGGGTTTGTTTTTACCTGGTCACGCTGCGGGCCAGTGGCTGCAGACGCAAGGAGATCGGCATGACACACGTCACGCTCAAGGGCGGTTGTTTATGCGGCACGGTTCAATATGAAGTCAGCGGTGAGCCACAGCGGTTTTATCACTGCCATTGTGCGCGTTGCCGAAAATCATCGGGCACCGGCCACGCGACAAATTTGATGTTGATGGACGCGCAGCTGGTATTCACCACCGGCGAATCGTTTTTGAAACGATACAAAGTACCGGAAGCCAAGCGTTTTACTCGGCAGTTTTGCGCCAACTGCGGCAGTCAAGTGGCGCGCTTCGTTCCGGAACTCGGTGCCGTGGTCATTCCCGCCGGCTCGCTGGACAGCGAGCCCCCCATCGAACCACAGGCGCGGATATTCTGGGATTCGCGCGCGGCGTGGTCCTGCGATGGCGATGCGTTGCCGCGGCATGCCGAATACCCGGCATAACAAGACCGCCGGGCGCTGGATCAAGCTGCTGGTGCAGGCCTAGAACAATACCGCCTTGCGGCAGACCAAGACGGCATTGGAACCGCCAAAGGCGAACGAGTTGCTCAAGGCCGCGCGCACCGGCACATTGCGCTCACCGCGGCCGACATGGCGCAGGCCGATGCACTCCGGTGCCGGCGCAGCGAGATGCGCGGTCGGCGGAATGGCCTGCTGTGCCACGGCCAGGATGGTGACGATCGCCTCGATCACGCCGGCCGCGCCCAGGGCGTGGCCATGCATGGATTTCGTCGCGCTGATCGCCAAGCGGCTGGTATGGTCGCCGAACACCTGTGCCAAGGCAGCGATCTCGGTCGCATCGCCCTCGCGCGTGGCCGTGCCATGTGCATTCACATAATCGATCTCGTCTGGCCGCAGGCCGGCATCCGCCAGGGCCGCTTCCAGCGCCCGAACTTGCCCGGCCGCTTCCGGGCGCGACAAATGGACGTGGTCGCAACGAGTGCCATAGCCGGCCAGTTCGGCATAAATCGTGGCGCCCCGGGCGACCGCGCGGTCCCAATCTTCCAGCACGATGGCGCCGGCCCCCTCCGACAGGACCAAGCCGCGCCGTTCGGCATCGAACGGGCGGCAGGCGAATGGCGCAGAAGCCTCGTCGCCCGGGGCGAGTATCTTCAACGACTCCCAGGCGCGGATCACGCCGTAGGCCAAGGGGGCTTCCGAACCGCCGGCCAGCATGACCGCAGCCTCGCCGGAGCGCACCCGGCGAAACGCCTCGCCGATGGCGATGGCCGACGAGGCGCAGGCGACCGAGTAGGTGAAATTCGCGCCGCCCAGACCCAAGCCGATCGCGATATGCGTTGCCGCGGCATTGCTCATGCTGAACATCACCGACAAGGGCGAGATCCGCGTCTTGTCGCGCAGAAACAAATCCTGGTAGCCGCGTTCGGTCGTACCGAAGCCACCGCCGCCGGTACCCCAAAACACGCCGACATCGTGCCTCTGCAATGAGTCGTCCCGATCCAGGCCGGCATCCTGCCAAGCCAACTGGGCGGCAGTCGCGCCCAGTTGGCTGAAGCGATCCATGCCGTTGGCCCGGCTGCGGCCCAGGCTGGCGGCCGCATCGAAATCGGCGCAATAGCCGGCCGGTATCGCAAGCGGCTGCGGCGCAGCTTCGCCTTGATACAGACGGATGGCCGATTCGCCACGCAAGAGCGCCTCGAAGAAAAGCGGCGCGTCACTGCCATGCGGCGTCACCGCGCCGATGCCGGTCACCGCGACTCGGCGTCGTGTCACGCCAGCTGGCCCTGACGCCCGGCCTGCATTGTTTCGACGATCGTCACCAGATCGGCGATGGTGACCGGCGTCGGAAAATCCTCGGGCGCAGGCACGCCCAGCTTGTCCTCGACCTCGAACATCAACTCGACCAAACCGAGCGAATCGACTTCAAGCGATTCGAGCGTGGTTTCCGGCGTGACCGATTCCACTGCGATGTCGTAACGCTTATGCAGCGCATCGAGAATGATGGGATAGACATCCATCAAAGACCTCCATTACCGTGATTGCGATAGCGCATAGACATTGCTGCGCGTAGGCACCTTGTTCGACCGACCCGCTAGTCGATCGAGAAATTCGCGCGCCTCGGCCAGCACGCGTTCTTTTTCTTGATCCAGCGTAATCATGTGATAGCTGTCGCGCAGCACGACGTAGCGGCTGTGCTCAGAGGCGATCCGACGCAGAAGATATTCTGGATTGCGCAGTGACGACATATCGTCTTCCGCGGCGTGAATAACCAACGTTGGGCTCGTGATTCGCGGCATCGACTCCCGCGTCGCCCGGCACAAACGCATGGCCTCGATCAGGCTGGGTGCAGTCAAGGTCGCCGCGCCGGCCATGGACGATTCGGTCTTCGCCATCTCGCGTGCAATCCAGCGCCGCATCCGTTCGTCCTTGACGCCATAGGGCTCGCCCTCGCGATAACGGTAGCGCATGCCGAACGGCACATAGGGCGCCAGGTGCAGCAGAAAGCGATACCAGGGCAGGCTCCAGCCGTCGTACCAAAGGGTGACGGACAAGGCGATCAGCGCGGCCACCGCATCGCCGCGTTGCGCGGCCACGTTCAGGGCCAGGGTCGCGCCGATGCACAGGCCGCCGATCGCGACCTGCTCATGCTTGGCATGCACCCGGTCGAATTCGTGCAAGGCCTGGGCGACCCAGTCCCGCCAATCCGTAACCAGACCCTTTTGCCTGCCACCGCCGTCGCCGTAACCGGGTAGATGCGGCAGGTAGACGGTATAGCCGGCGCGCTGCAAACCGCGGCCGAGCAACTGCAACTCCAAGGGACTGCTGGACAGGCCGTGAAACAGGATGACAGCGCGCTCACCAGCGAGCAGGGTCTGGGACTTGAACATGACCGAAGTGGCCGACAGAAGAAGAGTGCGGCCACTTTACACATGCCCGGGAGGAACGTCCCTTACTGATTCGTAAGCCGGCTGGCCGCCCGTCTGGCCGGAATTGCCGCCTGGCGGGCAGCGGGCGCTTAACCGAGGAACAGCTTATAGGCCGGGTTCTTCGACTCGTTCCAGTAAGGATAGCCCAGCTTATCGAGGAAGGCCTTGAACGCCGCCTTGTCCGCCGGCGGCACCTGCACCCCGCACAGCACCCGGCCGTAGTCGGCACCGTGGTTGCGGTAGTGGAACAAGCTGATATTCCACTTGTGGCCCAGGCTGTTGAGGAACTTCATCAGCGCGCCCGGCCGCTCGGGAAACTCGAAGCGATAGATCACCTCGTGCTTGGCCTGCGGTGCCTTGCCGCCGACCAAGTGGCGGATGTGCAGCTTGGCCATCTCGTTGTCGGTCAGGTCGAGCACCGGCAAGTCGTGGCGCTTGAGCGACGCGATCATCTTGTCCACCTCGGCCCGGTTCTGCACCTGGACGCCGACGAAGATGTGGGCGAGCTTGGGGTCGTCGAAGCGGTAGTTGAACTCGGTAATGACGTGGCCGCCCAAGAGCGCGCAGAAGGTCTTGAAGCTGCCCGGTTTCTCGGGGATGGTCACCGCCAGCACCGCCTCGCGCTTCTCGCCCAGCTCGGCCCGCTCGGCGACGAAGCGCAGGCGGTCGAAGTTCATGTTGGCGCCGCTGGCGATGGCGACCAGGTGCTTGTCCTTAGCCTTCTCGCGCGCGACCCAGGCCTTGAGCCCGGCCACCGACAAGGCGCCGGCCGGCTCCAGGATCGAGCGGGTGTCCTCGAACACGTCCTTGATCGCAGCGCAGATCGCGTCGTTGTCGACCCGGATGATCTCGTCGACATACTGCTGGCACAGCCGGAAGGTCTCCGCCCCGACCTGCTTCACCGCCACGCCGTCGGCGAACAGGCCGACCTGGGCCAGGGTCACCCGCTCGCCCTTGGCCAGGGAGCGGGCCATGGCGTCGGCCTCTTCCGGCTCGACGCCGATGATCTTGATCTCCGGCCGTAATCGCTTGACATAGGCGGCGATGCCGGCGATCAGGCCGCCGCCGCCGACCGGCACGAAAATGGCGTGCGGGCAGGCCGACTTGGCCTGGCGCATGAGCTCCATGGCCACCGTGCCCTGGCCGGCGATCACCTCGGGATCGTCGTAGGGGTGGACGAAGGTCTTCTTACCCTTCTTGGCGATGGCCATGGCATGGTGATAGGCCTCGTCATAGGAATCGCCGTGCAGCACCACCTCGGCGCCGCGCTTGGCCACGGCGTCCACCTTGATCTGCGGCGTGGTCGCCGGCATGACGATGGTCGCCGCGCACTTGAGGATCTGCGCCGCCAAGGCCACGCCCTGGGCGTGGTTGCCGGCCGAGGCCGCCACCACCCCGCGCTTGAGCGCCGCCGGCGGCAGCGAGGCCATCTTGTTGTAGGCGCCGCGCAACTTGAACGAGAACACCGGCTGCATGTCCTCGCGCTTGAGCCACACCGTGTTCTTCAAGCGGCGCGACAGATTGGGCGCCTCGTCCAGGGGCGACTCGATGGCCACGTCGTAGACGCGGGCGAGCAGGATTTTTTCCAGATAGTCCGACATGCTGGTATCAACCGGTTTGAAATGGCCGCTAAACCCCGCTATTCTCGGCGTTTTTACGGCAAGTTGAAAGCAGAAGCGCCATGAGCATGACCCAAGACGAATTGAAGCAGGCTGTCGCCCGCGCCGCCATCGAACACGTGCCCGCCGGCATCATCGGCGTCGGCACCGGCTCCACCGCCAATTTCTTCATCGACGAACTGGCCCACATCAAGGGCCGCATCGACGGCGCTGTGGCCTCCTCGGTCGCCACCGCCGAACGCCTGAAGAAGCACGGCATCCGCGTGCTCGACCTGAACGAGGCCGGCGAGATGGAAGTCTACGTCGACGGCGCCGACGAGATCACCCGGCACATGGCCATGGTCAAGGGCGGCGGCGGCGCGCTGACGCGGGAGAAGATCGTGGCCGCCTGCGCCAAGAAATTCGTCTGCATCGTCGACCAGACCAAGCTGGTCGACGTGCTGGGCAAGTTCCCACTGCCGGTCGAGGTCATCCCCATGGCCCGCTCCTACGTGGCCCGGCAACTGGTCAAGCTCGGCGGCAACCCCGTGCTGCGTGCCGGCTTCACCACCGACAACGGCAACGTCATCCTCGACGTGCACGGCCTGAACATCCTCGACCCGGTCGCGCTGGAGACCGAGATCAACCAGCTCGTCGGCGTGGTGACCAACGGCTTGTTCGCCCGCCGCGGCGCCGATGTCTGCCTGATGGGCACGCCGGAAGGCGTGCAGACCCTGACCCGCTAAATTTCTAGCGATGCCGACAGTCGGTGCCAGACTCAAGGCGCATCAAGCGGCACTGAGCCTATGCACCAAGTGCCGGCCAGACATGATCGGCCCGGTGGTCATGGGCCGACCGGTCGCCTCGAAAATCCTGCAAATCGGCCAGGCGCCCGGGCCTTACGAGGGCAAGATCGGCCAACCCTTCGCCTGGACCGCCGGCAAGACCTTGTTCAAATGGTATGCCTCGCTCGGCGTCTCGGAGGAGCAGTTCCGCAGCCGCGTCTATATGGCCGCCGTCTGCCGCTGCTTTCCCGGCAAGAACCCCAAGGGCGGCGACCGCGTGCCCGATCAGAATGAGATTGCCCAGTGCAGCGAATGGCTGCGCCGGGAAGTCGAGATACTCAAACCCGAACTGATCATCCCGGTCGGCAAGCTCGCCATCGCGCAAATCCTGCATACGCCGCGCCTGGTCGACGCGGTCGGACGGATTCACCGGGTCGAATATTTCGGGTTGGAATCGGATGTGATCGCCCTGCCGCATCCGTCCGGGCTGTCGACCTGGTTCAAGACGGAACCCGGCAAGACCTTGCTGCAGCGCGCCTTGACCTTGATTGCGGAACATCCGGCTTGGCGTAGCACCTTCCTCTAGCAAGCGCGGATCGACCACCTCAGCGTGGATGTACAGGTCGAGCCGTTTATTCGCTTTGAATGAGCTTAGCTAGACTGAAATGAAGTAGGCACAACCAATTGAAGCCGGACCCTCTAATTTCAGGAGGTTGCCCAGTGGTAGGGTGCCCCCGCTGTGCGAGGATAAACGCCATGCGCACCAGCCGAACAATGGTGCGTAAAACGTACCCTACGCTTGCTAGCAGAGAGTGTGCGCGCCTACTCCTGCTCTCCGCTCAAAGGCTCGTCCTCTGCCGGCACGCGGTATTTCTCCGTGGCCCATTCGCCCAGGTCGATCAGCTTGCAGCGCTCGGAGCAGAAGGGCTTGAATTGGTTTTCCGGCCGCCACTCGACGGGCTTGCCGCAAGTGGGACAGGTAACGATGCGATATTTTTCAGTCATTAAATCAGCACAATAAAAACGCGCTTGCGCGTTTCAGTGAAGACTTATGCGCGAAGCGCGTTAGTCGAAACTAAAAAGGCGGCCGAAGCCGCCTTTTTAGCACATCCGTTTCCGCTTAGGCGGAGAAGGAGGAACCACAACCGCAGGTGGATACGGCGTTGGGGTTCTTGATCACGAACTGGGCGCCTTCCAGGCCTTCGCTGTAGTCGATCTCGGCGCCGACCATGTATTGCAGGCTCATCGGGTCGATCAGCAGGGTGACGCCGTTCTTCTGCATGATGGTGTCGTCTTCGTTCTGCACTTCGTCGAAGGTGAAGCCGTACTGGAAACCGGAGCAGCCGCCACCGGTGACGAAGACGCGCAGTTTCAGGTCGGGGTTGCCCTCTTCCTCGATCAACGATTTCACCTTGTTGGCGGCGTTGTCGGTGAAGACCAGGGGGGTCATTTCGGTCGCGGCATTCATCGCGCTACTCCTAATAAAAAAGTTCAGCTAAGGCATTATTGGGGCCGGGAAAGTTCCCGTCAACCATGCCCTCAATATGGGTTCGTCCCTGGAAAATTCAAGGCGAAACAGCGATTTGGGTCAGACCCATCTGCTCGGTTAGGCCAAACATCAGGTTCATGTTCTGCACGGCCTGGCCGGCGGCGCCCTTGACCAGGTTGTCGATCACCGACAGCACGACCACGGTGTCGCCGCCCTGCGGCCGGTGCACGGCGATGCGGCAGGTGTTGATCGAGCGCACCGAGCGGGTCTCCGGATGCGACTTGGCCGGCATGACGTCGACGAAGTATTCGCCGGCGTAACGCTTTTCGAACAGGGCCTGCAAGTCGACGTCCTTTTCCAGCTTGGCATAGAGCGTGGCGTGGATGCCGCGGACCATCGGGGTGAGGTGCGGCACGAAGGTCAGGCCGACGTCATGCCCGGCCATCAGGCCCAGGCCCTGGCGGATCTCCGGCAGATGACGATGACCGGCTACGGCATAGGCACGGAACGAGTCGGTGGCCTCGGCGTAGAGGATGTGGGTCTCGGCCTTGCGCCCGGCGCCGGACACGCCGGACTTGCAGTCGGCCACCAGGCCGTTGGTGTCGACCACGCCGGCCTCGACCAGGGGCAGAAAGCCGAGCTGCACGGCAGTCGGATAGCAGCCGGGATTGGCGATCAGCCTCGCCTGTCTGACGGCCTCGCGGTTGATCTCAGGCAGGCCGTAGACCGCCTCGGCCACCAGGTCCGGGCAGGCGTGCTCCATGCCGTACCACTTGGACCACTCGGCTACGTCCTTGATGCGGAAATCGGCCGCCAGATCGATGACCTTGACCCCGGCATCGAGCAACTCGCGGGTCTGCTGCATGGCGACGCCGTTTGGGGTGGCGAAGAACACCACGTCGCACGATTTGAGCGGCGCCTCCTCCGGCGTGGCGAAGGCGAGCTCGACCCGGCCGCGCAGGGAGGGGAACATCTCGGCCACCGGCATGCCGGCCTCCTTGCGCGAGGTGATGGCCGCCAGCTCGACCTCGGGGTGCTGGGCCAACAAGCGGAGCAGCTCCACGCCCGTGTAGCCGGTGCCGCCGACGATGCCTGCCTTGATCATGTGCCGTGTCCTTTACCGATGTTTCTGCAATAGGGCAATGATAGCCCCGCTCCGTGACAAATAAAAAAGCCGCCCAGAAGGCGGCTTTCTTGAACTGCAGGCGATTAGCGCTTGGAGAACTGCTTGCGCCGGCGGGCCTTGTGCAGACCGACCTTCTTACGCTCGACCTCGCGGGCATCGCGGGTGACCAGACCGGCATGCTTGAGCACGCTCTTCAGGCCCGGATCGTATTCGATCAGCGCGCGGGTGATGCCGTGGCGCACCGCACCGGCTTGGCCGGATTCGCCGCCGCCGTCGACGTTCACCATGATGTCGAAGGTGCCTTCCTTCTCGGTCAGCACCAGGGGCTGACGCACGACCATGCGGCCGGTTTCGCGAGCGAAGTATTGGTCGACCGGTTTGCCGTTGACGACGATCTGGCCCTTGCCAGCTTTGATGAAGACGCGAGCGACGGAGCTCTTGCGACGCCCAGTGCCGTAGTAATAGTCACCGATCATGACTTAATCCTTAAATTTCCAGAGCTTTGGGCTGCTGGGCGGCATGGGGATGCTCGCCGCCGGCATAGACCTTCAGCTTCTTGATCATGGCGTAGCCCAGCGGGCCCTTGGGCAGCATGCCCTTGACGGCCTTCTCCAGGGCACGGCCAGGGTGCTTGGCCTGCATGTCCTTGAAGTTGGTCTCGTAGATGCCGCCGGGGAAACCGGAGTGGCGGTAATACGTCTTGTCCAGGGCCTTGTTACCGGTCACGCGAATCTTGTCGGCATTGACCACGACGATGAAATCGCCGGTGTCCACGTGCGGGGTATAAATGGCCTTGTGCTTGCCGCGCAGACGACGGGCGATCTCGCTCGCCAGGCGACCGAGCACCTTGTCGTCGGCATTCACGACATACCAGTCGTGCACGACTTCGAGCGGCTTGGCAGAAAAGGTTTTCATGTTGTTTTCCAAGGGTCAAACGCGGAAAGACGCGGATTGTATGCAATATTTCAAAGTCCTGTCAAACCCGATTTACGCAAAAGACAATAACTGGATAATAGCGGCGCGCTGGCTGTCACCCCGCCAAACCTGGGCAACGGCCCCCAAAACTCGAGGAGGATGCATGAAAACCCGCGTGAAATGGATCGAAGACGTCTGCTTCATGGGCGAAACCGACAGCGGCCACGCCGTCGTGATGGACGGCGCGCCCGACATCGGCGGCCGCAATCTCGGCCCCCGGCCGATGGAGATGCTGCTTTTGGGCGCCGGCGGCTGCACCTCGGTCGACGTCATCATGATTCTGAAGAAGAGCCGGCAGGACGTGACCGGCTGCGAGGTGGTGCTCGAGGCCGACCGGGCCAACGATCACCCCAAGGTGTTCACCAAGATCAACATGCACTTCATCGTGCGCGGCCGCAACCTGAAGGCCGAGACGGTGGAGCGGGCGATCAAGCTATCGGCCGAGAAATACTGCTCGGCCACGATCATGCTGGCGAAGACCGCCGAGGTGACGCACGACTTCGAGATTATCGAAGAAACGGCTTAAATCGTTTTTATGTCATTCCCGCGGAAGCGGGAATCCAGGAGTTCCGGAAACGTTGTTATGGATTCCCGCTTCCGCGGGCATGACGACTCAATCCTTAGGCCGAGTAGGTCTTCACCGCGTAATTGCCCTGGCTGGCCGCCACGGCAAAAAGGCGGTCAATATTGGGGTGCTTACCGGGATTGGCGCGCGCATCCGCAGTGTGCTCCGCATAGAGCACCAAGCCCTCTGCCGCCGCGGCGGCATCGATCGCGCCGTGCTTGCCGGCCAGGTAGGCATAGACCCGCACCGAACCGGCGCTACCCGGCTTGTTCTCGATCACCTCCATCACGCCGTTGGCCGCGGTCAGTTCGATGCGCGCCAGATGGTCGGCAGCAGGCAAGGCGGCGAGGTTTTCTGCGAAGGCCATTTTTAAATTCTGTAGGCGGTGTGGGTCAATATCTTCGAGGTCGCCTGCATCGCCAGTTTCACCGGCAAAGGTAGCGGCACGCCGCCGTGCGCGACGGCGGTTTCGGCGTGTTTGATTTCATCCGCCTTCATTTGCTCGACGACAGCGCGGCTCTTGGCGTCTTGCGCCGGCAGCGTATCCAGATGGCCATTCAGGTGGCCTTCGACCTGGCGCTCGGTCTCGGCCAGAAAGCCCAGGTTCCACTTATCGCCCAAGGCGCCGGCGATGGCGCCGAGGGTGAACGAGCCGGCATACCACAAGGGGTTGAGCAGGCTCTTGTGGCTGCCCAATGCCTCCAAGCGACGTTCGCACCAAGCCAAGTGTTCGGTTTCTTCGGCGCTCGCCTCTTGCAGCGCACGCTGTACCTCGGGGTCGCGCGCGGTCAGGGCCTGGCCCTGATACAAGGCCTGGGCGCAGACCTCGCCGCTGTGATTCACCCGCATCAACCCGGCGGCATGGCGTTTTTCCGCCTCGCTCAGCTCGGCCTCGGGCAGCTCGGCATCGGGATAGGGGCGGCGGCTATGGGCCTGGGCGAACACCGTGCGCAAGGCCTTGTCGAATTGGATGATCAGATTGTCTGGAATGGGCAGCATGGTAGGCATCTCCAACAACACGGGCCGGATTATACGGCGTCGGCCTGTTCGTCGCCCAAACCGGTCGGCAGGCCGTCGATGCTGAGCCGGTTCTTCTGCTGGCGATAGTCGCGCAGACCCGCCGCCCCCTTCTTCTCGGCCCAATCGAGCAGCAGGCTACGCTCGCCGGCGAAATCGAAATAGGGCACGGCGAAGCCGCACGAGGTCTGCACCGAATCGATGTGCAGCAGGATGATCTGGCGCGCGCCGAGGAGATCGGGAAACCTGGACTTGAGTTCGGCCCAGGCTGGCAGTTCCGGCCGCACCACCTCACCCTGGCCGTATAGGCGCAGGATCAAAGGCTCGCCATCGAAGGCGCAGCACATCAGGGTAAGCCGGCCGTTCTCGCGGATGTGGGCGGCGGTTTCCGCGCTGCTACCGGTAAGGTCGAGATAGGCCACCGTCTTCGGCCCCAGCACGCGCAGGCTGTCCATGCCCTTGGGCGACACGTTGACCCGGCCGGCATGCGGCGCCGTCGCGACGAAAAAGATCTTTTGCCGGCCGATGAACTCGATTTGCTCCGGATTCAACGCCTCGAAAAATTTCGCCATGCCATTTCCCCTTTATTTGTCGTCTTGCCAGCCATGATCGCGCACGAATTCGACGATGATCTCCAGGCGCCGCACCGGGTCGTCAAGTTCCAGCATGGCCTGGCGCACGGCCATCTCAAACGGCAGCAGCTCGACCAGGCGATGACCGACCCACGCCACCTCGTCGCGCACCGGTCTCAGTTCCAACTCCGGCAATTCCTCGGCCATACGCCGCAGCAAACGTAGACAAGCGGCACAGTGCTCGGGCACCGGCGCGTTCGATTCGGCTGGCCACAGCTCGACCTCGCCGATCAGCAAGCGATTGGGGCCGACCCGCGTGGACTGAATACGGAAACGGTCGCCGCCCTCGACATCGATATCGAACACACCCGGCTCGTGCATGTCGGCTTTGCGGATATGGGCCAGGGTGCCGACCTGCTCGGGCTCGGCCGCCTCGCCCACCTCGGAGCCGGACTTGATCAGGCAGATACCGAAGGGATCGCCGCCGCGCAGACAGGCGCTGACCAGATCGAGGTAGCGCGGCTCGAACACCTTGAGCCGCAAATGCCCACCCGGCAAGAGCAGGGTGTTGAGCGGGAACAGCGGCAGTTCCATCAGCCCGCGCCGACCTCGCCCCAGCGTTGCAGCAATCGATGCGGCACGCCGACCTGATCCAACACGCGGGCGACGATGAAATCGACCACCGCCGCGACCGACTGCGGCCGATGGTAGAAACCGGGATTGGCCGGCAGGATCGTGGCGCCGGCTTCGGCCAGTTGCGTCATGTTGCGCAGATGGATCAGCGAAAACGGCGTCTCGCGCGGCACCAGGATCAACGGCCGCTTTTCCTTCAACATCACGTCGGCCGCGCGCTCGATCAAGTTGTCGGCCAGGCCCTGGGCGATGGCGGCAAGGCTGCCCATGGTGCAGGGGCAGACGATCATCGCATCGGCCGGGTTGGAACCGGAAGCGACCGGGGCGAACCACTCCTCCTTGCCGTAGGCGAGCAATTCGCCGCCGTGCCCGGCGAAGCGCGCGCTCAATTGCCCGGCCAACTCGGCCGTGTCGCTCGGCAACACGATGTCCAACTCTTGCTTGGCGACAATGCGCGCCGCCGACGAGACCAGCAACTCGACCCGGCAGCCGGCCTGCAACAGGCATTCGAGCAAGCGCAGGCCATAGGCCATGCCCGATGCGCCGGTCCAGGCCAAGGCAATGCGCTTGGGCGTCATGCGGCCACCTCCCGGCGACATTCAGGCTGGGGCAGGTTCATCATGCGCGCGACAATCAGGCCGTTGGCCAAACCGGTCAGCCAGGCCGCGGTGAGAAACCACGGCAACAGGCCTTGCAGGCTGACGTGCGGCATCAACCAAAGATCGACCACCGCCAATTGCATAGCGATATGGACAAAGGCCGCCAGCAGCGACAAACCGACCGGGCCGAACCAAGCTTGCGGCAAGCGGATGGCGGCGGCCAACACAAGCAAGCTGGCTAGACCACCGGTCAGGCTCAGGACGAAGGTCGGCGTTAGAAAGGTGCCGAGAAACAACGCCCCGGCGACGATGCGCAACAGCGAAACCCAGGCCGCCGCGCGCCAACCGAAGCGATACAGCACCAGCAGCGTGACGATGTTGGCCAGGCCGGGCTTGATGCCGGGGATGGGTAAAGGGATGGCCGCCTCGGCCAGGGTCAGGCCGATGCCGGCCGCCGCCAGCGCGGCGATGCGGCGGTCTTCCAGGCTCGCCCGCAGTTCAATAGTTGAGGCTGTCATAAGCCGCCCTGCCCAATTCCACGCTGACCCGATTGGGCAGGCAGACCGCCGCCTCGCCCGCCTGCAGCCAGCCCTGCTTCACGCATAGCTGGCGCGGGCTCGGGTCGGCCTTGATCCGTACCCGACCGCCATGAATCTCGACTTGCGTCGTGCCCAACGGCCCCGGCACCGCAATCAGCCGGTCGATGCGCAAACCGGCTTCCAGAAAGGGCTGGCCCGACTGCCTGATCGTCACCCGGTCGGCCACCGCCGGGGCGCGCAAAAACAGGCCGGCCACCAGTGCCAAGCCCGCCAACACAATGAGCCAGTCGCCAGGATAAATCCATTGCACCGCTTGGCTACGGCCGCTGCGCTTAACGCCGGCTGCGCCGGCATTAGCCTCCGCCGAAACGCATTTTGGGCTCTGCCCAAAATGCGTTTTCAAGTCAGCCCCCGATGCCGCACCAGCACTTGCTGGAGATGTGGAAACCGACGCGCCAGGGTTTCGGCGAAATAGACCGAGCGATGCCGGCCGCCGGTGCAGCCTAAGGCGACCGTGAAATAGGCCCGGTTGTCCTGGATATAGGCCGGCAGCCATTTGTTCACGTAGGCGTAGATATCCGCCAGCATGTCGCCCACAGCCGGCTGCGCCTCCAAAAAGGCCACGACGGCGGCGTCCTGACCCGTTTGTGGCCGCAAGGCCAAGTCGTAATGCGGATTGGGCAGGCAACGCACATCGAATACCAAATCGGCATCGAGCGGGATGCCATGCTTGAAGCCGAACGATTCGAAGACCAAGGTGAAATTGACACCGCTCAAAGCCAGCCAGTCCTTCACCCAGGCGCGCAAGGCGTTGGCCGACAGGTCGCTGGTATCGAGGCGGTAGGCCTGCCCCGCCAGATCGGCCAGCAGATCGCGCTCCTCGCGCAGGCACTCCTCCAACGAACGCTCGCCCGTGCTCAGTGGATGGCGCCGCCGCGTCTCGGAAAAACGCCGCACCAGCTCGGCATCGGCCGCATCGAGGAACAGGATGCGCAAATCCACGCGCGTGCGCAGTGCCGCCAGCATCTCCGGCATGCGTTCCAGGCAGGCACCGCTGCGCGCGTCGACACTGACGGCGGCATCCTGAATGCCCTGCTGCTCCAAATAGTTCACCGTCTCCGGCAGTTGCACGGCCGGCAGGTTGTCGATGCAATAAAAACCCGCGTCTTCGAGCAACCTCAGCGCCACGCTCTTGCCGGAGCCGGACAGGCCGGTGATGACGACCAGGCGCATGCTCGCTATGACTCCTCGCCGCCGCGCATGGCCTGCTGCTGCAGGCCGATGAATTCTTCGGTGCTGTTGATGCCATGCTGTTTGAGGATGTGGTTGCGCACGGCCACTTCGACCAGTACCGCCAGATTGCGCCCCACCGCCAGCGGGATGCTCACCTTGGGAATTTCGACGCCGAGCACGACTTCGCTGCTGGCCTGAATCGCGAGCCGATCGACCTCCTGCCATTGCTCGGCCGGGGTCAGATGCACGATCAGTTTGAGGTTCTTCTTGAATTTGACTGCCGTCTCGCCGAACAGCCGGCGCACGTCGATCACCCCCAGGCCGCGCACCTCCATGAAGCCGCGCAGCAAGGTCGGGCAACGGCCCTCCAGGGTATCCGGGGAGATGGCATAGACCTCGAGGATGTCGTCGGCGACCAGGCGGTGGCCGCGGCTGATCAACTCCAAGGCCAATTCGCTCTTGCCGGTGGCCGGCTCGCCGGTGATCAGCACCCCCAGACCGGAGACTTCGAGGAAGACGCCATGCAGGCTCACCGACGGCGCCAGGGCCTGGCCGATCACGTGCTGCAATATCTTGATCAGTGCCGCGCTGGATTCCGGCGAAGCGAAAACCGGTATCTCGCGCTGTTCGGCCATCTCGATCAGCGCGGCCGGTGGCTGCTCGCCGTTGGCGACCACCACCATGGCCAATTCGGTGGCCAGCAAATTACTGATCGCCTGGCTTTGTCCCTCGGCCGGCAGCCCGCGCAAATAGCCCATTTCGGCATTGCCGAGCACTTGAATGCGGTTGGGGTGAACCAGATTGAAATAGCCGATCAGCGCAAAGGCGGACTTGTCCACCGCGTCCGAGGCCAACAGCCGGCCGCCGCCGCCGCGCCCGGCCACCCAATCGATAGCGAGCTGCCCGCGCGCCTGTTCGTAGAGTTCACGAACGGTAAGGTGTGGAATCAAGGCATCCATTCGCAAATCAACTTGTGCAGGGCGGCCGCATCGGGCGCAGCGCGCATTTGATCACGCATGGCCTTATCGCTGAACATCTGAGCCAATTCGCCCAATATCTGCAAATGCAGATCGGTAGCCGCCGCCGGCGCCAACAGGATGAACACCAAGTCCACTGGCATGCCATCCGGCGCATCGAAATCGATCGGGTGTTTCAAACGAATGAAGGCGCAACTCGTCTCCTTCAAACCCTTGATCCGGCCGTGCGGAATCGCAATGCCATAACCCAGTGCGGTCGAACCCAGTTTTTCCCGCGACAACAGGCTGTCGAACACCTCGGCGGCGGAAACCCCCATGCTGGCCTGGAACGTCTGCGCCGCATGCTCGAATAGGCGCTTGCGGCTGTTCGTCTCGAAATCGGCGAACACGTTGTCAAGTTTCAACAGGGGGGATATGAGATTCATAACGACTACCCTATCTGATGGCAGCTCATAGCGATTTGCGCTGGCTGGCGGGCGGAACCTGCATTTGCTCGCGGTACTTGGCGACGGTACGGCGCGCCACGACAAAGCCTTGTTTGCTCAGCATAGTCGATACCGCGCTGTCGGATAGCGGATGCCCTCTGTCCTCCGCATCGAAGGCCTGCTTCATCAAGGCCTTGATCGCGGTGCTGGACGCCGCACCGCCCTCTTCGGTCCCGACCGAACTGCAGAAGAAATATTTGAATTCGAACAAGCCGCGCGGCGTCAGCATATATTTCTGCGTGGTCACGCGCGATACGGTCGACTCGTGCAGTTCGAGCTGGTCGGCGATCTCGCGCAGCACCATCGGCCGCATCGCGGTCGGGCCATGGTCGAAAAACAGACGCTGACGCTCGACAATGGCCTGGGCCACGCGCAGGATGGTCTCGAACCGCTGCTGCACGTTCTTGATCAGCCAGCGCGCCTCCTGCAACTGGGTTTGCAGGTTCCCGCCGCCGCGGTTCTGGCGCAGGATATTGGCGTACATCTCGTTGATGCGCAGCTTGGGCATGACCTCGGCATTGAGCGTGGCCTGCCATTGGCCGCGCACTTTGCGCACCAGGATGTCCGGCACCACATATTGGGCGCCGCTCTCGGCATAACGTGCGCCCGGGCGCGGATTCAATTCGGTGATCCGCGCCCGGATCGCCTGGAAATCGGCATCGGAAGTAATGCCCAGCCATTTTTTCAGCTTGCCATACTCGTGTTCGGCCAGCATCTTGAGGCCGTCGCGCGCCAGCTTCTTGGCCTCGGCCAGCCACGGCGTATCGGCCGGCAGCGCATTCAATTGCAATAGCAGGCACTCGGACAGATCGCGCGCGCCGACGCCAACCGGGTCGAAGCTCTGCAACAGCTTGAGCGCCGCATCCAGTTCTACCGGATCGCGCTCTTCTTCATCCGGCAGCAGGGTCGCCAGCTCATCGAGGCTGGCCGTCAGGTAGCCGTCCTCGTCCAGGGCATCGATCAGCATCGAGACCAGTTGGCGGTCGCGCTCGCCGATCGGGGTCAAGGACAGTTGATTGAGCAGATGCTGGCGCAGGCCAGCCTGACTGGCGTCGATCTGCTGGAAACCGAGCTCATCGTCGTCCTCGCCACTCGATGCCCCGGCGACGCCGCGTTCACCCCAGGCCAGTTCGGTATAGATCTCGTCCGACTCCTGGCTGGGCTGCTCCGCCGTCTCCTGCGTTTCGTACTCCGCCCCCTCGTCGCTATCCAGGCGCTCCAGCAGGGGGTTTTCTTGCAAGGCCTGGCCGATCTCTTGTTGCAGCTCAAGCGTGGAGAGTTGCAGCAGGCGAATGGATTGCTGCAACTGAGGGGTCAGCGTCAGCTGTTGGCTGAGTCGGAGTTGGAGGCTTTGCTTCACTGCTCAAGCCGTCTCGATAAAGGATTGCGGTGGATGTTACAACCGGAAGTGTTCACCAAGGTAAACCTTCCTGACCTCGTCATTATAAATAATCTCGTCAGGATTGCCGGTGGCTAGCACTTGGCCTTCGTTGATGATATAGGCCCGATCGCAGATACCGAGGGTTTCGCGCACATTGTGGTCGGTGATCAAGACGCCGATCTCGCGCTCGGTCAAGAAACGGATGATCTTTTGGATGTCGAGCACGGAAATCGGGTCGATCCCGGCAAACGGTTCGTCGAGCAGTACGAAGCGCGGCTGCATCGCCAAGGCCCGGGCGATTTCGACCCGTCGCCGCTCACCGCCGGACAGGCCGGTGGCCAGGGCGTCGCGCAAGTGGATGATGTTCAGGTCTTCGAGCAGGTATTCCAGATGTTCGCGCACGCCCGCCTCGTCGTAGCCGTGCAACTCCAGCACCGCGGCGATATTGTCGGCCACCGACAGGCGGCGGAAGATCGAGGCCTCCTGCGGCAAATAACCCAAGCCCATGCGCGCGCGCTGATATACCGGCATGTGGGTCACATCGGCAGCGTCCAGGCTGATGCGGCCGCCATCGGCCCGCACCAGGCCGACCACCATATAGAAACACGTGGTCTTGCCGGCGCCGTTGGGGCCGAGCAGACCGACCACCTCACCGCTCTTGACCTCGAGCGAAACGTCGCGCACGACCTGGCGGGTCTTGTAACGCTTACGCAACCCTTCGGCGCGCAACAGACTCATGGCTTGGCCTCGCCCTTACCGGATGCATCCTTCTGCTTGGGCTTGATCACCGCGCGCACGCGGCCGTTGCCGCCTTCCTTGGTCGTGCCGACGGCACGGTAGGTCTCGGTCTTGGCGTCATATACGATCAGATTGCCGCGCACTTCCTCGTCGCCACGCTTAACCCGCGCACTGCCGATCAATTTGACGACATCGTTCGCCGCGTCGTATTCGATGCGATTGCCCATGCCTTCGATGTATTGATCCTTCGCTTCCTGTTTTTGCCGGAAAAAGACCGGCTTGTTCAGGCCATAGGCCTCGCTGGAGGTGAAGCCTTTGTCGTCCTGGCGCACGTCCAGCCGGTCGGCCGTCATGAACAAGGTACCCTGGGTCAGCACCACATTGCCTTCGTAGACTGCGGTTTTGTTGGCATCGTCGACCCGCAAGGTGTCCGATTCGATATTGACCGGCCGCTCGCGGTCCGCCTTTTCGGCATGCGCCGGCCAGGCAACGGCCAGTGCCAAGATAGCGGCGGCAAGGCCGGTCGATTTAGCGGCTGCGTTCATAGACACTCTTCACTTTCTTACTAAAGCGGACGATCGGGTCCTCGCCCTCGGCCAGCATCGCCCCGGCTTGAATGGACGAACCGGCTTGCTGCACCGTTACCGCCCGATCGGTCTGGATACGGTGGGCATCGGGCGTCACTTGCAAGAACGCGGTGCTCATCACCATCGGCGCCCGACTGCCGTCGGCGGCGCGCCGCAGTTGCACATCGTCGAGAAAATACACGTTGCTGCCGTCCGGCGTCACCAGCGCGCGCTGCGAATGCACGGTCACCGGCGGACGCTCGGCTGAATATTGGGTATAGACCGGGCGGTCCAGGCGAGTCGTGTCGTCGTCCATATAGTGCGTCATGCGCGCGGCCTCGAGTTGGTGCCAGGGCCGGCCCTGGCGGTCGAAGGCCATCGCCTTGAAGTTTTCGACGATGTAATCCGGGTCGTGCGCGAACCCCCGGGTGTCGACCCAAGGGGTGATCTGCACCACGCGATCCAGCCAAAAGGTCAGCGCCGCAAGCACAGAGACCACGATCAACGGCGTCCAGGACACCAATCGGGCGTTCATCGATCGTACTGGGCCAACTGCGCCTCCCAAGTGCCCTGGGCGCGCATGATCAGTTCGCAGGCCTCGCGTGCGGCGCCGCGGCCGGCATGGGCCTGGGTGACATAGTGCGCGCGTTCGACGACCAAGGCCGCCGCATCGGGCACGGTAATGGCCAGGCCGCAACGCTTGAGCACCGGTAAATCCACCACGTCGTCACCCATATAGCCGGTCTCTTCCGGCTGGAGCCCGGTCTCGGTCAGCAGCCGTTGGTAGACGTGCAGCTTGTCGTCGGCCCCCTGAAAGATGCGGGTGATGCCCAGATTCTTGGCGCGATGCATGACGACGCTGGAGGTGCGGCCGGTGATGATGCCGGCCTCGACCCCGGCGGCCTTCAGCATCTTGATGCCGTGACCATCGCGCGAATTGAAGGCCTTGTATTCCTCGCCGTCGTCGCCGTAGAACAAACTGCCATCAGTCAGCACGCCGTCCACGTCGAAGATCAGCATCTTCACCTTGCGGGCACGCTGCAGGACCTCGTCCAAACTCATACCACCCCCGCCCGCAACAGGTCGTGCATGTTCAAGGCGCCGACCAGGCGCCCTGCCTCGTCCAGCGCCAGCACGCCGTTGATCTTGCGCGCTTCCATCAGATGCACGGCCTCGGCGGCCAGCGCGTCTTGCGACACCGTGATCGGGTTGCGCGTCATCGCCTCGGCGATGCCGGTGGTCTGCATATCCACGCCGCGATCCAGGCAACGGCGCAGATCGCCGTCGGTGAACACGCCGAGCAAGCGGCCGTCGGCCTCGACCACCGCGGTCATGCCCAGGCCCTTGCGGGTCATCTCGAGCAAGGCCTCTTTCATATTGGCCGTCTGCGGCACCACGGGCAAGGCCGCGCCGCTGTGCATGATGTCGCGCACGTGGACCAGCAGCCGCCGGCCGAGCGAGCCGCCGGGGTGAGTGCGGGCGAAGTCCTCGGCGGTGAAGCCGCGCGCCGACAACAAGGCCACCACCAAGGCATCGCCCAGGGCCAGGGCGGCCGTGGTGCTGGCGGTCGGCGCCAGGTTGTGCGGGCAGGCCTCCATCGCCACGCTGGCATCGAGATGAACATCCGACTCGCGCGCCAGGGTCGAGGCCGGGTTGCCGGTCATGCCGATCAGGCCGGCGCCGCGCCGTTTGATCAGCGGCACGATGGACACCAACTCCGGGCTCTCGCCGGAATTGGACAGCGCGATGACCACGTCGCCGCCGGCGATCATGCCCAGGTCACCGTGACTGGCCTCGGCCGGATGCACGAAGAAGGCCGGCGTACCGGTGCTGGCGAGCGAGGCCGCGATCTTGCCGGCGACATGGCCGGACTTGCCCATGCCGCTGACCACCACGCGGCCCCGGCAATCGAGGATCATGTGCACCGCGCGCACGAAGGCGCCGTCGAGCCGAGTCCCCAGGGCCGTGACGGCCGTGGCCTCGATCTCTAGGGTGCGGCGCGCGTTGGCGAGTATCTGTTCGTTAGTATTGGCGGGCAATGTCATAATGGAATCGAGGGCCGAAATTCAGCAATCGCCGCGTCGAGCGCAGCCCTGCTGGAATAGGCCGTTAGTATAACGACAAGCCGGATACCCCCCAAGCATGCACACCACACTGGGCCTGATCGTCTTCCTGCTCGCCGCCGCCGTGCTGGCGAGCGCCCTGTTTCGCGCACTGAACCTGCCGGCGCTACTGGGCTATATCGCGATCGGCGTCATCACCGGTCCGTCCGCCCTGGGCCTGGCGCCCAACCCCGAAGAGACCCGGCACCTGGCCGAGTTCGGCGTGGTCTTCCTGATGTTCTCCATCGGCCTCGAATTCTCCCTGAGCAAGCTGCGGGTCATGCGCTTCCAGGTCTTCGGCTTCGGCGGCCTGCAAGTGGTCTTGTCCATGCTGTTCGGCCTGACCGCCGGCCTGGCCCTGGGCCTGGGCTGGGCGGCCGGGGTCGCCCTGGGCGGCGTGCTGGCGATGTCGTCCACCGCCATCGTCAGCAAATTGCTGGCCGACCAGAACGAATTGGAGCAAACCCACGGCAAGCTGATCCTCGGTGCGCTGCTGTTCCAAGACCTGGCCGTGGTGCCGCTCTTGATCTTCATCCCGTCGCTGGCCTCGGGCAGCGACATGAGCGGCGAACTGATTCGAGCCGGAGTCAAGGCCGCCATCGTGCTCGGCCTGATCCTGATGCTCGGGCAAAGGCTGCTGCGGCCGTGGTTCCATCTGGTGGCCAAGCGCAAATCGACCGAGCTATTCATGCTCAACGTGCTGTTCATCACCCTCGGCCTCGCCTACGCCACCGACATGGCCGGCCTGTCGCTGGCGCTGGGGGCCTTCGTCGCCGGCGTGCTGATCTCGGAGACCGAATACCGCTATCAAGTGGAAAGCGACATCCGGCCCTTCCGCGACGTGCTGATGGGCCTGTTCTTCATCTCGGTCGGCATGTTGCTCGACCTGCACCTGGTGGCCCAGCATTGGGGCGGCCTGCTGCTGGCCACCACGGCGCTGATCGGCGTGAAGTTCGCCCTGATCTCGGCCCTGGCCTGGGCCTGGCGCGTGCCGCTGCATGCCGCTTTGCGCACCGGCCTCGGCCTCGCCCAAGGCGGCGAGTTCGGCCTGGTCCTGCTCGGCTTGACCGGCAAATACGGCCTGATCACCCCCGACACCGAGCAGACCGTGCTCGCCGCGATGATGCTGTCGATGATCGCGGCGCCGATCCTGGTGCAATACAGCCACCTCATCGTGCGCCGGCTGACCGGCGGCGAATGGATGCAGCGGGCGCAAGACGTGCATGCCATCGCGGTCAAGAGCTTCGGCGTATCCGGCCACGTCCTCCTCTGCGGCTATGGCCGCAACGGCCAGGGCCTGGCCCGCATGCTGGAGACCGAGAACGTACCGTTCATGGCGCTGGACGACGACCCGGCCCGCGTCGCCGCCGCCGTGGCCGCGGGCGACAACGTGGTGTTCGGCGACTCGACCCGAACCGAGGTACTGATGGCCGCCGGTATCCGCCGCGCCCGCGCGGTCGCGATCACCTTTGCCGACGCCAATGCGGCGCTCAAGGTCCTGGCCGCGATCAAGCAGCTCAAGCCGGGCATGCCGGTGATCGTGCGCACCATCGACGAGAACGACCTCGACCGACTGAAAGAGGCCGGCGCCACCGAGGTGGTGCCCGAGGTGCTCGAAGGCGCGCTGATGCTCGGCTCGCAGACCCTGCTCATGGCCGGCGTGCCGCTAGGCACCGTGCTCAAGCGCATCCGCCAGATGCGGGAGCATCGTTACAGCTCGCTGCGCGGCTTCTTCTCGGGCCTGGATGAGAGCGACAACGCCGAGAGCGCACAAGAGCGCCTGCTGCCCTTGCACATCGAGCCCAAGATGCGCTGCGTCGGCAAGACCCTGGGCGAACTCAAGCTGGAAGCACTCGGCGTCACGGTGGTCGCTGTGCGCCGCCACGGCATCCGCGGTTCCGACCCCGATGCCGACACCGTTCTGCAGGCCGGCGACATCGTGATCTTGCGCGGCGTGCCGGAGGGCCTGTCGGCGGCTGAGTTATCGCTGGGAGTGGTTTAAACTTCGAGCTGCATATCCAATCGAGCCCGCCCTGCTGGAGAAACCATGTTGCAATGGCTGATGAAGTTACTAGGCAAGAAACCGGCGCCGAGCCACAGCCGCCAGGGTATGGGCATGCCGCAGGCCGCACCCGAAATCGCCACTCAAAGCATTGCCGAAGCCGCTACCGCCAGCACCACCGCCACCAATTTTCTTGGCCGGTCGGCAATCCTCAATCGCCAACTGGCGGTCGTCGGCTACGAATTTCAGATCAAGCAATCGCCGGGCAGCTCGCCCCTGGTCTGCGATGCACTGCTCTTGGACAAACTCGTTCAAGGCCGCGCCACGATGTTCATTCATCGCCGGCTGACCTTCATCCCCCTGCACCCCCTGTCGCTCAACCACCCCCAGATCGAGCAACTGCCGGCCGACAATCTGGTGTTGCTCGTCACCCTGCCGACCGAGCCCCTCGCCGGCGAGCAAATACAGGCCCTGCGCGAGCGGGTGGCCGAACTGCAAGGCAAAGGCTATGCCCTGGCCTTCGACCAGGCCCTGGAGCAAGGCCCGCTCGCCCCGCTGCTGGCCTTTGCCAATTACCTGCACCTCGACGCCAAGGGTGGCGACCCGATTTGGCTGCTGGAACGGCAGAAACATTGCCATGCGGCCTTCCCCAACGTGCCGATGATCGTGCGCAATATCGATTCACTGGAGTTGCTCGATGCCTGCCGCAAGCTCGCCTTCCAGTTCTTCCAAGGCAACTACCTGACCAGCACGCGGGAATGGGGCCAACCCCGCATCGACACCAGCCGGGCCGTGATCCTGGAGTTGATCGGCCACATCGCGGAAGAAGACATCGACTTCAAGCAGATGGCGCGCATCGCCGGCCAGGACCTGAGCCTGTATTACCGCCTGCTGCGCTATGTCAACTCGGCCGCCTTCGGCCTGAACAAAAAATTCGATTCGCTCGAACATGCCATGGTCCTGCTCGGCCGCGAGGGGCTGCGCCAGTGGCTCACCCTGATGCTGCTGAGCAGCAGCAAGGCGGACGACCTGGATGTGGCCTTGCGCGAGACCGCCTTCGTCCGCGCCCGCCTGGTCGAATTGCTGGCGCAAGAACATTGCACGCGGGCCGAATGCGAGCAGGCCTTCCTGGTCGGCCTGCTGTCCCTGATCGACGCCTTGTTCCATATGCCGCTGGCCGATGCCCTGCAGAAACTCGCCCTGCCCGACCCGGTGGTCGACGCCCTGCTCAACCGCGGCGGCAAATTGGGCAACTACCTGAGCTTGGCCATCGCTTGCGAAAAAGGCTACGAAGGCGCCATCGAAGAATTGGCCAAAACCTGCGGCCTCGACAGCCAGCAAATCAACGCCAAGCAAGTCGCCGCACTGAACTGGGCATCGGAGTTCAACGACCAACTGGCGGCAATGGATCAGGCCGAGCCGACCAATACCCCGCCGGCAGCCGCTTAAACCGCCGTCACCATCAGCCGCTTCATCTCCGCCACCGCCGCGGCCCAGCCGACGAACAAGGCCTGGGCGACGATGGCGTGGCCGATGTTCAGTTCCACCACGCCGGGAATCGCCGCGACCGCGTGCACGTTGTGATAGTGCAGGCCGTGGCCGGCGTTGACCTGCACGCCCAATTTCAAACCGTGCGCCACCGCCGTGCGGATGCGCGCCAGCTCGGCCGCCGCCTCGGCCTCGGTGTGCGCCTCGGCGAAACGGCCGGTATGGATCTCCACCACCGGCGCCCCGGCCGCCTTGGCCGCGTCCAGCTGCTTCGGTTCCGCATCGATGAACAGCGACACCCGAATGCCGGCCGCGCCCAGGCGCTGGCAAGCATCGCGCACCCGGTCGAGCTGGCCGGCCACGTCCAGCCCGCCCTCGGTGGTCAACTCCTGCCGCCGCTCCGGCACCAGGCAGACGTCTTGGGGTTTGACTGCCAAGGCGATGGCGATCATCTCCTCGGTCACCGCCATCTCCAGATTCATCCGGGTCTGCAAGCACTGGCGCAGGATATGCACGTCGGCGTCCTGGATATGCCGGCGATCCTCACGCAGATGCAGAGTGATCGAATCCGCCCCCGCCGTCTCCGCCATCAGCGCCGCCTGCACCGGGCTGGGGTAAGCCGTGCCGCGCGCCTGGCGCAGGGTGGCCACGTGGTCGATGTTGACGCCGAGTTTGATCATGCTGGATTCCAAATCTGAAACAATAAAAACGCGCTTAAGCGGCCTCTGCGTGAAGCTTGAGGCCCAGCGCCTTGACCACTTTCAAGATCGTGCCGAATTCGGGATTGCCATCGGCGGAAAGTGCCTTGTATAAATTCTCCCGGGCCAGACCGGTGTCGCGCGCAAGCTGGGTCATGCCACGGGCACGGGCGATCACGCCCAGGGCATGGGCGATGTAAGCCGGGTCGTCGCCCGCTTCTTGCAGGCAGGCATCCAGATAGGCCGCCATATCCTCGTCGGTTTTCAGATGTTCGGCGGAATCGTACCGGGTAAATTTCTCAGCCATGATCTACTCCTTCCAGTCCCTGGCAATCACCTTCGCCTGCTCGATGTCGCGCGCCTGCGAAGCCCGTAGCCTGGATGTAGCGCAGCGGAATCCAGGAGAAGCCCCCAAGGCCCCGGATTCCATTTCATTCCATCCGGGCTACGCTTGCTTGCTTATTGCCCCCTATGCGAGCTTTGCGTAAGCCGGCTTTAGCGAGATGGTATATGTGGAATATTCCCAAGCTCTGCAAACCCTTTTTCAACTCGGCGCCATACGTCATGGTAAGGCGCAGACGACGCCCAAAAATTGCGTGCAGCTTCAAGCCATTCCCAGTAAAGAATACGGAGCGCCAAACCATAGTGAGCTTTGTCATCAAAACTCGCGCTAGCCCATAGCCGTTCAAGTTCGGAAACATTCTCTTCAAATAGCGCAAGTTTCTTCGCCATGAAGTCTGACTGGACACTACTATGCTCCCGTTCCCAGATTGGCATCATCTGCAAGTCCAGTCTCGCAACTCGATTCAGCGCATCAAGTTGCACCCTTCCAACCTCATGCTGAACTATCGCCTCAATTCTCGATTTGAGAGTAACGCCTCCTAATGTTACTTCACGGAATACCGGGAGTAATAACAGGGCGAGAAAGGCGCCCGCAACAAGCGTATCAACTGTCGACGAACTACCGGCCAGAATATCTACTCGTCGATAAAACAGGAAAACTCCGAGGGCAATAACAAGCACACTCACATAGGCAATTCGAGCATAGCTTTTCATCGTCATTGCATGCATAGAAGGCAAATTTTTTCGGTCATTAAAGCCCAATTCTGGGGCCGAACATTGCATCAGAAAAATTTGACCATTAAACGCCTGCCTGCCTCGGATGGCAAGCCGGCCCCGCGAGTCTTATATCTTCTGCAAATCAATTAACAACTGCCGGGTCGCCAGCGGCTGCTCACCCAAGTAGTGGGCCAGCAGGCGGCGCATCAGCAGCTTGCTCTCGGCCAGGGTGCGCGGGTCGCTGTAGTCGCCGGCGGCCATGTCGAGCAGGGTCTTGCCGGCGTAGCGGGTGTCGGAATGGCTGGCCTCGACCACGCCGATGTCCAGCGCGTAGGCGTAGGGCCGGTCCGGCTCGACCGGCGCGCCGGTTGCGAGGTGGCTGAGGGTTTGGGCGTAACCTAATTCAGTCAACAGAGCGAGTTCGAAGCGGCGCAGCACCGGCTCGATCTCGTCGCCTTGCATCAGCTCATCCAGCGCCTGCACGTAGCGGTCGTGCAGCGCCTCGTGCGCATCGCCCGGCGGCAGCAGGCGCATCAAGAGTTCGTTGAGGTAGAAGCCGCACATCAGGCCGGCACCGGCGAGGCTGCGGCCGTCGCCTTGCCATTCGACATCGTGCAGGGTGTGCAGCGGGCCTTTGCCGAACCAGGAAAAGGCCAGGGCTTGGAACGGCAGCAGCCGGGCCTTGAGCGCCGAGTGGGCGCGCCGGGCGCCGCGCGCCATGATGCTGATGCGGCCGTGGCGGCGGGTGAAGGCCTCGATGAGCAGGCTGGTCTCTTTGTAGGGCCGGCTGTGCAGGACGTAGCCGGCTTCGTTGTCGATGCGCTCAGACATGATTGAGGAAGCGCAAATTACCGAAGGCTTGGCAATTAGCCAGCGTGAAGGGGATACAAGCGCTCGCCCTCACCCCCGGCCCCTCTCCCGATGGGAGAGGGTGCCATAGCCCTTCCCCCGCCGGGGGAAGGGTTGGGATGAGGGAAATAGGCCCATCATTCACCCACGTGGGCTAGCCGTAGCCGAAACGCTTCAATAGCCCGATGTTATCGGTCCAGCCGCCCTTCACCTTGACCCAGCAGTTGAGGAAGACCTTGGTGCCGAATAGGCGCTCCATGTCTTGCCGCGCCTCGGTGGCGATGCGTTTCAACTTCTCGCCCTTCTTGCCGAGCAGGATGGGCTTGTGGCCCTCGCGCTCGATCCAGATGGTGGCCTCGATGCGGACCAGGCCGCGCTCAGCCGCGTCCTGGTGCGACGGCTCTTCCTCGAATTTGTCGACGGTCACCGCCACGGCGTAGGGAATCTCGTCGCCGGTCAGGCGGAACACCTTTTCCCGCAGGATTTCGGCGGCGAGAAAGCGTTCGCTGCGATCGGTGATCGCCTCTTCCTCGAACATCGGCGCCGCCTCGGGTAGCAAGGGCTTCAGCACCTCGAGCAGGTAGTCGGCGTCTTCCGGCTTGAGCGCCGAGACCGGCACGATGGCGGCGAACGGGAACTGCTCACCCATGCTTTGCAGGAAGGGCAGCAGCTTGGCCTTGTCTTCGACCTGGTCGACCTTGTTCACCACCAGGATGACCGGCCGCGTTTTGGGCAAGAGCCGGAGCACCTGTTGGTCGGCCTCGGTGAATTTCAGCGCCTCGACCAGCCAGACCACCGCGTCCATGTCGGCCAGGGTGTCGGTGACGGTGCGGTTCATCGCCGCGTTCAGCGCGCTGCGATGGCGGGTTTGGAAACCGGGGGTGTCGGCGAAGACGAATTGGGCGTCGCTCAGGGTGCGCACGCCGAGGATGCGGTCGCGCGTGGTCTGCGGCTTGCTCGAGGTGATGCTGATCTTGGCGCCGACCAGTTGGTTGACCAGGGTGGACTTGCCGACGTTGGGCCGGCCGACCACGGCGATCAGGCCGGTGCGAAACGCGCTCATGCCACCGCCAATCGGGCGTAGGCGGCCTTGGCCGCCTCTTGCTCGGCGGCCTTGCGGCTGCCGCCGCTGCCTTGGGTGCACAGGCCCATCTGCTCGATGCGGCACTCGACGGTGAAGATTTGGGCATGGGCCTGGCCGGCGACATTGACCAGCTTGTAATCGGGCAGGCCCTTGCGCCGGCCTTGCAGCCATTCCTGCAACAGCGTTTTGGCGTCCTTGCCGTGGCTGACCGGGTCGATCGCGTCGACCGCCGGCCCCATCAGCCGTTCGATGGCGGCCTGCGCCGCCGGGAAGCCGGCATCGAGAAAAACCGCGCCGAAGATGGATTCCAGCGCATCGGCCAGGATGGACGGCCGGTCGGCGCCGCCGCTGCGCAGCTCGCCTTCGCCTAGGCGCAGATAGCCGCCCAAATCGAGCGCGCGCGCCACTTCATACAGGCTTTGCTGGTTGACCAGGTTGGCGCGCAGCCGCGAGAGCTGGCCTTCCTGCAATTGCGGAAAGCGGCGGAACAGCATGAGGCCGACCACGCAGTTGAGCACGCTGTCGCCGAGAAACTCCAGGCGCTCGTTGTTGCTGGCGCCATAGCTGCGGTGAGTCAGGGCCTGGAGCAGCAGCTCGCGTTGGCTGAAACAATGGCCGACGCGCGTTTCGAGGTGTGTCGAGTCCAGCGTCATTGCCCCGCTTTGGCGTTGGCCTGCGCCTCGAAATCGAGACACAGGCTGGCCGGCCCGGCCAGCGGCTGGCGCACGGAATAGGCCAACTTCAACACCGTGCCCTGCGGCCCGCGTTCGATCGCCAAGTCGCGCGGCGTGACCCGGGTGATGTTGTTGACGTCCAACCGTTTGCCGAAAGCGGTACGCAGATCGGCATCGGTCACGCTGTCGGAGGTCGCCATCGCCGACACCTCTTTCACGATCTTCTTCAGCGAGAAGTACTCGAGGTAGGACGGCACGATGCGCAGCGCAAGAATGCCGACAAAGATGGCGGTAATGAGCCACATGATCATGCTCAACAGACTGAAGCCCCGCTGATTCGACATAAGACCTCCTACTCGATGAAGTGGCCGATGCGGCCGAATTCGCCGAAATTCCACCAGATCATGAAGGCGCGGCCGACGATGTTCTCGTCCGGCACGAAACCCCAATAGCGGCTGTCGTTACTGGCGTCGCGGTTGTCGCCCATCATGAAGTAATAGCCGTCCGGCACCCGGCAGGTAAAGCCTTGTTCATTGTAGGTGCAGTTGTCGCGATAAGGAAAATCGCCGTCGACCTGATGCAGCAGCACCGACGGCGCCTCCGCCTGCACCATCGCGATGTGCAGGTGCTCGCCGAGCTTCTCGTGATAGGTCTGGCCGTTGATGTAATTGAGGCCGCTGCCGACGTAGTTGTATTCACCGGCCCGCTCCATCGCTACGCGCTTGCCGTTGATGGTCAGATGCTTGTTGCGGTATTCCACCTTGTCGCCGGGCAGGCCGACCACGCGCTTGATGTAGTCGAGCGACGGGTCCTTCGGGTAGCGGAACACCATCACGTCGCCGCGCTTGGGCTGGTCGATGTCGACGATCTTCTTATTGATCACCGGCAGCCGAATGCCGTACTGGAATTTGTTGACCAGGATGAAGTCGCCGATCTCCAGCGTGGGCAGCATCGAGCCGGATGGAATCTTGAACGGCTCGACCAGGAAGGAGCGCAACACGAATACGGCCAGGATGACCGGGAAAAAGCTCTTCGCGTAATCGACCAGAAGCGGCAACTTGGCGTCCGCCGCCCGGCCCTTGCCGGTGACCAGGCTGTCGACCAACCAAATGCCGCCGGTGACCACCAGCGCGACGAACAGGATCAAAGCGAAGTTCATCTTATTTCTCCCCCACCTGCAGGATGGCCAGGAAGGCCTCCTGCGGAATCTCGACGTTGCCGACTTGTTTCATCCGCTTCTTGCCTTCCTTCTGTTTTTCCAACAGCTTCTTCTTTCGGGTGATGTCGCCGCCGTAGCACTTGGCCAGCACGTTCTTGCGCAGGGCCTTCACCGTCTCGCGGGCGATGATGTGCGAGCCGATGGCGGCCTGTACCGCCACGTCGAACATCTGGCGCGGGATCAGCTCGCGCATCTTCGACACCAGCTCGCGGCCGCGGTATTGCGAGGTCGAGCGGTGCACGATCAGCGACAGGGCATCGACCTTTTCGCCGTTGACCAGCACGTCGAGCTTGACCAGGTCGTCGGCGCGGAATTCCTTGAATTCGTAGTCGAGCGAGGCATAGCCGCGCGAGGTGGATTTGAGCTTGTCGAAGAAATCGAGCACCACCTCGTTCAAGGGCAGGTCGTATTTGAGCATGACCTGGCGGCCCATGTACTTCATGTCGACCTGGCTGCCGCGTTTCTGGTTGCACAGGGTCATCACGTTGCCCAGGTAATCCTCCGGCACCAGGATGGTGGCGGTGATGATCGGCTCGCGGATCTCTTCGATCTTGGACGGGTCGGGCAGCCGGGCCGGGTTCTCCACCTCGACCAGCGTGCCGTCGCGCATGATCACCTCGTATTCGACCGAGGGCGCGGTAGTGATCAGGTTTTGGCCGTATTCGCGCTCCAGCCGCTCCTGCACGATCTCCATGTGCAGCAGGCCGAGGAAACCACAGCGGAAGCCGAAGCCCAGGGCCTGCGAGGTCTCCGGCTCGAAGAACAGGCTGGCGTCGTTCAGTTGCAGCTTGGTCAGCGCATCGCGCAGGCCGTCGTAGTCGTGCGACTCGACCGGATACAGGCCGGCGAACACCTGCGGCTTGATCTCCTTGAAGCCGGGCAGGGCCTCGGCCGCCGGCTGCGCCGCCAGGGTGACGGTGTCGCCGACCTTGGCGTGCTTGAGTTCCTTGATGCCGGCGATGATGAAGCCGACCTCGCCGGTGGCCAACACTTCGCGCGGCACCGACTTAGGCGTGAATACGCCGATCTGCTCGGCCGGGTATTCGGCGCCGGCCGCCATCAGCCGGATCTTCTGCTTGGCCTTCAGCTCGCCGTCGACCACGCGCACCAGCATGACCACGCCGACGTAGTTGTCGAACCAGGAGTCGATGACCAGGGCCTTGAGCGGCGCGGCCTCGTCACCCTTGGGCGCCGGCACCCGGGCGATCACCGCTTCGAGCACGTCCTCGATGCCGACGCCGGTCTTGGCCGAGCAGCGCACGGCGTCCTCGGCCGGGATGCCGACGATGTCCTCGATCTCCTGGATCACCCGCTCCGGGTCGGCCGAGGGCAGGTCGATCTTGTTCAGCACCGGCACCACCTCGACCCCGAGCTCGATCGCGGTGTAGCAGTTGGCCACGGTCTGGGCCTCGACGCCCTGCGAGGCGTCGACCACCAACAGCGCACCCTCGCAGGCGGAGAGCGAACGCGACACCTCGTAGGAGAAGTCGACGTGGCCGGGGGTGTCGATCAGGTTCAGCCGGTATTCCCGACCGTCGCGCGCCTGGTAGCGCAAGGCGGCGGTCTGGGCCTTGATGGTGATGCCGCGCTCGCGCTCCAGATCCATGGAGTCGAGCACCTGGGCCTCCATCTCGCGCGACTGCAAGCCGCCGCAGAACTCGATCAGGCGGTCGGCCAGGGTCGATTTGCCGTGGTCGATATGGGCGATGATGGAAAAGTTACGGATATTTTGCATAAACAAACGGGCGCAGCCTGCGCCCGTGTTCCATTAAGGATTTGAAAAGTCGGCGAATTTTAGCCCAAACGGGCCAGGTAATCACGCACCGCTATCGGATTCCAGAAGTGCCGGCAGACCTCACCGACCGGCCCCATCAGCACCGGCACGTCCCAATCGTAGCGGGCCTTCAACTCGGGATCGCGATCGATATCGACCTCGGCATAATCGAGGCCGAGGGCATCGAGCCCGGCCGCCATGTCCTCGCAGAGAGGGCAGCCGGCCCGGCTATACAGGGTGAAGTTCAAGGCTCGAGCCGCAAGGCGACGTACAACACGCCGTCGCCGCGCTTGAGCGACAAGGCGACGAGCTTGCGGCCCGACACCGTGAGCGCTTGCGCCAACTCGCGGCTGGTGTTGACCGAACGGCCATCGACGCTGAGGATGACGTCGCCCGGCCGGATATCGGCCCGCGCCGCCAGGCCGGTCGATTCCCGCACCAGCAAGCCGGACTTGACGCCCAGTTGACGCTTCTGCTCGGGCGTCAGTTCGCGCACGGCCAGACCGGCCTTGTTGGTCGGTTTGTCCAGACCGGCCAGCTTATCGTCCTGCAATTCACCGACGGTAATATCGAAATCCTTCGCCTTCCGGCTACGCCAAACCTGCACGGCGACCTTGCTGCCCGGCTTGGTTGCACCGACCAGGCGCGGCAGATCGATGGAGGCGTTGACCGGTTTGCCGTCGAACTGGAGCACGATGTCCGAGGCCTGCAAGCCGGCCTTGTCGGCCGGGCTATCCGGCTCGACGTCGGCGATCAAGGCGCCGCGCGGCGTATCCAAGCCCAGCGATTCGGCCAGATCGGCGGTCACTTCTTGGATCGTCACGCCCAGACGGCCGCGGCTGATCTTGCCCTTGCTCTTCAGTTGCTCGGCCACGTCCATCGCCACATCGATCGGAATCGCGAACGACAGCCCCATGTAACCGCCCGAGCGCGACAGGATTTGCGAGTTGATACCGACCACCTCGCCCTTCAGATTGAACAAGGGCCCGCCCGAGTTGCCCGGGTTCACCGCGACGTCGGTCTGGATGAACGGCACATAGTTTTCTTGCGGCAACGAACGGCCCTTGGCCGACACGATCCCGGCGGTGGCCGAGTTTTCGAAGCCGAACGGCGCACCGATGGCCAGCACCCATTCGCCGGCACGCAACTTATTCGGGTCGCCGATCGTGACCTTGGGCAGGCCCTTGGTGTCGATCTTAAGCAGCGCCACATCGGTGCGCGCATCGGCACCGATCACCTTGGCGCGGAATTCGCGCTTATCGTTCAGCTTCACCACCACCTCGTCGGCACCGTCGACGACATGGGTGTTGGTCAAGATATAACCATCGCCGCTGACGATAAAACCCGAGCCCTGACCGTGACGCGGCGGCATGAAACCGCGGCCCTCGGGCGGCATGAAGCGGCGGAAGAATTCGAACATCTCGTCCTGCTCCGGCATGCCGCGCCGCTCGCCGCGCCGGACATCTTGGGTGGTTGCGATATTGACCACCGCCGCCCCCTGCTTGTCCACGATATCGGTGAAATCGGGTAGCTCCGCTGCCTGTACGACACCTGCCAAACCGAGCAAGAACACGAAACGCAAGACCCACTGACTCACGACTTACCTCGCTTGATTGGTTGAACAAGAAAAATCTTCCGCGCTGCCATGGCGCACGATGCTGGGCCGCACCGCCGCAACGCGACGGATCGTCACCGCGCCTAAGGCCAAACCCAGCAGGGCACCGACGATAGAACCAAGCTCGCCGGCCAGCGTCGAACCGACAAGGGCTCCCAGCAACAACGCCAACAAGGGGACACCGTAGCCACGCAAGGCGGAGCGCAGCAGCTCGCCTTCCGCCACGGCCACGATCACGCTATCGCCGACTTGCGCAGCAATCGCGTTGTGCACCGGATAGCTGGCCGGCCGCACGCGGAACAACTGGCCGAACACCGAACTGGAACCGCAGCCGCGACCGCCGCAAGCGCCGCACGAGGTGGGCGCTTCGACTTCGACCCAGGCCGACTCCCCTTCCACCCGCACGACACGCGCCAGGGTTTCGCTCATCGAGGCTTCGCCTCCAGCCCCATGGCAATGGCCTCGACCGCCGACCACGGGGCCTCGCCGAGCACCGTCACCTGATAGTCGCCGACCTGGCGCACCAGCATGTTCACCATGCCTTGTTTGCTCTCGCCTTTGACCGGCATGAACGGCTTGGCCATGGGCTCGATGAACAGCGAGATATGGGTCAAGCCATCGCTGAACACCCAATGTTCGATCTCGCCGTGCTGCGGCAATTTGCGGCGGATCGCCACCTCGCGCACGAAGCCGGGCGGCAACTGTTTAATGCTCAAGGTATCGCCCGCTGCCAGGAAGGGCGCCTCGGCCGCACCGGCACTCGGCTTGGCCGATGGCAGCGCCCCGCTGTCGCCGAAATGCACCTCGGTGAAGGCGTACTGCATCAACGGCTGGCCGTGTTCGTTCACCATCACCGCCTTGAGCGGCAAGTTGGTGTCCTTATCGGCACACAACACGTAACCCCAGCGGAAATGATCTTTCGGTATCAACTCCAACTGCCGGCACTCGAGACCTGCCACGCGGGTGATGGTGCCCACTTTCAAGTTGTACCAAGCCAATAAGCGTTCGGCATTGGCCGGCAGCAGATCGGGGAAATGCCGGCTGTTCAAGCGCCGCTCGAACTTGGCCTGCCCGCCCTGGCCGGAGATGCTGACCGACTCGGACCCCGTGCACCGTACCTCGCGCGGCACACCGTCGATCGTGGTCAAGCGGCTGTCCTTGCCGCTGCCGTCGGGCCGGTTCGCGATGCGCACAGTCTGCATCGCATCGCCCTGCTGGAACACGAATACGCCTTCGTAACTCAGACGGCGTGGCGCGTCGGCGACGCGCTTGAGCCAATCGGCGGCAATGGCGGTAGTGAGCGAATCGGCTGCCCAAGCCGGAATGGAGCAACAACAGGCCAGAACCAGCAGACCACGCCTCATCGAGCCGCCTCCGGCAGCGCGAGGGCCACTTGGCTGAAATGCATTTCAGGGCTGCTCGTCAGTGCCTGCGCATAATCCTGATGTGCGGCCAGATAAGGCACGACGTCGAGGGCAGCCACCTCGGCCGGGCCGGACTGCATCGCCATTTGCACCGGCGGAGCACCGGTCGGCTCGGCATGCATGGTCATCCAAGTTACCGCCGCCACCGTGGCCGCCGCCGCCAGCCACAAAGCCGGCCGATGTCGCGGTTTGACCACCGGCGCCAATACCGTCGGTTCGTCGCGCAGCGCGGCGCGCACCCGCTCCGGCACACGCCCCGAGGGCTGTGCCAGCCCGCGCAGGGCATCGCCGATCAGGCAATACTCCGACCAACGCGCCTTCAACGCCTCGTCGCGGGCAAGCCGGCCGATGCCGTCCAGGTCGTCATCCGCCTCGCCGTCCAGCAAAGCGGACAGCCAGTCCATGTTCTCGTTGTCGGATGCCAGTGCCGGTTTTTGCATGATTACCACCTCGTGTCCTGCGCTGTCCCCAAGATCGGCCGCAACTTCGCGGCGATCGCCTCGCGCGCCCGGAAGATGCGGGAACGCACGGTGCCGATCGGACAATTCATCATCTGAGCGATTTCCTCGTAGCTCAGTCCTTCCATTTCGCGCAGCGTGATCGCCGTGCGCAACTCTTCGGGCAAGGCCTCCACCGCCTCGTTCACGGCCATGGCCACCTGCTTGGACAGTAATTCCGATTCGGGCGTCGCGATGTCTTGCACCGCCCAACGGTCTTCCGCGCCCTCTTCATCCGGCGCGGTCTGCTCACTGACCGTGGGCATGGCCTTGCCCTTGGCCGCCAGATAGTTCTTCGCGGTGTTGACGCCGATCCGATACAGCCAGGTATAGAACGCCGCATCGCCACGAAACTGCGGCAGCGCCCGGTAGGCCTTGATAAAGGTCTCCTGGGCGATGTCCTCGACCTCGCCCGAATCGCGCACCATGCGCGACAACAGGCGGATCAGCTTGCGCCAATACTTCTCGACCAACAGGTCGAAGGCCCGCTTGTCGCCTTGCTGCACGCGTTCGACCAACTGGCGGTCGATTTCCCGTTCGCTCATCTATCCACCGGGCCTCCCGCCCCCGACTGGCTTCCCAATTTCATTGCGGGCTAGTATAACCGGCCGGGATAGGGCTTCGCTGCAAATGACCGGGCGAACCCGCCGTTAGTTCCCAGCCACTACAGAGTTCCTCATGCAACGTTACGACGTCCTCATCATCGGCGCCGGCCTAGCCGCCGCCAGCCTGGCCCTGAGTTTGCCGAGCCGGCTACGCATCGGCATTCTGGCCAAAAAGGGCTATGAAGACAGCGCGAGCTATTGGGCCCAAGGCGGGGTCGCTGCCGTGCTCGGCGCCGACGACACCCTGGAAGCACACGTTCAGGACACGCTGATCGCCGGTGCCGGCTTGTGTGACGAGGAGGTCGTGCGCAATGTCGTCGCCCATGGCCCAGCCGCTGCCCAATGGCTGATCGAGGCCGGCGTCGCCTTCGACCGCGACCGCGGCGACTTCCATCTGACCCGCGAGGGCGGCCACAGCCACCGCCGCATCCTGCATACGGCCGATGCCACCGGCAAGGCGGTGCAGGAAACCCTGCGCGGCAAGCTGCACGCGGCGACGAACATCAGCCTGCTTACCCACCACATCGCGATCGACCTGATCACCGGGCACAAATTCGGCCTGGCCAACGATCGAGTCTACGGCGCCTATGTGCTAAACACGGACTCGGGCCAGGTGGAAACCTTCGCCGCCGGCCACACCGTGCTGGCCACTGGCGGCACGGGCAAGGTTTTTCTCTATACCTCGAACCCGGACACCGCGACCGGCGACGGCATCGCCATGGCCTGGCGCGCCGGTTGCCGCGTGGCCAACCTGGAGTTCATTCAGTTCCACCCGACCTGCCTCTACCATCCGCACGCCAAATCGTTCCTGATCACCGAGGCGATGCGCGGCGAGGGCGCCATGCTGCGGCTGCCCGACGGCAGCCGGTTTATGTCGGACTATGACGAACGGGCCGAACTGGCGCCGCGCGATATCGTGGCACGGGCGATCGACTCGGAGATGAAAAAACGCGGCCTGGATTGCGTCTATCTCGACATCACGCACCAACCGGCCAAGTTCATCATCGAGCATTTCCCGACCATCTATGAGCGCTGCAAGGAACTCGGCATCGACATCACGCGCGAATGGATTCCGGTCGCCCCGGCCGCGCACTATGCCTGCGGCGGCGTCATGGTGGACCCGCACGGCCACACCGATCTGGCCAACCTGTATGCGATCGGCGAGACCAGTTGCACCGGCCTGCACGGCGCCAATCGGCTGGCGAGCAATTCGCTGTTGGAATGCGTGGTCTATGGCCAGGCCGCGGCGAAACACATCGCCGACAGCGCGCCGGCACCGGCGCTTGACCTGCCGCCGTGGGACGAGAGCCGGGTGACCGATGCCGACGAGGAGATCGTCATCGCGCACAACTGGCACGAGTTGCGCCGCTTCATGTGGGACTATGTCGGTATCGTGCGCACCAACCGCCGGCTGGAACGGGCCGCGCACCGCATCCAATTGCTGAGTGAAGAGATCGACGAGTACTACTCGAACTTCCGGGTCAGCAACGACCTGATCGAACTCAGGAACCTGGTGCAGACCGCCGACCTGATCGTGCGCTGCGCGACCAAGCGCCACGAAAGCCGCGGCCTGCACACCTCGCGCGACTACCCGGACATGCTGCCGGAAGCGGCGCCGACCGTGCTGGAGCCGCCGCCGCGCCGCTAGACGGTCAAGAGGCGGCGCGCGCCAGGGCCGTAGGGTGCGTTCCACGCACCAGCTAGCCGTGGGGCGCCCCCGCTGCGCGAGGATTAAGTTTATGTATTTGGTGCGCATGGCGTTTATCCTCGCGCAGCGGGGGCACCCTACAGCCAGGGCAAGCATCAGACTGTAGGGTGCACTCCGTGCACCACAAAGACAAAAAAACCGGAGGAAACTATGCCCGAATATCGCCGCGCCAAAATACCCGGCGGTACCTACTTTTTCACCGTCGCCACCTACCGGCGCGGAAAATTTCTAATCGACGAACCCTTCCGCTTGGCCTTGCGCGAAGGCATCGGCCTGGCCCGGGAGACATTGCCCTTCGATATCGAAGCCTGGGCGCTGCTGCCCGATCACCTGCATTGCATCTGGCGCTTGCCGGAGGGCGATGCCGATTACGCTAAACGTTGGGCCATCATCAAACGGCACGTGAGCAAGCGGTGCGGACACCTACTTGCCCACGACGCAGCGTTGAGCGAATCCAGGCGAACGCGCAAGGAATCGGCGGTATGGCAGCGCCGGTATTGGGAGCACCAGATTCGCGACGAACACGATTTCGCCCGGCATGCCGATTACATCCATTACAACCCAGTCAAGCATGGTTATGTCGGGCGCGTGGCCGATTGGCCATATTCGACCTTTCACCGTTTCGTGCAGGCCGGCGTATATACCGAGAATTGGGCGGGGACAGGAGAGACCACACGCGAGAACGATTTCGGAGAATGAAGTAGGGTGCGTTTCACGCACCAATCAATGAGCGGTGCGTGGAACGCACCCTACGCTTGCTCACAATCAGTCCCCGGCCCGTCCCAACAAGAAATGCACCAGGAGCGGCACCGGCCGGCCGGTGCTGCCCTTGTCCTTGCCCGAACGCCAGGCGGTGCCGGCGATGTCGAGGTGGGCCCAGTGGTATTTCTCGGCGAAGCGCGACAGGAAGGCCGCCGCGGTGATGGTGCCGGCCGGGCGGCCGCCGATGTTGGCCATGTCGGCGAAGTTGCTCTTCAATTGCTCCTGATAGTCGTCCCACAGCGGCATCTGCCAGACCCGGTCGTAGGCCGCCTCGCCGGCACGCGTGAGTTCGTGCGCCAGGGCATCGTTGTTGGCCAACAGGCCGGTGGCGACGTGGCCCAGGGCGATGACGCAGGCACCGGTCAGGGTAGCGACGTCGACCACCGCCACCGGCTCGAACCGCTCGGCATAGGTCAGCGCATCGCACAGGATCAAGCGGCCCTCGGCGTCGGTGTTGAGAATTTCGATGGTCTGGCCGGACATCGAGGTGACGATGTCGCCCGGCTTGTTGGCCGCGCCGTCCGGCAGGTTCTCGCAGGTCGGGATCAAGGCGACGACGTTGAGCGGCAACTTCAACTCGGCTACGGCCTGCATGGTGGCGAGCACCGAGGCCGCGCCGCTCATATCGTATTTCATCTCGTCCATCTCGCCGGCCGGCTTCAGGGAGATGCCGCCGGCGTCGAAGGTGATGCCCTTGCCGACCAGCACCACCGGCTTGTCCTTCTTGCTGCCGCCCTTGTGCTGGATAATGATGAACTTGGGCGGCTGGCGGCTGCCCTTGGCCACCGACAAGAAGGAGCCCATGCCGAGTTTTTCCATATCGGCCCGCTCCAGCACTTCGACCGCCAAGCCGTGGCTTTTGCCCAGCTTGCGCGCCCGCTCGGCCAGGTGGCTCGGCGTGCACAGATTGCCCGGCATGTTGCCCAGGTCCTTGGCCAGCTGCATGGCGTCGGCAACGGCCTTGCCGCGGGCCAAACCGAGTTCGCCCGCCTTCAGATCGCCGCGACCGACCAGGGCCAGCGTCAAGCGCCGCAGCGGACGCCGCGCCATGTCGTCCTGCTTGCTCTTGAGTTGATCGAAGCGGTACAGCGCATCGCGCGCGACGATCACGGCCTGTTCCACTTTCCAGCCGGCATCGTGGCGTTTGACCGGCAGTTCGCTCAGGAAGAGCATGGCCTCCGCCGCGCCGGTTTCGTTCAAGGCCTTGACCGCAGCACGCACGGCATCGCGGTATTGCTTGTCGTGGAACTCCGGCGCCTTGCCCAGGCCGACCAGCAGCACCCGGTCGCAAGCCACGTTCGGCACCTTGTGCAAAAGCAAGGTGGAACCGAGCTTACCGTCGAGGTCACCATGTTTCAAAACGCCGGAGATATAGCCGCCGGATGCCTGGTCGATCGCCTTGGCCGCATCGCTCAACTTGCGCGTATCGAACACGCCGACCACCACACAGGCGGTCTTCTGTTTCTCGGGACCACCGACTTTTATGCTAAATTCCATGACATTCTCCACGCGCAAGATCCAAAAAGATTCGGTGAAACAGCAGGTTCACCGCTGAGCCGCATTATTTTCAAACAATCAGACTAAGTCAAAAATGCGCATCCACGATCGCGCCACGATCCGCGAAATGCTCGTCACCGCCAGCTATGCCCTGGCGGGACTGGCCGCCATCGTGGTCGTGACCCTGGTCGCTCGCATCTTCGGCCGCGCCGCCATCGGCGACATCAGCACCGAGGCGGTCTTGCCGTTCTTGGGCTTCGGTCTGTTCCACATGATGCCAGTATTGCTGTCGCTCGCCATGTTCATGGGGATTTTTTTGACCCTCAACCGCTATTGGCGCGACAGCGAGATGGTCGTCTGGCTCAGCTCCGGCTTGAGTCACATGGGCTGGCTCAGGCCGGTCTTGCTGTTCGCCTTGCCGATCTGCCTGCTGATCGCGCTGTTCAGCATGGTCTTGCTGCCCTGGGCCGCGCAAAAGCGGGTGGCCTACGAGAGCTATCTCAGCAATCGGGACGATTCCTCCAATCTGTCGCCCGGCCTGTTCGTCGAGGCCGCCAACGGCAAGAAGGTCTATTTCGTCGAAACCAGCGATAACCTGGACAACCGCGTACGCAACATTTTCATTCGCTCCGAACAGCACGGCCGCACCGGCATCGTGGTGGCGCGCGAAGGCAAGCACGTCACCATGGAAAATGGCGACCCCTTCCTGGTCTTGGAAAACGGCCACCGTTACGAGGGTACGCCGGGCACCCCGGATTATCGCGTGATCGAATTCGAGCGCTATGCCTTCCGGCTCGAACCCAGCACCGCCAAACCCAGAAGCGACAAGGCCCGGGAACGCTCGACGCTGACCTTGCTCAGCCATCCGACGCCGGACAACCAAGCCGAATGGAGCTGGCGCCTGGGCTACCCGATCAGCGCGCTGATCCTGGCCTTGCTCGCCATCCCGCTGAGCTTCGTCAACCCGCGTGCCGGACGTTCGCTGAACATCCTCTTCGCGGTGCTGATCTATGCGATCTACAACAACCTGATCGGCCTGAGCGAAGGCTGGATCGTGCACGAAAGCCTGACTGCAGTCCGCGGCATGCTGTACATCCATGGCTCGATGGCGGGGCTGCTTCTGGTGTTGTTCTGGTTCCGCATGCGCGGGCCGCGCAAATGGCGGTGGCGCCGATGAGCATACTCAATCGCTATCTGGCCACGCTGATCCTGGCCTCGGTCGGCCTGGCCCTGGCCGTATTGCTGCTGCTATTCAGCTTCTTCGATTTGCTGGAGGAAATGGGCTCGTTGGGGGAAGGCAATTACACGATGGTGAAGGCCTTGCTCTATGTGCTGTTGCGCCTGCCCGGCCGCATTCACGAACTGATGCCGATCGCGGTCGTCATCGGCGCGCTGTTCGCGCTGGCACAACTGGCGGTCAATTCCGAATTCAGCGTGATGCGCAGCTCGGGCCTGTCGCCTCGGCAGCTGATCAAGCTGATGCTGGGGCTGGGTGCCTCTTTCGCCTTGGCCATCTTGCTGCTGGGCGAGCTGGTCACCCCGGCCGCCGAGCAAGCGGCCCAACAAATAAAATTGCGCACCACGAGCAAGATCGTCGCACAGGAATTCAAGAGCGGCCTGTGGGCCAAGGACGGCCGCAGCTTCGTCAATGCGCAGGAGGTCTTGCCGGATAGCACCTTGGTCGGCCTACAAGTATTCCAATTCGACCCGGACTTTCATTTGCAGTTGATCCAGACGGCCGAAACCGGAGTATGGTCCACCGCCGGCTATTGGAAACTAAATCAGGTCCAACGCACGCGGCTTTCTGCCGAAGGCACGACGATCGAACGCCTCCCCAGTCTGGATTGGCCTTCGAGCATCACGCCGGATTTGCTGTCGGTGCTGACCGTGGCACCCGACCGCATGGCTTTGCGGACGCTATATGCCTATATCGGCCACCTGAAAGAAAACCGGCAGAAAACCACGCGGTTCGAGATCGCACTCTGGGCCAAGATCGTCTATCCGCTGGCCGCCCCCATCATGCTGCTGCTCGCGCTGCCTTTCGCCTATATGCAGCCGCGCGGCACCGGCATCAGCGCTCGGGTCATGCTCGGCGTATTGATCGGCCTGACCTTCTATCTGCTCAACCGCCTGTCGGCCCATTTGGGCCTGCTCAACGACTGGCCGCCCGCCCTCAGCGCCAGCCTGCCGGTCATCGTCTTTTCCGCCGTCGCCGTCGCCGGCCTATGGCTGGCCGAACGCCGTTAGCGCGCCACGATCAGGCGCGTGCCCAGCAGCCGGTCATGCAAAAACTGGCGGTCGCGATCGAACAGGGCCCAGAACAAGCCGAGACCGAACAGCAGGCAGCCGGCTGCGGCCAAGACATAACGCGACCAGGCCAAACCATAGCCCAATGTGCCGCCCTCTTGCGTGACCAAGCGCAAACGCCAGGTCTTCATCGGCAGGGTTTGCCCGCCGTGAGTCCAGAACCAAACGAAATATGCCCCCCCCAGCATCAATAAGTAGAGCTGGAACAGCGGGCGAATCCAAACCGGATCGAGTGCCTGGGTCAGACCAACGAAGGGAAACCCCGCAGCAAGCCAAAGCGCAAGCAGGATCAACAGTTCATACAACAGGCAGACCAGCCGCCTCGAGAAAGATGGCGTTTCGGACACGATCGGAGACATTGCCGGGAAACCGGCTTGGCAATAAACGAAGGGGGCGATTTTACGGCGTTTCGGGCGGTTCTGGTTCGGGCGCGTCTTCCGATTGGATATGCGCCCAGCGCTGCTTGACCTGCGCCTGCTTCTGCGTCGGCAGTTCGATCAACTTCTTGTAGTTCTGCCGTGCCAGCAGGCGTTGTTCAGGCGTCATCTGAACCCATGCACGCAGACGAGTCTGCATCCGTTGCCGCTGGGTCGCGCTCAACTTACCGTAACTTCTGGCCACTTTCAGCAGCCGGGTCTGCTGCCTGGGCGGGAAGTTGTTCCAGTCCTCCGCCACCGGGGCCAGCGCCTGCTGCTGCTCCGCGGTCAATTCACTCCAAAAACGGAATGCGTACTGCTCCGCGGCAGCGGCCGGCTGTGCCAGGACCAGCACCCCCAACAGGATTATTGCTCGTGCGCATTGAGCCATGAGCCCATATCCCCATGAATGTAGGCCTGCGGCGGCAGGTCGTCGGTCAGGAGCCGGATATCCAGATCCGCGGCATCCTGGTCATTCAACATCTGGTAGCCCACCATGCCGAGCAATACGGCCACCAACAGCAACGCCCAGAACATCCTGCTGTGGTGATGGGCCCAATCGAGCACCGCCACCCAGGCATGCGGGCTACCGGCATCGCGTTGCCGACGACCGGCCAACGCCCGGCGCCGGCCAGCCCGCAAGGCTTCGACGGTAGGCGACGCAAGCCGGCCGGCGCCCTCGTCGAGCGCCCCGGTAACCTTGGCGATGAACTCCTGCTCGTTCACAAGCGAATGCCCTTTTCTTTCAACTTGGCCGACAACGCATTCACTGCCCGAAAGCAGTGGGTTTTGACGCTCCCCTCGGAACACCCCATCACTTTGGCCGTCTCGGCGATATCCATCTCTTCCCAGTAACGCAGCAGGAAGGCCTGCCGTTGACGCGGCGGCAATTCGGCCAGGGCCTGTTCGATGACAGCCAAATGCTGGCTGGACTCGGCCATGCCGGCCGGGTCGGCCCCAAGACGGGTATCGACGGCCCCGGGCAGGGCCTCCAGACTGTCGCCGGCCTCCTCGTCATCGCCCCCTTTGAACGGAGACAACAGGGTCGTCCAGAAGTTTCTGACCTTGGCCCGCCGAAAATGGTCGGTAATGGCGTTCTGCAGGATGCGCTGGAAGATCAGCGGCAACTCATTGGCCGGGCGTTCACCGTAGCGTTCGCACAGCTTCAGCATCGCGTTTTGCACCACATCCAGGGCCGAATGGTGGTCTTGCAGGGCCAACAAGGCACTTTTATAGGCCCGCCGCTCCACCGCCGCCAGAAATTCGTCCAGTTCTTTTGCCGAAGCCAAGGGTGTCCCGGAAAATAGAAATCCGCCGCACTATACCAACAAGCTTTTGTACTCACAGCGAAATTCGCATTGCATTATCCGTCAAGGCTGGATAAAATCTCGCCCTTTCTGCAACAACCCGAGCGTTGGAGCCCACCATGTATGCGGTTATCAAAACCGGCGGCAAGCAGTACAAAGTCTCTGCCGGCGGCAAACTGAAAGTTGAGAGCCTGCCCGTCGAAGTCGGCGGCGCGGTCGAGATCAAGGACGTCCTGATGGTCGCCGACGGCGACAACGTCAAGATCGGCGCGCCCTTCGTGGCCGGCGCCAGCGTCAAGGCCACCGTGGTTTCCCACGGCCGTGGCGACAAGGTCATGATCTTCAAGATGCGTCGTCGTAAGCACTATCGCAAGACGCAAGGTCATCGCCAGAACTACACGGAACTGCGCATCGAAGGCATTTCCGCCTAATCAGGAGCTAATAGACCATGGCACACAAAAAGGCAGGCGGCAGCTCACGTAACGGCCGCGACTCCAATCCGAAGATGCTGGGCGTCAAGCGCTACGGCGGCCAGTTCGTGCCCGCGGGCAACATCCTGGTCCGTCAGCGTGGCACCCAGTTCCACCCCGGCACCAACGTCGGCCTGGGCAAGGACTTCACCTTGTTCGCGCTGGTCGACGGCGTGGTCGAATACACCGTGAAGGGTGCCAGCAAGCGCCGCACGGTCAACGTGATTCCGGTGCAGGCCTAAGCCGCGACCGAATCCGCCACGGTTGGATTCGCAGTGGCCCTATCCTCGGATAGGGCCTTTTTGTTTGTGGGGCACACGCCATGAAGTTCATCGACGAAGCGACCATCGAAGTCATCGCCGGCAAGGGCGGCAACGGCTCGGCCTCGATGCGACGTGAGAAGTTCGTGCCCAAGGGCGGACCCGATGGCGGCGACGGCGGCAAGGGCGGCAGCATCTACGCCGTGGCCGACCGCAACCTCAACACCCTGGTCGAGTTCCGCTACACCCGCATGTACCGGGCACAGAACGGCGAGAACGGCCGCGGCTCCGACTGCTACGGCAAGGGCGGCGACGATCTGATCCTGCGCGTGCCGGTCGGCACCCTGTTCCACGACGCCGACACCGGCGAGCTCATCGCCGACCTGGCCAGCGACGGCCAGCAGGCCCTAATTGCCAAGGGCGGCAAGGGCGGCCTGGGCAACCTGCACTTCAAATCCAGCACCAACCGGGCGCCGCGCCAGTTCACCCATGGCGAGACCGGCGAGGAAAAACGTCTGCGCCTGGAACTGAAGGTGCTGGCCGATGTCGGCCTGCTCGGCATGCCCAACGCCGGCAAGTCCACCTTCATCCGGTCGGTCTCCGCCGCCAAGCCCAAGGTCGCCGACTACCCCTTCACCACCCTGCACCCCAACCTAGGCGTGGTCCGGGTGGACGCCAACCGCAGCTTCGTCATCGCCGACATCCCCGGCCTGATCGAAGGCGCGGCCGAGGGCGCCGGCCTGGGCCACCAGTTCCTGCGCCACCTGGCCCGCACCCGCTTGCTGCTGCACATTGTCGACCTCGCGCCGTTCGACCCGGAGACCGATCCGGTGCACGAGGCGCGCGCCATCGTCGAGGAGTTGCGCAAGTACGATGCCGGGCTCTATGCCAAGCCCCGCTGGCTGGTGCTGAACAAGACCGACCTCATCCCGGATGAGGAGCGGCCGGCTAAAATCCAGGCCTTCATCCAGGACTACGGCTGGCAGGGTCCCGTGTTCGCCATCTCGGCGATCAGCGGCGAGGGCTGCCAGCCTTTGATCTACGCCATCATGGATCACATCGAACAGACCCGCGCCCAGGAAGCCGCAGCGGCCGAGAGCGAGGCCGCCAAACCGGCCGCCCCCGAGCAGGAGGGCGAGCAATGACTGCCGTCGCCGCCGCCAAACGCCTGGTGGTCAAGGTCGGCAGCAGCCTGGTCACCAACGACGGCCGCGGCCTCGACCACGAGCGCCTCGGCCTGTGGTCGGCCCAGATCGCGCGGCTGGTAGAAATGGGCAAGGAAGTGGTGCTGGTCTCCAGCGGCGCCATCGCCGAGGGCATGCAGCGCCTGGGTTGGACTAAGCGCCCCCAGGCCATGCACGAGCTGCAGGCCGCCGCCGCGGTCGGCCAGATGGGCCTGATCGAGGCCTACGAGCGCAGCTTCCGCGGCCACCGCTTGCGCACCGCGCAGATCCTACTCACCCACGCCGACCTGGCCGACCGCGAGCGCTACCTCAACGCCCGCTCCACCCTGCGCACCCTGCTCGAACTCAAGGTCATCCCCATCATCAACGAGAACGATACCGTGGTGACCGAGGAGATCAAGTTCGGCGACAACGATACTTTGGGCGCCCTGGTCGCCAATCTCATTGAAGCCGACGCCCTGATCATCCTCACCGACCAGAGCGGCCTCTACACCGCCGACCCGCGCAAGGACCCCAGCGCGCAACTGCTGGCCGAAGTCAGCGCGGGCGACGCCGCACTCGAGGCCATGGCCGGCGGCGCCGGCAGCAGCCTCGGCCGCGGCGGCATGCTGACCAAGGTGCTCGCCGCCAAGCGCGCCGCCCGCAGCGGCGCCCACACCGTCATCGCCAGCGGCCGCGAGACCGACGTGCTCAGCCGCCTGGCCCAGGGCGAGGCCATCGGCACCCAGTTCACCGCCGTGCGCGAACCCATCGCCGCCCGCCGGCAGTGGCTGGCCGACCACCTGCAAGTGCGCGGCAAGCTGAAGCTGGACGAAGGCGCCACCCGCGCCCTGACCGAACAAGGCAAGAGCCTCTTGCCCATCGGCGTCACCGAGGTCATCGGCGACTTCCAGCGCGGTGAAGTCGTCGCCTGCCTCGGCGCCGACGGCCGCGACATTGCGCGCGGTCTGGTCAATTATTCGGCCGAAGAGGCCCGCAAGATCGCACGCAAGGCCACCTCGGAGATCGAGGCCACGCTGGGTTATCTCGACGAGCCGGAATTGATACATAGGGATAATTTGGCACTTCTCTGAACTGCCAAATTACAGTGAATACTCATATCGGCGTAGCCGATGTGATGACGGAACTACAATCCGGCCTTGCTGTAATTCAGCGAGGCATTTCATGCTGCCCCCTACACCGCCTGCAACCACCCTGCCCCCACCTCTTTCGCATCCACCTCCAGCCGGACATCCGGCACGTGAGTGAATGAGATGCGCATCGGCGCTTCCTCGGTGGCCATGAAAGCGCCGCCGAAGTAGATGGCGTCGTTGCCATAGCGGGCCTTGAGCTGATCGAGGGCATGGTCCAGACCCGGCGTGCGGGTGCCATCGGGAAACAGCGACAGCGTGGCCTGGCCCTCCTCGCTCAGGTCGAGCAAGGTGACACTCACTTTGACCGGCTCGCGCCGAGGTGGCCGCGCGGCCCAGAGCGCAGAGAGCACGCGCAGGAAGGGCAGGGTGTCCTGCATGGGTTGGAAGCGCGCCTCGCGCTGCCAGGGATGGTGGTTGCGATAGTCGATCTGGATGCTCAGGCGCGCGGCTTGAAAGCCGGAGGCGCGCAGCCGCGCCGCCGCCTTCTGGGTGAGCTTGGACAGCACCGAGAAGGCACCGGTGCCGGTGCGCAGATGCGGCGCCAGCACATGCGAATGGCCCAGGCTGGAACGCTGTGTCGCCTGGACCGGCAGGTCGACCCCGCGCAGCCGGTCGTACATGCGCTCGCCTTCCACCCCGCCCCAGACCCGGCGCAGGTCCTCACGGCTGGCGCGGCACAGCGCCTCGACGCTGGCGATGCCGTAGCGTTCCAGCCGAGCAAGCATGGCCCGGCCGATGCCGTTGAGGTCGACTAATTTCAGTCGATACAGCGCAGCCGGCAGATCGCTTTCATGCAGCACGGTGAGACCGTCCGGCTTCTGCATGTTCGATGCGGTCTTGGCCAGAAAGCGGTTGGGGCCGATGCCGATGGAACAGGTGAGGCACTCGCCCACTTCCTCGCGAATCTTCGCCTTCACCTCGTGCGCCAACTCACGCGCCACGGCCTCCTGCTGCCAGCTGCCGGTGAGATCGCACATCACTTCGTCGATGGATAGCACTTCTGAAATGGCGATGACGCTGTCGACCACGTCGATCAGACGATGATGCATCTCGACATAGACCCGCGGCCTAGCTTGGACGAAGATCATGTCCGGGCAAAGTTTGCGGGCATCGATGACGCTGGTGCCGGTTTTCACCCCAAACCGTTTGGCCTCATAGCTCGCCGCGATGCAGCAAGTAGTCTCGGCCATGACCGGCAGGACGCCCACCGGCCGGCCGCGCAGCTCCGGCCGCAGCTGTTGTTCCACCGAGGCGAAATAGGAATTGAAGTCGAGCAGAAGGGCACGCAGGGTCATGGCGAATCGAACGTTCGTTCTAAAACCACAGCATAGAACGAACGTTCTTTCGTGGCAAGCCGGACCCGAAATATTGGGCGTGGATAGGTTTAAACCTATCCGAATACAAAGAGATGCCCAATTGATAAAAATTGCATATGCATGCATAAAAAATTCATTGACATTACCTTACTAAATTACTAAGGTAATGATCATGCGCGCGGGCCGCGCTTAATTTTGGCTAGATTTATTAGCTTTTGCTAATTTACTTAAGGACATCATCATGGCCCTGATCAACGGCTTCAACTCCGACGGCGTCGTCACCATCAATCGCGTCATCCTGCGCCCCGAATACAGCGTGGACGACCTGGAAGAACGCGTCGCCACCCTGTGCGAGAACGTCAAGACCTATCACTCCGACACCGGCTTTGTCGGCGGTTTCGTCTGCCTGAACAGCGGCGCCGTTTCCAACGAAGGCTCCACCATCGGTCAGGCGGTGGAAAGCCCGATGAAGGGCAAAGAGGCGCTGATCGTGACCTTCTGGCAGAGCTTCGAACAGCACGAGGCCTCGCACCGCTCCGAGACCTTCCAGCCCCTGTTCCAGCAAGTGCTGGCGCTGTGCCAAAACGGCAACGAAGAGATCGCCTATTCCATGCTGTGGTCGGGCAAGGCCTACAGCCCTGAGGAAGCGAAGGAAGCCCAGGCAGCGAAGGCGAAGTACGCCCAAGCCGCCTAAGCTGACACCCCAAACAGAAAAGGCCGCATCGGCGGCCTTTTCTGTTGTTCCACGAACCCCATACCGCGCAACATCAAGCGAGCCAACGGATCACGCCCCACAAGCCGAACCCGGCCACCATCGCCCCAGCAAATAGCTTTACCCGTCTGTCCTGCGCGACGCGCTTGAGCCGCTCGGCCAGCCAACCCATAGCCAGCAAATTGGGCAGGGTGCCAAGGCCGAAGGCGAGCATCAGCGCGGCACCCTGGGCCGCGCTGCCACTCGCCAGCGCGGCGACCAGCACCGAATAGACCAGACCGCAGGGTAGCCAACCCCAAAGCGCGCCGGCAATGAGCGCCTGCTGCGGATTACGCACCGGCAACAAGCGGCCGAACAGCGGTTGCAGCCGCGTCCACAACCGGCCGCCCCAACGCTCCAAGATGAGCACGGCATGGCTCAAACCGGCCAGATACAGACCGAGCAGGATCAGCATAACCTGCGCCAGCAGATACAAGGCTTGTTGCAGCGGATAGAGCGTATCGGACAGAAAGGCGATGCTGCCGAGCAGGCCAGCGAGTGCACCGGCCAAGGTATAACTGGCGATGCGCCCGACGTTGTAGGCCAACTGAAAACCAAACGGTTGCCGCTTGCCCGTTTGCAGCGACAGGGCGGTAACGATACCACCGCACATCCCCACACAATGCACCCCGCCGGAGAAGCCCACCAGCAACGCGGCGAGCAGGCTGAGCTCAGGCATCGTCCCCGGCCGGGGCCGGTTCTGCCGATTCGGCCGTCGGCACGAAGAGGTCGGTGTAGGCGATATAGGTGGAGGCCAGCGCCACCGGCACAAAGACCAAGAGCCCCAGTCCGAACGGGATCAAAATCGCGGCGACCGCGACCAGGCTCAGCCATAGGCCATAGATCAGCATGGGCCGCCAATTCACGGCGCAGGCCCACAAGCTCCAGTACATGGCCTTGAGCGGCGAAAAACCATCGAACAACACCAGGGCCGGCGCGAACCACGTAGCGAGCAGGGCCGGCGTCAAAATCAGCAGTCCAGCCAGCATGGCCGGTAGCGCTTGATGCAAGATCAACTCGGCCTGGGCCGGATCGATGGTTTCGGGCCGGGTCTGCGCCAGCTCGAACAGCAACTGAAAACCTTCGCCACCGAGCGCGCGCATCGCCAGTTCGGAGAACAGACTGGCAACCAGATACACCGCACCGATCACGGCGAGCGGCTTGGGTGCATCGCGAAAACCGTCGACAAACAGGTAAAAACTGAACGGGGCCTTGGCACTGGCCGCCCGGCTGGCGAGCATAAAACCGGCGACCAGAAACGGCGATAGCCATTCGACTGCCGCACTGCCGACATAGGGGACCAGGCTGATGAAGGTGACCGCCAAGAGGCTGATCGCCGCCATGCCCATCCACGGGATGACTCCGGCGACGAACAAGCGCCAGCCCTTGATCAGCCAATCGAGACCGGCGCGACCGGGGGGATGGGTGATGGCCAAAGTATTCATGGCAGCAAGGACTGCAAGAGCTCGGGATGACTGCGGTGATGGCGGATGATGCGCTCGAAATGCGTCGGGTCCTTGGCATGGACCAATTCGCCCGGCCGCGGGAAGTGCAGGTCGAACAAACGCGACAGCCAGAAGCGCAGGGCACCGGCACGCAGCATACCGTTCCAAGCCGCACGCTCGGCTTCCGTGAGCGGCCGAACCTTGTGATAAGCCGTCACCAGCGCAGTTGCACGCTCGGCATCCAACTTGCCATCCACGGCCACGCACCAGTCGTTGATGGTAATCGCCAGGTCGTAGAGCCAACTATCCTGGCAAGCGAAATAGAAGTCGATCACGCCGGACAGTTGGCTGTCGTCGAACAAGACATTGTCGCGAAACAGGTCCACATGCACGACGCCACGCGGCAGGACATCGGCACGCACCCCCACGGCAAAGGCCAATTCCTCGTCGAGCAGGACGGCATTGTCTGCGCTCAGCACCGGCCGTACCCGCTCGGCCGTCGACGAGAACCACGCCATGCCACGCGGGTTTGCCATCGGCCTGCTGTAGCTTTGCCCGGCCAAATGCAGGTCGGCCAGCAACTCGCCGACCTCGGTGCAAGCAGAAACATCCGGTACGCCGACAGAGCGGCCACGCAAGCGGGTCGCCAAACAGGCCGGCTTGCCCTTGAGTTCGCCGAGAAAACCATCGTCCAAGCGCGCCACCGGATTGGGACAGGGAATACCGCGCCCCGCCAGATGTGCCATCAATTCCAAATACCAGGGTAATTCGGCAGCGGTGAGTTTTTCGAACACGGTCAACACATATTCGCCATGATTGGTGGTGACGAAATAGTTGGTGTTCTCGATGCCGGAGGCGATGCCCTCGAGCTTGGTCAAATGGCCGATGGCATAGCCCCTGAGCCAGGCATCGACCTCATCGAATTCGAGCGTAGTGAAAACGGACACGGTATTTGAAAATTATGATGCCGCCCAAAGGCGGCATGGCTTCAATGAAGGCAACTCAGAACTCGAACAAGACCCACATCGGCACCATGAGATTGGGCGATAGGTCGTCGTAGCGCACCAACTGGCCGTTACCCTTGGGATCGACCAGGTAATAGGACTTACCGTGCGGCGGCGTCACCTTGATCATGTAAAGCCGGCCGTGCATGCGGTATTCCTCCACCTTGTCCTCGCCCTTTTGGGTGATGGTGATGTCCGGCGCCTGAGCCACATCGCTCATACCCGGCGGCGGCGGAATGTCGGGCACGGGTTGAAGCTTAGGCGGCTCGGCCGCCACAACGGGCAATGAGGCCAGGCTCAAAACGGCGAATAGAGTGAACAAGCGCATAGACATAGGGATGTCTCCCACGGACGATGCCGCCATTTTAGCAGAGGATGTCGCGCGCTCAGAGCGAGAGTAGAATTTCCTGATCCTTGGCCGCCGGCACGAATTGGCGCGTCTCGTAATAATCGAAAATGGCCGCCACCACCTGATCCGGCTCGTCGATCACCTGAATCAAATCGATATCGGCGGGGTCGATCATGCCTTCCAACGCCAGCGTATCTTTGACCCAGCCAATCAGCCCCTGCCAAAAGCCCGTACCGACCAGGATGATGGGGATACGCCGGATCTTGCCGGTCTGCACCAAGGTCAACACTTCCATCAACTCGTCCAGCGTGCCGAAGCCGCCGGGCATGATCACATAGGCGCTCGACGATTTGACGAACATCACCTTGCGCGCGAAGAAATGGCGGAAGGTCTGGCTAACGTCCTGGTAAGGGTTGGCATGCTGCTCGTGCGGCAATTGGATATTGAGGCCGACACTGGGCGATTTGCCGAAATAAGCACCCTTGTTCGCCGCCTCCATGACGCCGGGGCCACCACCGGAGACCACGGAGAAGCCGGCATCGGACAACTTGCGGGCGATGATCTCAGTCTGCATGTAATAGGCGGAGTCCGGTGGGGTGCGGGCGCTGCCGAAGATGGAGACCGCCGGCCGAATCGGCGACAGGCGCTCGGTCGCCTCGACGAACTCTGCCATAATCTCGAACATCCGCCAGGACTCGCGGGCCGTCGTCCGCGCCTCGTGCTCGTTGCCGGGTCCAAGCGGAGTGGGAATCTTTTCATGCATCATAGACACCTGATTGGTAATGGCTAAAACGCTTCTGCTCGTGGACGGCTCGTCCTATCTTTACCGGGCCTTCCATGCCCTGCCCGACCTGCGCACCCGCGATGGCCTGCCGACCGGCGCGCTGAAGGGCGTCATCAGCATGTTGAAGCGCCTGCGCAAAGACTTCAAGGCCGATTTTAGCGCCTGTGTCTTTGACGCCAAGGGCAAGACCTTCCGCGACGACATTTACCCCGACTACAAGGCCCATCGGCCACCCATGCCCGCGGACTTGGCCCAGCAGATCGAGCCCCTGCACCAGGCGGTGCGCGCCCTGGGCTGGCCACTGCTGATGATCGAGGGCGTCGAGGCCGACGACGTGATCGGCACCCTGGTCCGCCAGGCCGAGCGCGAGGGCATCGAGAGCATCGTCTCCACCGGCGACAAGGACCTGGCGCAACTGGTCACGCCGCACGTGCGGCTGATCAATACCATGAGCAACGAGCTGCTCGATGTGCCCGGCGTCAACACCAAATTCGGCGTGCCGCCCGAGCGCATCGTCGATTACCTGACCCTGATCGGCGACACGGTGGACAACGTGCCCGGCGTCGACAAGGTCGGGCCCAAGACCGCGGCCAAGTGGATCGCCGAATACGGCAGCCTCGACGCGCTCATAAGCCGTGCCCATGAAGTCAAGGGCGTGGCCGGCGAGAACCTGCGCCGCGCCCTCGACTGGCTGCCCACCGGCCGGCAGCTGATCACGGTGAAGACCGACGTCGCGCAACTGCCGGACATGCATGGCCTGCACTGGCAGGCGGAAGACCGGGACACGCTGGCCGAGCTGTTCGAGCGCTACGAGTTCAAGACCTGGCTCAGCGAGCTGACCGGCGCGTCCGGCGAAGCGGCGGAGGCCGATGCCCCGGCTGCCCCGCCCCCGCCCGCGCAACCGGTGCATTACGAAACCGTGCTGACCGAGGCCGACTTCGCCCGCTGGCTGGACAAGCTCGCGGCCGCCGAGCTGATCTGCCTGGACACCGAGACCACCAGCCTCGACCCGATGCAGGCCAAGCTGGTCGGCCTGTCCTTCGCGGTCGACGCCTTCGAGGCCTGCTACATCCCGCTCGAGCACCGCTATGCCGGCGCGCCGGACCAATTGAAGCTGGATGCGGTACTGGCGCGGCTCAAACCTATTTTGGAAGATGCCGGCAAACCGAAGCTGGGCCAGAACCTGAAATACGACTGGCATGTGCTGATGAACCACGGCATCGAGCTGCGCGGCATTGTCCACGACACCCTGCTGCAGTCCTATGTGCTGGAGGCGCACGAGCGGCACGACATGGACACCCTGGCCGCGCGCCACCTGCACGCGAGCACCATCAAGTACGAGGATATCTGCGGCAAGGGCGCCAACCAGATCGGCTTCGATCAGGTCGATATCGACGCCGCCACCCGCTACTCGGCCGAGGATGCCGACATCACCCTGCGCCTGCACCTGGCGATGCATCCGCAAATCGCGCGCGAGGCCAGCCTGAGCCGCGTCTACCGCGAGATCGAGATGCCACTCTTGCCCGTGCTCGCGCGCATGGAGCGCACCGGGGTCAAACTCGACAGCGAACTGCTGCGCCAGCATTCGACCTTTCTCGCCCAGGAGATGCAGGCCATCGAGCAGAAGGCCTACGAGGCCGCCGGCCAGCCGTTCAACCTCAACTCGCCCAAGCAGCTCGGCGAGATCCTGTTCGAGCAGCAAAAACTGCCGGTGCTTAAGAAGACACCCAAGGGCGCGCCGTCGACCGACGAAGAGGTGCTGGAGAAGCTGGCGCTGGACTATCCGCTGCCCAAGTTGATCCTCGACTACCGCAGCCTGGCCAAGCTCAAATCGACCTACACCGACAAGCTGCCGCTGATGGTCGACCCCAATACCGGCCGGGTACACACCAACTACTCGCAGGCCGTGGCGGTGACCGGCCGGCTGTCCAGTTCCGACCCCAACCTGCAGAACATCCCGGTGCGCAGCGCCGAGGGCCGCAAGATCCGCGAGGCCTTCATCCCCGAGGCGGGCTGCGTCATCGTCTCGGCCGACTACTCGCAGATCGAGTTACGGATCATGGCCCACCTCTCAAGCGATGCCAGCCTGCTGCGCGCCTTCCAGGAAGATCGCGACATCCACGCCGCCACCGCGGCCGAGGTCCAGGGCATCCCGCTCGACCAGGTCACTTCGGAACAGCGGCGCATGGCCAAGGCGGTGAACTTCGGCCTGATCTACGGCATGTCCGCCTTCGGCCTGGCCGCACAGCTCGGCATCGAGCGGACCGCGGCCCAGCTCTATATCGACCGCTACTTCGCCCGTTACCCCGGCGTCGCCGACTACATGGCCCGCACCCGCGAACAGGCCAAGGCCCTGGGCTATGTCGAGACCCTGTTCGGCCGCCGCCTGTATCTGCCGGAGATTCGCAGCGGCAACCCGGCCCGCCGTCAGGGCGCCGAGCGCGCCGCGATCAACGCGCCGATGCAGGGCACCGCCGCCGACCTGATCAAGCTGGCGATGCTCGCGGTGCAAGGCTGGTTGGATAAGGAACAACGACAGACCCGGCTGATCATGCAGGTACACGACGAACTTGTGCTGGAGGTGGCGGAAGCCGAATTGGCCTCGGTGCAGCAGTGCCTACCGGCCTTGATGTGCAACGTGGCCGAACTCAAGGTGCCGCTCAAGGTGGAAGTCGGCACCGGCCCGAACTGGGAGGCGGCGCACTAGGCAGATCGCCGAAGCGGTCAAATACCGTAATAGGTGCCCAGCACTTTCTCCAGACGACCACGTAGCCATTCCTCCTCGGCGGCATGCAAGGTTGTGTATTGCTCCAGGGCAATGTTTTCGAAGACCTGCAGGATCGACGGGTCGAAATGCTTGCCGGCGCCATCATGCAGTATCTTGAGCGCCTCGACCAAAGGCATGGCCGGCTTATAGGGCCGCTTGGACGTGAGCGCGTCGAACACGTCGGCGATCGCGAAAACCCTCGCCACCGCCGGAATAGCCTTGCCGGCGAGGCCGCGCGGATAGCCACTGCCATCGAACTTCTCATGATGGCACGCCACAACGTCGCGCGTGGCGGATAGAAACTCGGAATTGCGGATGATGTCCTCGCCCACCTCGACATGGGTCTTCATGATCCTGAACTCGTCGTCGTCGAGCTTGCCAGGCTTGAGCAGAATGCCATCGGGAATGCCGATCTTGCCGACATCATGCAAGAAGGCGCCGGAGATGAGTTGCCTGATTTTTTCCGCATCCAGCCGAATCGCCTCGGCCAGCGCAACGGCATACAAGGTCACCCGATAGTTGTGGCTATGCGTATCCGAATCGCGCTTGGCGATGGCGCTACCCAGCACCGCCATCATCTCCAGATTGCCGCGCAGGATTTGTTTGGATTGCCGCACGACATTTCGGTTGAGCGCAATCGCCAGCGGGTAAAGCACCATCGTGGTAGTGAGCACGGCCAACATCACGAAGGCAATCGTATAAGCAATATCGGCGTAGATGCCGTCTTCGGTCTCGCGGTCGACGATATAGACGCCCTCGAGGAAACCGGATAGTTTGCCGGCCCGATCGCGCAAAGGCACCAATACCTGCAAGACCCACTTATCGTCGATGCGCAGGCGATGGTAAGTGATCGAGCTTTTTTCCGGGAAACCGTGCGCGAAGCCTTGCAGCGAGCGCTCGAGCCCCTCCTGCCCCTCCGCGACACGATCCGCCACCACGACACGATTGGCATCGTACAGCTCGACAATAGCGAAATGCTGGCGCGTCAGGCTGGCCAAATGCGCCTGGATTTCATCCAATTTCTTCTGTTGCAGCAGCTCGGCCGGGAAACGATGCGCCTCGTTTAGCGCCAATGCCGCCGCCCTGTCGTCGATGCGTTCGATCTCGACCCAGAAGACAACGCCACCGACCAGCAAGGACACCAACAGCCAAGCAATGACTACCCGAGGCAGGATATAACGGTGGATCGAAATCATGGCGTCATCGACGGCAAAGCACAGTAGGCGGCAATTTTAATTTGCCTCTTGGCGGGGATGATGATCGAGCATCAATCGGAACAAGAAATTTTGCATTAGCAGTGCATCGTTGCCACTCAATTCGGCGAATTCGATGCCATGACGATACGCCTGCAGGCCATCTTCCCGATGCCTGGTCTCGGTCTTGTGTACCTTGCCGACCAAGGTCAAGGTAACTTCCTGCTCGGCATGCCCGGCCGGAATGCTGAACCGCAATTCGACCGCCGTACCCGGCTCGCCGATGGTGTGGGCGCACTCGACCATACTGCCGCCCTCGGCCAAGTCCAACATCAAGGTCGGTTGCCAATCGCGGCCCGTTGCCTTGATCTCGGCCAGGATATTGACCGTAAACCGTTGATCGTGACGAATGTCGACACATTGAATCTCGCTCGGCATGGCCAAGTGCATATAGTGAAAGGGCACGATGCACAAACGCTGCACTTTGGTGGCAAAACCGAATGCTTGCGTCCCCGACGAAACGCGCAGATAGAGCCGATCCCCTTCCTGCAGATCGGCCGGCAGATTGCTGAGCAAGGGCATACGCACCAGCAGACTCTCGCCCGGGGCGTAACCGATCAACACGCTGAATAACCGGGGGTTGATGCCGGGAGGGATACGCTGCAACTCCACGCGCTGGCCGACCTGAAGATTCATGTCTTCGAAGCGGCACTGCTTGATGTCTTTCTTATCAAACGGGAATAGCGCCTCTGCCATCTTACCGTCTCTCTATGCAATCACAGCGCCGCATACCCGGCGCTAGGGTTTGATGAGGGATTGGATGTCCCGATCCAGCAGGGAGTGATCACCCAGATTGAGTTCGACCATGCGCCGTAGTTCGGTGATGCTGTCGAGATCGATGCGCACACAGCGAAAACCCACATGCTGCCCGTTTTGATGGGCCAACACGGTATCCATCTCGATAACGCGCACGGGCGACAAATGGATGGCCAGGCGATATGCCCGCCCCGCCTCTACCTGCCAGTCGCGGGCCAACAAGACGAGACAACCCTTGAGCGAAATATCCTGCACCGTACCGGACCAGATACGATCGCCGGAGGTGATCGTAACCCGTGCATCGTGCGCGACGCGGTGAAAATGCCGGTGATTCGGATGTTGCTCGCCGCTCATGCCCCGCCCCCTCCGCCGAGCTGGATGTTCATCGGTTTATAACCCATCCAAGCCCAGAGCGCGAGCGCTATCAAGCCAGGATGGCCAGCACCCAGACCACGAGCAGATTGATGATCGCCATCAAAACCGACGCGCTACCGATATCCTTCGCGCGTTTGGCCAGCTTGTGGTTCTCCAGCGAGATGCGGTCGACGGTCGCCTCGATCGCCGAGTTCACCAACTCGACGATGAGCAACAGGAACACGCTGGCGATCATCGCGGCGCGGGCCAGATTGTTCGGCGTCAACAAGAACGCGGCCGGAATCAGGATAGCCGCCAACAGCACTTCTTGCCGGAAGGCATCTTCGTGCTTGAAGGCGGCCTTGAGTCCGGCGATGGAATAGAAAAATGCATTCCACACCCGCTTCAGGCCGGTCTTGCCCTTGAACGGGCTTTCTTGGGCGGTCACGCTGCTTTCCATGCCAAATCCAATTCACGCGCCGCTTTCACGTCGTCCAGGCGCTTGGCCGGCAGCGTGTGCGGCGCCGACTTGACCAGTTCGGCATCGGCCTCGGCCTCCTGCTTCACCGCCTTCATCGCCGCGACGAAGCCGTCCAAGGTCTCCTTGCTCTCGGTCTCGGTCGGCTCGATCAGCAGGCACTCCGGTACCAGCAGGGGAAAGTAGGTGGTCGGTGCGTGATAACCGTAGTCGAGTAGGCGCTTGGCGAAGTCCATGGCGGAGACACCGGTCTCGTCCTTGAGTTTCTTCAGGGTAACGATGAATTCGTGCGAGGCGCGGCGCTCGGGGAAGGCCAGCTCGAAGCCGGCCTTGTTCAGCTCGACCGCCAGATAGTTGGCGTTGAGTGCGGCGTAGTCGGCCACCCGGTGCATACCTTCGCGGCCGAGCAGGCGGGCATAGATGTAGGCGCGCATCAGCACGCCCATATTGCCGCCGAAGGCGCTCATGCGGCCGATGCTCTGCGGGCAGTCGGCCTCTTCCGCCCAGCGGTAGAAGCCCTTGTCCTCGACCACGTAGGGGATGGGCAGGAACGGCTTCAAGCGCTCGGACACACCGACCGGGCCGGCGCCGGGGCCACCACCGCCGTGCGGGGTGGAGAAGGTCTTGTGCAGGTTCATGTGGATGACGTCGAAGCCCATGTCGCCCGGCCGCACCCGGCCGAGGATGGCGTTGAGGTTGGCACCGTCGTAGTAGGTCAGGCCGCCGGCCTCGTGCACGATCTTCTGGATCGCGACGATGGTCTTCTCGAACACACCCAGGGTGGACGGGTTGGTCAGCATCAGGCCGGCGGTCTTGGGGCCGACCACGGCCTTCAAGGCCTCGATATCGACGTTGCCCTGGCGGTCGGTCGGGATCTCACGCACAGTGTAGCCGCACATGGTGGCGGTGGCCGGGTTGGTGCCGTGGGCGGCGTCGGGCACGATGATCTCGCTGCGCTCGCTGTCGCCGCGCAACTCGTGATAGGCACGGATCATCGCCACGCCGGCGAATTCGCCCTGGGCACCGGCCATCGGGGCGAGCGAGACGCCGGCCATGCCGGTGACCTCTTTCAACATCTCCTGCAACTCGTGCATCGAGGCGAGGAAACCCTGGCCGGTGTCGGCGTCGGCCAGCGGGTGGCGCGACAGGAATTGCGGCAGCATGGCCAAGCTGTTGCAGACGCGCGGGTTGTACTTCATGGTGCACGAACCCAGCGGATAGAACTGGGTGTCGATCGAGAAGTTCTTCTGGCTCAAGCGGGTGTAGTGGCGCACCACGTCAAGCTCGGAGGTCTCGGGCAAACCGGGCGCCTCTTGGCGCAGCAGTTCGGCCGGCAGGTCATCGGCGGCAGCGGCCTGTTGCGGGGCCTGGGCCTGAGCGCGGCGACCGGCGTGGGAATGTTCGAAAATCAGCATGTCTATTCGCTTATCGGCGGAGATGTGTTGAGTAATGACGACCGGGCTTATTCTTCCTCGGGCTTTTCGCTTTCCATGGTCTCGCGGAAGGCATCGAGCAAGGCGCCGTAATTGGGCTCGCCCTTGATCTCGGAGACCAGCTCGGAATAGATCACCTTGTCGTCCTCGTCGAGCAGCAACACTGCCCGGGCCAACAGGCCACCCAAAGGCGGGTCCATGATCATCACGCCGTATTGCTTGTGGAAATCGCGGCCACGCATGGTCGACAGGGTGATCACGTTGTCCAGCGCCTCGCCGCCGCAGAACCGGGTTTGGGCGAACGGTAGATCGGCCGACACCACCAGGATCACGGTGTTGGGCAACTCGGCCGCCACGGCGTTGAATTTGCGCGTAGAGGCCTGGCACACCGGCGTGTCCAGGCTGGGGACGATGCTAATGATTTTTTTCTTGCCGTAGAACTGCGACAAGGACACATCCTTGAGATCCTTATCCACCAGCATGAAACTCGGGGCCGTATCGCCGGGCCTGGGGAAATGACCACCGACCTCGACCGGTTCGCCGCCAAGGGTCACAGTCGCCATAATCGTCTCCTTCTCTCGCTGGGTTAAGACTTGTACGCGCAGGGCGGCGCTTCGCGCCGCCGGCTAAGGATACGCTCCAATTGTTGCGCATATCGGTCAAGGTCGCTACCCGTCTTGGTCTCGGTGGCGCAGACCAGAATCGCATCCTCCATGCCCGGAAAGTCATGTCCCAAGGCATAGCCGCCGAGAATGCCCTGGGCGCGCAAGGCGCGCAGCACCTCACCCGACTCGCTGCCGACGCGCAGTACCGCCTCGTGGAAGAACGGTGCATTGAAGGCACGGGTCACGCCCGGTATCGCGCAGAGTTTTTCAATCAGGACTTTGGTGTTGGCATGCGAGGCCAGGGCCACCCGCTTCAGACCTTCCGCACCGAGCAGCGACATATGGATGGTCGCCGCCGTCACCAGCAGCCCTTGGTTCGAGCAGATGTTGGAGGTGGCCTTGGCCCGGCGGATATGCTGCTCGCGCGCCTGCAGGGTAAGCACGAAGCCGGACTTGCCGTCGCGGTCGACGGTGCGACCGACGATACGGCCGGGCATCTGCCGAGCCAGCGCCTGCTTGCAGGTCATGAAGCCGAAATAGGGGCCGCCGGAGGCCAGCGGCACGCCCAGGGGCTGGCCGTCACCGACACAAATGTCCGCGCCCGCACCACCCCACTGGCCGGGCGCCTTAAGCAGGGCCAGGGACAGCGGGTTGACCACGGCGATGGCGAACATGCCGTTGGCATGGGCCCAGTCGGTCAATGGGTCGACCGCTTCCAGCGCGCCGAAGAAATTGGGCTGGGCAATGACCAGCGCCGCACTCGGCTGGCCCTCGTAGGACTTGAGCGCATCGAGCAGGGTGATACCCGAGGCCGGGTCGAACGGGAGCTCGACCAGTTCGATGTTCTGGTTCTTCACCACCGCCTGGGTCACGGCACGGTAACGGGGATGCAGCGTGCCCGGCACCAGCACGCGGCGCGAACCGTTCTTGGCCGCGCGCACGGCCATGAGCACGGCCTCAGCCAGGCCCGAAGCGCCGTCGTAGAGCGAGGCATTGGAGACATCGAGCCCGGTCAGCCGGGTCATCATGGTCTGGTATTCGTAGATCAGCTGCAGCGTGCCCTGGCTGGCCTCGGCCTGATACGGCGTATAGGCCGAGTAGTACTCGCCGCGGGTGACGATCTGCCAGACCGCCGCCGGGATGTGGTGCTCGTAGGCGCCAGCGCCGATAAAGTTGAGATAGAAACCGTCCTGCGCCGCCCGCTCGTGCATGAGCCGGGTCACCGCCATCTCCGGCTCGCCGGCAGGAACGCCCTCGAGGCCGCCGCATTTGAGGTCGGCCGGGATTTCGTCGAACAGGTCTTCGATCGACTGGGCGCCGATGCTGGCCAGCATCGCGGCCACGTCTTCCTGGGTATGCGGGATGAACGGCATATCAGTGCGCTTCGGAGTCCACGTGGGCCTGGTAGGCGGCGGCGTCGAGCAGGCCGTTCAGGTCGCCGGCATTGTCGGGTTTGAGCTTGAACATCCAGGCGCCGTAGGCGTCCTTGTTGATGCTCTCGGGGCTGGCTTCGAGGTCGCCGTTCACCGCCACCACTTCGCCGGCGATCGGGGCATAGACGTCGGAGGCGGCCTTGACCGACTCGACCACGGCGCATTCCTCGCCCTGGGTCAGCTTACGGCCGACCGTGGGGTTCTCGACGAACACCATGTCGCCCAACAGGTCCTGGGCATGGTGGGTGATGCCCACGGTCACGCTGCCGTCGGCCTCGAGCCGGGCCCACTCGTGGGACTTGGTGTATTTCAGATCGGCGGGGATGCTCATCGTTTTCTCCTTAAACCAAAGCCTTGCCGTTGCGCACGAAGGGATATTTGACCACACGTGCCTTGAGTCGTTTATCGCGAATTTCCACTTCCACCTCGTCGCCCACCGCGACACCCACCGGGATGCGGGCCAGGGCGATCGAGGCATTCAAGGTCGGGCTGAACGAGCCGCTGGTGATCTCGCCCGCGCCCTCTTTTGTATGGACATGCTGGTGCGCGCGCAGCACGCCCTTGTCCAGCAGCAACAGGCCAACCAGCTGCCGGCCGATCGGCAGGCGTTGCAGCGATTCCTTGCCGATGAAGTCGCGCTCGCTCTTGAGGTCCACGGTCCAGGCCAAGCCGGATTCCAGCGGCGTGGTGGTCTCGTCCATGTCCTGGCCGTACAGGTTCATGCCCGCCTCCAGGCGCAAGGTGTCGCGCGCGCCGAGGCCGCAGGGTTTCACGCCGGCCTCGAGCAGGGCCTGCCAGAAGAAGGCGGCGGCCTTTTCCGGCAGCATGATCTCGAAACCGTCCTCGCCGGTGTAGCCGGTGCGGGCGACGAACATCTGGCCGACCAGCACGGCGGTGAAGGGCTTCATCGGCCGGGTCAGTTCCTCGCTGCCGGGCAGGGCCTGCCACAGCTTCTCGGCGGCCTGCGGCCCCTGCACGGCGATCATGGCCAGATCGCGCCGCGGCTTGATCTCCAGGCCGGGGGCGAACTTGTCCCTTTGCGTTTCCATCCAGGCCAGGTCCTTGTCGGCGCAACCGGCATTGACCACCAGGCGGAACCAGGACTCGCTCATGAAGTAGATGATCAGGTCGTCGACCACGCCGCCGCCCTCGTGCAGCATGCAGCTGTAGAGCGCCTTGCCGGTGTGCTGTAGCTTGTCGACGTTGTTGGCGACCAGCTTTTTCAGAAAGGCGCGCACGCCGTCGCCCTTGATGTCGACCGGCAGCATGTGCGAGACGTCGAACATGCCGGCATCGCGCCGCACGATGTGGTGCTCCTCGAGCTGCGAGCCGTAGTGGATCGGCATCTCCCAGCCGGAGAAGTCGACCAGCTTGGCGTTGGCCTCGCGGTGCTTTTGGTTGAGCGGGGTTTGTTTGAGTTCAGCCATGTGCGTCCTTGTCGATTCAAACACCCCCCTCCCCCGCAAGCGGGGGAGGGGCTGGGGGAGAGGGGAATTTGTTATCGCCAGTGAGCAAGCCCTCTCCCGGTCCTTCGGACCACCCTCCCCCGCTTGCGGGGGAGGGTAATTGCAACTCTTCGGCGTAATACGAGCTTCTGACCAGCGGCCCGGCCTTGACCCAGGCAAAGCCCAGCTCGCGCGCGGCGATTTCATATTCGGCAAATTCGTCCGGATGGACGTAGCGGGCCACCGGCAGGTTGTCGAGCGCGGGCCGCAGGTACTGGCCGAGCGAGACACGACTCACGCCGGCCACCCGCAAATCGCGCAGCACTTGCAGCACCTCTTCCTGCGTTTCGCCCAGGCCGAGCATCAACGCCGACTTGGCCTCGATGCCGGGCTGCCGGGCCGCCAGGGCCAGCAGTTCCAGCGAGCGCTCGTACTTGGCACCCTTGCGCGCCTCGCGATAGAAACGGGGCACGGTCTCGACGTTGTGGCCCCAAACCAGATCGCGCCGTGCACCTTCGGGCAAATTGGCCAGGGTGGCGTTGAACACGCGCACGGCATTGGCCTGGGTGTGACGGAAATCGGGGGTGAGGAACTCGACGCCGATGCCGGGCTTGCGCAGGCGCAGCTCGCGCAGGGTGTCGGCGAAGGCCCCGGCGCCGCCGTCGTCGAGATCGTCGCGGTTGACCGAGGTCAGCACCACGTAATCGAGATTCATGGCGATGACCGACTCGGCCACGCGTCGCGGCTCGTCGCGGTCGAACCAAGTCGGTTTGCCGGTCTTCACCGCGCAGAAGGCGCAGGCCCGGGTGCAGGTGTCGCCCAAGAGCATAAAGGTGGCGGTGCCGCGGCTCCAGCACTCGCCGCGGTTGGGGCACTTGGCCTCCTCGCACACGGTGTGCAGGCCCTGGCCGCGCACTGCCTGGTGGGTCGCCGGGAAATGCGCCTCGCGGCCGAGGTTCTGGCGGATCCAGACCGGCATGCGGGTGATATTGCGTTGAGTTGCAGTCTGCAAGGCAGGCTCCGGAAACGATAAAGGGTGGTGCTCAAGAACCTGCTTTTCGGCCCTACTCGCACGCACCCCTCTGTCCTGGTACCTGAGAGATTTAGCCCCATCGGTGGCTGCCAGCTCCCTCTCCCCTAACCCTCTCCCGCTTGCGGGCGAGGGGGACAAGGTGTCGCTCACGCGACTTGAATTGGACTGCAGCGCTCTCCAGAGTTGCCCGTCTCCCGCGGTCCTTTTGCCTGAGCGATTGCGGGTGAGTTGCGCCTTCGGCGACACGCACTGCGTGTTCTCTCCCACGGGAACGATAGCTGGGTCGGACTATACCGGAGGCCACCCGGCGGCGGCAAGGCGCCTTATTTTCAGGGGTATTCCAGGGTCACCCGGTAGCCGGCAGCGGACAGGCCGCTGAGGTTGAGGTCGAGCAGAATTTCGAATTCCTGGCCGGGCGCGATACCCGGCTTGCCGACGCCCTTGCCGGCAAGATAATCGCGCGGCGCGAACACCCGCTGCGCCAAGGCCTTGTCGCGCACATCGGTCAGGGTCAACGCCAGATACGGCCAATCCATCATGCGCTCGGCGCGATTGCTGAAGGCAACGCGCAGACGGGCGCTATCCGGGCTTTCCGGATCGGTCTCCAACGACGACGACTCCACCCGCAAGGCATCGCGGTCGCGCGGCAGCGGCACGGTGCAATGCAAGGGCGCGCAAACCGCCTCCATATAGGGGCGCAACATCGGCTGCCACGCCGCCAACTCGCTGCGCGCGAAATATGTGATCTGCAGCACTATCAGCCACAACAAAAACACGATCGCCATGCCACGGCCAAAGCGCGCCAAAGCGGAACGCTTTGCCGGCACGGGCAAGGCGGACAACAAGATGTCGTCCGCACGCTCCTCGCTGGGGAGCGCCAGCGTCAGCCAAGTCGGGAGGGTCGCCGCCTCATCGGGCTCGGTACGATAAATCGTCAAATCGGCGATCGGCTCAGGTTTGGCTACGGGTTGAGGTTCGACCGGGGGTAGCGAGGGCGCAGGGGTCGGTTCCGGCTTGGGTTCGGGCAAGTCGAAATGCAAATCGATGCGCGGTTCCAAACGCTCGCCAGCAGGTTCGATCGCGGGCGCTGGCGGTTTAGCCGCAGCGGACGTGGCCTGTTCCAGGTCCACCGCCGGTGGGATCGCAATCTCAGGCAAGAGGGCATCGTAGGCGTTGAACACCGCATTGCAGTGACCGCAGCGCACCAAGCCGCGCTTGGCATCGAGCTGGGCCTGGCCGACCCGAAAGGTCGTGCGGCATTCGGGGCAGGAGGTCAACACCGCTTGACGCCCTCCAGGCAGACCCAGCCCTCCTCCGCCGCCCACAAATGCATATCGAACTCCGCACCGTAGGCATCGAGGATCTCCCCGGCCTGTGCCTCGAGGATGCCGGACAAGGCGATGCGCCCGCCGCAGCGCACACGCGCCGCCAACAGCGGCCGCAACGCCCGCAGCGGATTGGTCAGGATATTCGCCACCAAGACGTCGTAAATCGCTTTGGGCTTAGCGACCGTCCCCTCTCCCGCAAGCGGGAGAGGGTTGGGGAGAGGGGGCAGTTCGTCGGCCGTACAAAACATGGCCTCGATCTTATTGCGTTCGGCGTTGTCGCGCGAGGCCGTGACCGCCTGGGGGTCGATGTCGACCCCCAGCACGCGGCCAGCACCCAGCTTGGCCGCAGCGATGGCCAGGATGCCGGAGCCACAGCCGTAATCGAGCACGGCCTCGCCCGGCCGCACGTTCTGCTCCAGCCAGCGCAGACACAGGCGGGTGGTCGGGTGGCTGCCGGTGCCGAAGGCGAGACCGGGATCGAGCTCGATGCAAATCGCCTGCGGATTGGGCGGCTCATGCCAGCTGGGCACGATCCACAGCCGGTCGGAGATGCGGATGGGCTCGAACTGGGACTGGGTCAGACGCACCCAATCCTGCTCTTCGATTTTTTCGACTTGGTAATCCACCGGCACGGTCAACTTGGCCGCGCCCGCGGCCTCGGCGATCAGGGCCGGCACATCGGCCTCGGCCGGCAGCAGGGCCTCGACCCAGTTGCGCTGCCAGGACTTGGGCTCGTCCAGGCCCGGCTCGCCGAACTGCGGCTGCTCGGCCTCAGTGCCGGCATCGCGATCTTCAATGGAAACGGAGAGCGCGCCGGCCGCCATCAGGGCATCGGACCAGGCCTCGGCCTGGTCGGCGTCGGCGGGAAGCTTCAGGGACAGCCAGGCCACCGACGTCTTGCCTCCTTATTTGTGGATGCCGAGTTTCTTTTCGAGATAGTGAATGCTCACGCCACCTTGCAGCACCGCGGCATCCTGCAACAGATCCTGATGCAGCGGGATGTTGGTCTTGATGCCCTCCACGATCATCTCGGACAGCGCGATGCGCATGCGGGCGATGGCCTGCTCGCGGGTGGCGCCGTAGGTGATGAGCTTGCCGATCATCGAATCGTAATGCGGCGGCACCAGGTAGTTCTGGTAGACGTGGGAATCGACCCGCACGCCGGGACCGCCCGGGGCATGGTAGAGCGTGATGCGGCCGGGCGAGGGCACGAAGTTGTAAGGGTCCTCGGCGTTGATCCGGCATTCCACGGCGTGGCCCTTGAACTGCACTTCTTTCTGTTTGACCGACAGGTGCTCGCCGGCGGCGATGCGGATGCTCTCCTGCACGATGTCGACGCCGGTGATCAGCTCGGTGACCGGGTGCTCGACCTGGACCCGGGTGTTCATCTCGATGAAGTAGAACTCGCCATCCTCGTAGAGGAACTCGAAGGTGCCGGCACCGCGATAACCGATCTGCCGGCAGGCCTCGGCACAACGCTCGCCGATCTTGTTGCGCAGCTTGGGGTCCAGGCCGGGGGCCGGCGCTTCTTCCAGCACCTTTTGGTGCCGGCGCTGCATGGAGCAGTCGCGCTCGCCCAGGTGCACCGCATCGCCGTGCTCGTCGGCCAAGACCTGAATCTCGATGTGGCGCGGATTGAGCAGGTACTTCTCCATGTAGACCACGGGATTGTTGAAGGCCGACTGGGCCTCACCCTGGGTCAACTGGATGGACTGCAGCAAGTTGGCCTCGGTATGGACCACGCGCATGCCGCGACCGCCGCCGCCGCCGGCCGCCTTGATGATGACCGGATAGCCGATCTCCTTGGCCATGCGCAGGCACTCGTCCGGGTCGTCCGGCACGGCGCCTTCCGAACCGGGCACGCAGGGCACGCCGGATTTCTTCATGGCGTCCTTGGCCGAAACCTTGTCGCCCATCAGGCGGATGGTGTCGGGCCGCGGCCCGATGAAGACAAAGCCGGAACTCTCCACCCGTTCGGCGAAGTCGGCGTTCTCCGACAGGAAGCCATAGCCGGGATGGATCGCCTCGGCGTCGGTGACCTCGGCCGCCGCGATGATGTGCGGCACGTGCAGATAGCTTTTGACCGAGGGCGCCGGGCCGATGCAGACCGACTCGTCGGCTAGCTTGACGTACTTGGCGTCGGCGTCGGCCTCGGAGTGCACAGCCACGGTCTTGATGCCCATCTCGCGACAGGCACGCTGGATTCGCAGCGCGATTTCGCCCCGATTGGCGATCAGGATTTTTTCAAACATGGCTGGGCTCACCTCAGCCGATCACGAACAGCGGCTCGCCGTATTCGACGGGTTGACCGTTCTCCACGAGGATGGCCTTGATCGTGCCACCGACGTCGGCCTCGATCTCGTTCATCAGCTTCATGGCCTCGATGATGCACAGGGTGTCGCCGGCGCTGACCGACTGGCCGACCTCGACGAAGGCCTTGGCGCCCGGCGAGGGCGTACGGTAGAAGGTGCCGACCATGGGCGACTTGACCACGTGGCCCTCGGGCAGGCCGGGCTCGCTCGCCTCGGCGGCGGCCGGGGCCGGGGCGGAGACCGGGATGGTCTGCATGTGGCCCATCATCGGCATGTGCCCCATCATCATCGGCTGACCGCCGGCCACGACGCGGGTGATACGAACTTTTTCTTCGCCCTCGGTGATCTCCAACTCGGCCACGCCCGAGTCCTGCACCAGGTCGATCAGCTTCTTCAGCTTGCGCAGATCCATAAATTACTCCTCCATCGCATTGAGGGCATAGCCCAGGGCGAACAAATAGCCCATGGCGCCCAGACCGCTGATCACACCGACCGCCAGATCGGAAAAATAGGAATGATGGCGGAAGGTTTCGCGGGCATGGACATTGGACAGATGCACTTCGATAAACGGGATCGCCACCCCGGCCAGGGCGTCGCGCAGGGCGACGCTGGTATGGGTGTAGGCGGCGGGATTGATGATGATGAAACCCACACCCTCGGTGCGGGCCCGATGAATACGGTCGACCAGCTCGCTCTCGGCGTTGCTTTGGAAGGTTTCGACCACCACACCGGCGGCGGCCCCCTGTTCCTTCAGGGCCCGGTCGATGTCGGCCAGGGTTTGATGGCCATAGTGTTCCGGTTCACGGCTACCCAAGAGGTTGAGATTAGGCCCGTGAAGGACTAGGATTTTGCTCTTGGCCGCCGACGACGGCGAACGCTTGAAAGGCATGACAGCGGGTGCCGGCTGGTTAAAAGTGGCGGCAAGTTTGCCGCAATTGGCAGCGAGTTGTCCAGAACTTGCGCCTATTTGCCGTTTTTTTGAACAACTTCGCCCTTGAATACTTATATATAGGCGCGGCCTTATGCGGTTCCCCCCCGAATCTCCGCTGATCGTCTGGCGCCTGGTCGATGGCAAACCCGGCCATGAAAAGCAGTCTTTGGGCTTGATCCAGGCCTTGGGCCGCCATGTTGCCGTCAAAATCCACGATATTCGCGTCGATTCGGCCTTCTCGGACTCGATAGACTGGCTGCTGGGCCGGTTCCCGGCCGGTGCCGGCCTGCCCGACCCCCACCTATTAATAGGCGCCGGCCACCGCACCCACTTTGCCCTGCTGGCCGCCCGCCGGGCACGCGGCGGTCGGACCGTGGTCTTGATGCAGCCCAGCCTGCCCGCCCGGCTGTTCGACCTGTGCCTGGTCCCGGAGCACGATCAGCCGGCCGCGCGCCCCAACATCGTCACCACCCGCGGCGTCCTCAACGCCGTCACCCCCAGCCGGCAGCACCGACCCGAACTCGGGCTGGTCCTGATCGGCGGCCCGTCCAGCCATTACGCTTGGGATACGAAGCCCATCGTCGAGCAGATCGACCGGCTCCTCCGGGCAACACCTAAAGTCCGCTGGCGACTGACCACCTCACGTCGCACGCCGGCGGATTTCTTGGCCCGACTGCCGAGCTTGGCCAGCCTGGAAATATTCCCCTGCGCGGCGACCCCGCCCGGCTGGCTCGAAGCCGAGCTGGCCCAGGCCGGCCAGACCTGGGTCACGGAGGACAGCGTATCGATGGTCTACGAGGCCCTCACCGCCGGCAGCGCGGTGGGCTTGCTGCGGCTGCCCCAGGGCGGAGGCAATCGCGTGGCACGCGGGGTCGAGCGCTTGATCCGCGACGGCTGGGTGGTGCCGTTCGAGGCCTGGCACCCCGGCCAGCCCATGCTGTCGGCCCCGGAAGGCTTCGACGAGGCGGACCGCTGCGCCCAATTGATACTCGGCCGCTGGTTTCACTACCACCCAAGGCCGGCCAAACACACTCGATAAACCCGAGATTGCGGCGGCACGGGGGCTGACGTTATGCTCTGCCCTTCGCAAAAAAGACCCAAACCCCTGAACCTCCCAGGCATGGAAGCGTCGCACCGTACCCCCCCTCCCCCGAAGCAAGGCTCGTCCGACCGGACATTTGGCTGGGTCATGACCGCCTTCTTCAGCCTGGTCGGGCTCTGGCCCTTGCTGCACGGCCAGGCTTGGCGCGGCTGGGCCTTGGTCCTGGCGGCGATTTTCGCTTTGGCCGCCTGGCTGATGCCGCGTCTGCTGGCGCCGTTGAACCGCCTGTGGACCCGCCTGGGCCTGTTGCTGCACAAAATCACCAACCCGATCGTGCTCGGTCTGGCCTTTTATGGCGTCATCGCACCGATTGGATTGTTGATGCGCCTGACCGGCCGCGACCCACTGCGGCTTAAGCGCGATGCCGCCAGCGCGAGCTACTGGATCGAGCGCCAGCCGCCCGGTCCGCCACCAACCAGTTTTCCGCGCCAATTTTAAAGGGAATCCCCCATGTCTTTTCTGAAGGAACTCTGGCTGTTCATGCGCGAGCGCAAGAAGTTCTGGCTGCTGCCGATCATCCTGGTCATGCTGCTGCTGGGCGCGCTGCTGGTGCTGGCGCAAGGCTCGGCCATCGCGCCCTTCATCTACACCCTGTTCTGATCGATGCGCATCCTCGGTATCTCGGCCTATTACCACGATAGCGCCGCCGCCCTGCTGATCGACGGCGAGATCGCCGCCGCCGCGCAGGAGGAGCGCTTCACCCGCAAGAAGCACGACGAGAACTTCCCCGCACAGGCCATCGCCTATTGCCTGCAGGCCGGCGGCATCACCATGGCCGAAGTCGATCGCGTGGTGTTCTACGACAAGCCGCTGCTCAAGTTCGAGCGCCTGCTGGAGACCTATCTCGCCTTCGCGCCCAAGGGCTTTCGTTCCTTCCGCCTAGCCATGCCGGTCTGGCTGCGGGAAAAGCTGTTCCTGAAAGACCTGTTGAAGTCGGAACTCCAGGCCTTCGCCCCCGGTTTCGATGTCGAACAGCAATTGCTGTTTTCCGAGCACCACCTCAGCCACGCCGCCAGCGCCTTCTTCCCGTCGCCGTTCGACGAGGCGGTGGTACTGACCATGGACGGCGTCGGCGAATGGACCACGACCTCGCTCGCGGTCGGCCGCGGCAATAAGCTCGAAATCCAGAAGGAGATCCACTTCCCGCATTCGCTCGGCCTGCTCTATTCCGCCTTCACCTATTACACCGGGTTCAAGGTCAACTCCGGCGAATACAAGGTCATGGGCCTCGCCCCTTACGGCCAACCGAAATACGCGCAGACTATCCTCGACCACCTGATCGACCTCAAGCCGGACGGCAGCTTCCGGCTGGACATGGCGTACTTCGACTACTGCACCGGCCTGACCATGACCAACGCCAAGTTCCACGACTTGTTCGGCGCGCCGCCGCGCCAGCCGGAGCAGGCGCTGACCCAGCGCGAGATGGACCTGGCCGCCTCGGTGCAGGCGGTGACCGAAGAGGCGATGTTGCGCCTGGTCCGCTCGGCGGTGCAGGCGACCGGCATCGCCAACGTCTGCCTGGCCGGCGGCGTGGCCTTGAACTGCGTCGGCAACGGCAAGGTGCTGCGCGACGGCGCGGCAAAAAACATCTGGATCCAACCGGCGGCCGGCGATGCCGGCGGTGCCTTGGGCGCGGCGCTGGCCGGCTATCACCTGCACCTGGATCAACCCCGGCAGGTGCAAAGGCCCGATGCGATGCACGGCGCCTATCTCGGCCCGGCCTACGAGCAGGCCGAAATCGAGCGGCAATTGACCCAGGCCGGCGCCAAGTTCACGGTGCTCGACGACGACGCCCTGCTCGAGGCCTGCGCCCGCGGCCTGGCCGAAGAGCAGGCCCTGGGCTGGTTCCAGGGCCGCATGGAGTTCGGCCCGCGCTCGCTCGGCGGCCGCTCCATCCTCGGCGACCCCCGCTCACCCAACATGCAGTCGGTGCTCAACCTGAAGGTGAAATACCGCGAATCGTTCCGCCCCTTCGCGCCGGCGGTGTTGCGCGAGCAGGTGGCCGAATGGTTCGAACTCGACGGCGACAGCCCCTATATGCTGCTGGTCGCCGACGTCGCCAAGCGGCATCGCAAGGCGATGAGCGCGGCGGAACAACAACTGTTCGGCATCGAGAAGCTCAAGGTGCCGCGCTCCGACATCCCGGCGGTGACCCACGTCGATTACTCGGCCCGCATCCAGACCGTGCATAGCGAGACCAATCCGCGTTTCCATGGCCTGCTCACGCGCTTCAATGCGATCACCGGCTGCCCGGTCCTGGTCAACACCAGCTTCAACGTACGCGGCGAGCCCATCGTCTGCACGCCGGCCGATGCCTTCCGCTGCTTCATGGGCACCGAGATCGAACTGCTCGCCGTCGGCAATTGCCTGCTGCGCAAGGAAGAGCAAGACCCGAGCCTCAAGCTCGATTACAAGAACCAGTTCGAGCTGGATTGATGGATAACATCTTTACCGCCAAGGGCGCGAAGGGCTCAAAGAAAATAATCCACGGGCCTTCCACAATCCCGTCATGCCGGCGCAGGCGGGAATCCAGCGAAACAAAAAATCTGGATGCCCACCTGCGCGGGCATGACGAAACCAGTGACGCGGTAAGTAAGCCCTTTGCGGTAAATGGACCAAGATGAAAAATAAACCGCGCCTCGGCATCATCATCGCCTTGCTGGCGTCGCTGCACCTCCTGTTGTTCTACGGCCTGCCGGCCTCGGTGCTGGCCGTCGTGCTGGCGGTGCTGGCCTTCATCTATTTCCGTTCCGGTGCAGTGGCCGCCACCGCGATCACGCTGTCGCTCGCCCTGGCCACCGGCCTCGGTGCCGTCGCGATTCACCTGCTCGGCCTGGACCGCGCCATGTATTACCGACCGCACGAGCAACTCGCCGTGCAGGACTATGCCAAGGGCCACCGCGCCTACCGGCCCAACGCCGAGATTCACATGCAGGTAGCGCACGGCGATCTGCAAGCCTTGACCGGCATCACACTGGCGCAGAAGCGAGACATCGTCTTCCGCACCGACAGCGAAGGCTTTCGCAACGACACCGATTACCAGCCCGGCGAGCCGGTCTTGCTCGGTGACTCCTTCGTGGTCGGCATGGCGGATAGCCAGCAAGACAATCTAACGGCACTGCTCGCGCAACAACAGGGTATTCGCAGCTACAACCTGGGCCAGCCCGGCGACGTGTCCGATTATCTGATTTATTACCGCGCCTTTCGTCAGCGCCACCCCGAGGCCAAACACACTGCGCTATTCCTGTTCGAAGGCAACGACTTCCCGGAAGGCCAATACGAAGACGCCGCCCAGCGCACGCTGGGACCGGCAGCCCGGTGGCTCGGCCGCTATTACAGCCTGTTCACCGACACCGCGTTCTATCGCGTCACCAAATCACTGTGGAAACGCGCAAGCTACGCCCGCGACATCGCCGAATCCGACAGCGTGCAGATCAAGACCGTGGCCGGCCAGACCATGGGCCTCTATACGCCCTATGTCGACGTGACGCGACGCAGCCATTACGCGATGCCGCCGGCCATGCGGCAAGACTTGATCGAACTGGGCCGGCAGATGGCTGCGATCTATTTCATCCCGACCAATTACCGCGTCTATGCCCGACCGCTGGGCGTCACCGCCTTACCCAACGCGCAATGGCAAGCCCTGTCCGCGCTCTGCACCGAACAGGGTTGGCGCTGTGTCGACCTGACCCCGGCCTTGACCGAGGCCGCAACGCGCGGGCTTGAGCGTGGCGAATTCATCTGGTGGCGCGACGACACGCATTGGAACCGTGCCGGCATGGCCGTCGCCGCGCGCATCGTCGCGCAAACATTAGCGAAGAACCCGCGCTGAGATGACGCAACGCCGCCTGACCGTCGTGCAAATCCTGCCCGCGCTCGACGCCGGCGGGGTCGAGCGCGGCACGCTGGAGGTCGGCAAGCATCTGGTCGAACATGGCCACCGCTCCATCGTGATCTCGGCCGGCGGCCGCCTGGTCGAACAATTGACCCGCGAAGGCAGCGAACACGTGCAATGGGACATCGGCCGAAAACGCTTGTGGACCTTGCGCCTGATCCCGCGTCTGCGCCGCTTCCTGCGCGACAACCAGGTCGACATCCTGCACCTGCGCTCGCGCATGCCGGGCTGGATCGCCTACCTGGCTTGGCGCGGCATGCCGAAGCAGGCGCGGCCGCATCTGGTCACTACCGTGCACGGCCCGTATTCGGTCAACGCCTACAGCGCGGTGATGACCAAGGGCGAGCGGGTCATCGTGATCTCGGAGATGATCCGCGACTACGTACTGCACAACTATCCGGCCTGCGCGCCAGCCAAGCTGCGGCTGATCTATCGCGGTGTCGATCCGCGCGCCTTTCCGCACGGCCACCACCCCACGGCAGAATGGCTGGCGCATTGGTACCGCGACCACCCGCAAACGGCAGACAAGCAACTCATCACGCTGCCGGCCCGCATCACCCGCTGGAAGGGACAAGAGGACTTGATCGAGATCATCCACCGTCTTCGCGCAACACAGCCGAAGGCGCATGGCCTGATCGTCGGCGAACCGCATCCGCGCCGCCGCGCCTTCCTCGACGAGCTGCGCGCGAAGGTGCGCGCCGCCGGGCTCGACGATGCGATCACCTTCGTCGGCCACCGCGCCGACCTGCGCGAGATCATGGCGATCTCGCGTATCGTGCTGTCGCTGTCGCGCGAGCCGGAGGCCTTCGGCCGCACCACGGTCGAGGCCTTGAGCCTGGGCGTGCCGACCGTCGGCTATGACCACGGCGGCGTCGGCGAACAATTGGCGGCGATCCTGCCCGCGGGCGCGGTCGCGCCGGGCGACATCGCCGCCGCCGCCGAACGCATTGCGCAATGGCTGGACAAGCCGCCGCGCGTCCCCGAAACTCAGCCGTTCACGCTGCAACGCATGCTGGATGCCACACTCGATGTCTATCACGAACTCGCCCATAACCCGACCCTCGGCTGAGCGGCTGGTCCGCTTCCTCGGCCTGATGCTGATCGCGTGGCAGCCGTTCTGGAGCGGCGCCCGCCTGCCCACCTTCCTGCTGTTGCTGGTCGCGCTCTGGCTGCTCTGGCATCAGCGCATCGATTTCTCGGCGGCGCCTGCGCGCCGGCTCGGCAGCCTCTTCCTGCTGTTGGGCATACCGGTCTTGCTGTCGATCCCCGCCTCGTTCAGCCTCGGCGGCAGCCTCTCGGTCTTGGCCGTCCTCGGCATCTTCTACCTGATCGGCCTCGCGCTGCTGCAAGGCCTGCGCCACGACAACGACCGCGCTTGGCTGCTACGCTGGCTGCTCGCCCTAATCGTAGCCTGGAGCCTGGATGGCTATCTCCAGTTAGCCTTCGGCCACGACCTGCTGGGGCGACCGATGAGCAATGGCCGCATTCTCGGACCATTCGCCGGCAACCTGCATCTCGGCCTGTTCATCGCCATCCTGCTGCCGGCCGCCGCGTGGGGCCTGGCGCAGTCGCGTCCCTTATTGCTGCTTGGCCTGATCGCATCGACCGGTTTCATCGTGGCGATGAGCGGTTCGCGCTCGAGCATCCTGCTGCTGATCCTTGCGGCGGCCGCATTGATGCTCCACCTGAGCAACCGCCAACGACTGCTGACCATGCTGGCGGTACTCTCGATCAGCGCCAGCATGGCCTATCTGTCGCCGGCCATCTCGCAGCGCATTCAAACCATCGTTCAGACCCCGACCAACGCCAGCCTGTTCGATCGCATCGATATCGTCTTGAGCCATCGGCTGACCATCTGGAATAACGCGGCCGCGATGATCGCGGACCGCCCGCTCATCGGCATCGGTGCCAGCGCCTTCAGCGAGGCCTACAAGCACTATGCCCCGCCGGACGATCTCTTCCTCACGCGCGAAAAGGTCTACCACGCCGAACAGATGTACGTGTCGGTCACCGCCGAATCAGGCATTCCCGGCCTGGCCGGCCTGCTCGCAGTCATTGCACTCTGCATCCGCTGGTTCCGCCGCGCCGCGCCGGAGCAGCGCCGGCAAGCGGCGCCGTTCGCCGCACCGCTGGCGATCATCGCGTTTCCGCTACAATCCCAGCCCGTGCTCTACACGATCTGGTGGTTCCCCGTCGTGCTGCTGCTGCTCTGCGGCCTGCTCGCGGCACTCGGCGACCAACCCAACGACAACTCGACCGCAAGCAAATCATGAATCGACCGCTCAAACACCTTTCCCGCTGGCTACGCCTACCCTTGCATCGTTGGCAGGCCAAACGCCGCCTGGCCGAATACCACGCGCGCGCGCGCAGCCTGGACGAGGTGATCGACTGGGCCATGCACTTCGGCGGCCAGGGCCACATGAAGGTGCAGACCTTGCAAGTGCCGTGGGAGATCACGCAACTGGCCAAGGCCGTGCAGGCGCTCGAACCCAAGGTCATCCTCGAGATCGGCACCGCGCGCGGCGGTACGCTGCTGCTGTGGTCTTATCTCGCGGCGGAAGAGGTCATCGCCTGCGACCTGAACGATATGTCGCGCCAAGCCCCGGTCTTCAACCACTTTCCGCCGCCGCAGTCGCGCTGTCGGGTCACCTTGCTTTCCGGCGATTCGCATCAGGCCGCGTTCAAGCAACGCGTCGCCGCCGCGCTGGCCGGACGCAAGGCCGACTTCCTGTTCATCGACGGCGATCACACCGTCGACGGCGTCACCGCCGACTACGAGGACTATCGCGAATTCGTCCGCCCCGGCGGCATCATCGCCTTCCACGACATCGTCGAGAAACAGCCGCTGCCGACCAACCAGGTCGCCCAGTTCTGGCAGAAGTTGAAGCAACACACCCCGGTCGAGGAATTCATCCACGACGCCGGGCAATGCGGCTTCGGCATCGGCATCGTGCGCGTGCCGGGCTGATCGCTTCAGCCATGTCGCTGCGCGCGCTGTTCGCCAAGCTCAAACGCCGCAAACGGCGCGACCCGGACGACCCCAAAGGCCTGCGCCAGCGCCAGCCGCGGCACCGCATCGGCAAGGGTAGCTATGGCAACCCGACCATCCACGCCTGGGACGACACGACCCGACTGACGATCGGTGCCTACTGCTCCATCGCCGACGGCGTGCAAATCTTCCTCGGCGGCGAGCACCGCGTCGATTGGGTCAGCACCTACCCGTTCAACGTGTTCTGGCCGGCCGCCAGCGGCATCGCCGGCCATCCGACCTCGAAGGGCGACGTGACCATCGGCAACGATGTCTGGCTCGGCACCGAGGCCGTCATCCTGTCCGGCGTCACCATCGGCGACGGCGCGGTGATCGGCGCCCGCGCCGTGGTGACCAAGGACGTGCCGCCCTACGCCATCGCCGCCGGCAACCCGGCGCGCGTGGTCAAGCTGCGCTTCGACGAGGAAACCATCGCCCGCTTGCTCGCTTTGCGCTGGTGGGACTGGGACAACGACAAGATTGAACGGGCGCTGCCGCTGATCATGAGCCCGGATGTCGCGGCCTTTCTGCAAGCGGCAGAAGCCGGCAAGATTTAATTCCCCTCTGCGGCATCGTCACCCATACCGCATCGGAAACGATCACCATTTCAGAAGCTTCTGAAATATCTCGCCTCGTCGGCATAATCCATCATGCAATGCCATCGAATTTTCGCTGACAAACGCGGCACTTCCGGCATACACTTTCCTTGAATACCCTATAGCCGCGTGAGCGCTATAGAGGCGCAATCATAAAAAATTTAGAACCAGAAATACAACGGTTGGTGGGGTTCGAATCAATCGCCATGACATCAAAGCATCTCAACGCATACTCGATTCCAAAAGCTTGGCTCACCGCCAAGCCAATTGGATGCGCATTTTTCTTGCTTTTCTTGCTCATCTCATCGGCCAACTTGGCTGCAAGCACACAGATAGCTGCCGGCGCTCACCACGCTCTTGCCATTAAACCCGATGGTAGCCTCTGGGCATGGGGGGATAACAGTTTCGGTGAGCTTGGTGACAACACCAAATATACCCACGAAGCCCCAATTCAAGTCGGCAGCGATTATAGCGTTGCCTCAGCCGGCGCTGCTTCATCGGCTGCCATCAAGACTGATGGTAGCTTGTGGATGTGGGGCCTGAACACAGATGGCCAACTGGGTGACGGCACCACAACCGATCGTCTAAAGCCAACCAAAATTGGTCCAGGCTATAAGGCTGTAGTTCTAGGTGAACAACACACTGTCGCGCTGAAAGTAGATGGCAGTTTATGGGCTTGGGGTGACAACTCTGAAGGTCAACTTGGTGACGGCAGCACCACCAGAACAACCGTCCCGAAAATGATCGACGCAGAGTTCATGGCTATTTCTGCAGGCGGTTCCCATACCGTTGGCATCAAGAAAGATGGCAGCTTATGGACTTGGGGCTTAAATTCAGATGGCCAATTGGGTGATGGCACCACAACCAATCGCTTCAAACCAGTACATATTGGCACCGGTTTTGTCGCAATAGCGGCAGGCTATACCCACACTGCCGCGCTGAAAGCTGATGGCAGCCTGTGGCAGTGGGGAAAAATCCATGCCTCGGGCTCTCCTAGCCAGAAAATCTTGACCCCGCTACAAATCGGTACCGGATACAGCGCTGTAGCCGCTGGAGATCAGCACATCCTGGGCCTTAAGCCTGACGGCAGCTTATGGAGTTGGGGAGACAACTTTGCGGGCCAACTTGGTGATGGCACCACTGCAAGCCGAAACTCATTAAATCAGATTGGCAGCGGCTATATCAGCATTGCAGCCAATGGCTACAGCTCGTATGCCATCAATAACGATGGCCACCTTCGATCATGGGGTTTTAATTATGCAGGCCAACTAGGCAACGGCGACCTACTTGATCGAAAAATACCGTCAATCACAATGCTAGAGTCACCGCCAGTTCCCACTGGACTAACTGCAAGCACATTTGAAAATACGCAAATCGTCTTGACCTGGAAAAACCCTGCCACCTACCTCCCAGCCACAAGCTACAAGATATACGTTAATGGTCAATCAGCACCTATGGTAACCATATCACGCAGCATCCTGCCTACCGTAGGGGGCGCGATAGCTTATTACGACTCTGTCGACCTTTGGCCATCGACCACATATAGTTATACCGTTGCTGCCTGCTATGGCGATGGAATAAATACCGCTTGCTCCACCCAAAGCCTCCCAGTCTCGATAACGACCCCCACCACCTTCTTACATACAAAAAAACTGTTTCATTTGCTGTTAACCTGCCCAAAAACCATGGGCTCTGGTCAAAGTGGCATATGTGATGCAAGAGCATTCTTCAACGACGGTTCAGATCAGTTGGTTACGTATAAAACTTCTTTTAAGCTCGGCAGCGCAGCTATCAGTATGGACAATCTTAAAATGATAAAAGCCAATACAGTGGCTACCGATACCTCTATCTCCGTCAGCGCATCTTATTCCTATGGCACTGATACTCTGAGTACCATCGAGGTTATATCCGTATTAGCCCCCACCAATTCCGCATGCACAGGGTCAAAGGAAAACACATCCGTAGTCGTGATTGCCGACTCTGCCACAAAAAAAATCGGTAACCGCCTGGATGTTCGTTATTGTATGAAGAACTTCGACACAGCCACCGGCCTTGATGTTTATGCCGCATTAAAGACACCTGATGGCAGCCTCTTGTTCATGAGGCATTGGGCAAATGGCGAAATAACCTTTTCTAGTGATGCAAACTCTTTTCTGACCTTAACAAACGGAATCGACACAACACTTCCAGTCCTGACAATACCGTTTCTGCCATCGAACCTTCCTATGGGTGAATATGTTTTCTATGCGATCCAAGTTCCGCGTGGAAAAGATGTGATGCAAATTACCAATTGGGTTGGCCAGCTTGCACAGGCACGCTTTACCCTCCAAAAATGACACTTTGCGCGGTCGATTTTGATAGCACGTTCAGACAATAGATTCTACAGTTTCATCGAATCGTAGCCAGCAATGCCGCAGCCAGCTCTTCTATGATTACCTGTTCGCCGAAATAGCGTTCATAACTCTCATAAGCCAGCCGGCCTAGCTCTATCAGCCCAGCCGGTTGCATAGCGATGTGCGCCAGTGCTTGGGCCAGCGCTTGGGCATCGCCCGGCGGCAACCAGACGATACCGCTATCGCTTTGCAATTCCGTCGGATAGCCGACACCTTCGCGCGTAACAAGCGGCCGACCGCAGGCCAGGGCCTGGAACACCTTGTTCGGGATGACCCGGCCGGCCTTGGCCGAGGCGCCGAACACGCCGAGCACGATGTCGGCCTGAGCGATGCGGGCCGGCAGTTGCTCATAGGCGAGCCAGGGTTCGAAGGCGACGTTGGCCTGACCTTGCATACGGCGCTGGCACTCAGCCTTGAGCGGGCCGTCGCCGAGCAGCACCCAGCGCACCGGCGGGCCTTGGTAGCGGCGGGCGGCCTCGACGATGGTCTCGGGGCCTTGCAGGCCGATGAAGCTGCCGAAGAACAGCACCTCCAGCGGCCGCTTGCCGTCGTATGGCGGCAGCGGCGTCGGTTGGAACAGCGCCTCTTCGGCGCCGACGTGGATAACGCGAATCTTCTGCGGCGCGAGAGCGAAGGTCTGGGCAAAAAATTCGGCATGGGCCGGCGTGTCGGCGATCACCAGGTCGGCGCTGCGTAGCAAGCGGCCTTCCCAGGCGCGCAGGCGCTCGGCCTGGGCGCTGCCCTCGGCGAACTTGCCGCGCTCGAACACCTGTTTGTCATAGGCGGAGATCAGCGGGTCGGCGATCAAGGGCAGGCCGCGGCGTCGGCTCCAGCGCCGGGCGGCGGCGAGGTCACGTTGGCGAAAGCAGGGCAGCCAAACAAGATCGGGCTTGGGCAGTTTATGTAACACCGCTTCCCAATCGGCCAGCATGCTGAGCTGCGGCCGAAAATCGACGATGCGCCAACCCAGGTCGGCGAAGCCTTTGCGCAGGATACGGTTACGCGAATAGTCGGGGTCGAAGCGGCCCCACCAGAGGACGGTCTTGTTAGCGCTCACCGTGGCTCGGCCAACGCTTATTCGTCATCCCCGCAAAAGCGGGGATCCAGCCCTGGGCCGGGTGTGGATTCCCGCTTACGCGGGAATGACGGTATCGAGAAGTGCATCGGCTTTCCTTGGCACACTCAAACGCGGCCTTGCCCGTCTTCAGCGCCGCTCGCTGCGCGACGCCTGAGGCGATTCAGCTCGCGCGCCTTGGCCAGACGGATGAAACGCTGAAAGGCATACATATGGCTGACCACGATGCCGTCGATGCCGTTGGCGAATTCGCGCCGCAGCACGTATTGCTTGAAAAAGGCGACGGCCGGCAGCAGCAGCAAGCTCAGCCAGGAAGGATCCCGCCCCTTGTTCACCAGGTCTTCGGCCTGGGCACTGGAATAGCCGTTGACCTTGTCGACATGATGCGCAAGCGAGCGGAAGGAGCGGTGCACGACCATGCCCTTGAAGTGGCCGATGCGGCCCTGGCGCACGACCACCGAGTCGTGCACCAGCGCGTCCTTGAAACCGGCCTTGTCGCGGCGGTATAGCCGGACCGGGTGATGGAAGGCAGTCCACGGGTGGCCCCGCTCCTGAAACGGATACAGCGGCAGGATCGGCACGGTATAGGCCGCGCAATCGGGTTCGCCTTGCGCGAACAGCCGGCGAATTTCACCGGCCAGTTCAGGCGAGATTTCTTCGTCGGCATCGATATTGAGCAGCCAGGCATTGCGGCACTGGCCCTCGCCGAACACCTTCTGCGGGCCGTAGCCGCGCCAGGCGTTGAACACCACGCGGGCGCCGAGCGATTCGCTCACCGCGACGGTGTCGTCCTCGCTGCCGCTGTCGATCACGATCACCTCGTCGGCCCAATCGCGCACGGCGCGGAGCGCGGCCGGGATGCGGTCGGCCTCGTTCTTGGCGATGATGAAGACGGAGATGGGCAGGCGGTCGGACATGGTGCGCGTATTGTAGGACAAGCGGCTCACTCGGAACGCTCGCCCCGTTCGGGGCACTTGTCCGGCAGCCCCCAAGACCGCGGGCAGCCGAGTGCGAGCCACAAGACCTGGGTGCCGTAGACGGCGACCTTGTTGCGCAGCCGGGCATTGACCCCGGCCAGCAGCAACAGCAGGGCGGCATTGAACAGGAAATTCACGATCAGTCGCCCAACCCGCCAGGCGGTCAGCAGCGCAACGGCCGGCAGCGGAAATACCCGGCGATAGAACAGCAGGCGCGAGCGCAGCATCTCCACCTGCGCGCCGCGCCGCACACGGCGGGTGCTGGCGCCCTTCAGGTGAGTGACGTGGATGCGCGGGTCGAGGCAGACCTGCCAACCGTGCCGGCGCAGGCGCGCGCACCACTCGGTCTCCTCGAAATAGAAGAAGAAGGCGGGGTCGAGCATGCCTACCCGATCGATGGCGGTGCGGCGTACGGCCATGCAGGCGCCGACCACGGTCTCCACCTCGTTCACTCGGTCGGCCGCAAGCTTGGGCAAGGGCGTGCGGCCGAAACCGAGTTCGGCACGCACGGTCGGCAACACGCCATGCGAGCGCTGCGGTGCGCCGTCCGGGCCATACAACTGACCGGCGACGATGCCGGCCTGCGGCCAATCGCGGAAATCCCGCTCGAAACGGTTCAGCGCATCGGGCTGGATATGGGCGTCGTTGTTGAGCAGCAGCACGAACTCGCCCCGCGCCTGTTCGATGGCCTGATTGCAGGCACGGCCGAAGCCGTTGTTGCAGCCGTTCTCGATGATGCCCACGCGCGGATAGGCCGTACGCACCCGCGCGACGGAATCGTCGCGGCTGCCGTTGTCGACCAGCCAGACCTCGTCGCGCGCCGGGTCGAGCGCCGCCTGCAAGTGGGCCAGGGCCTGCAACAGCAGGTCGGCGCCATCGCGATGCACGATCACCACAGAGAATCTGAGCGCCATATTTCCTTGTCTGGTATGCGATCATTTCGCCCATGCGTTTTCCTATTCAGCTCTCGCCGCACGGACAGTTCGCCGCCATTGTAGTGGCTTATTGCCTGCTGCACCTCGGCCTGCGCCTGTTTCTGTCGCCGGTGCTCGGCACCGACGACGTCGAGCAGGCCATTTGCGCCCAGAGCCTGGCCCTGGGCTGCGACCTGCGCCAACCGCCGCTGTATACCTGGCTGCAATGGCTGACCAACCAGTTCGCCGGCACCGGACGGCTGAGCATCTTCCTGTTCAAATACGGCCTGCTGTTCCTGACCTATTGGCTGCTCTATCGAATCGGCCTGCGCCTGTTCGCGCAAAGCGCCACCGCCGGCATCGCCGCGCTGTCGCTGTGGTTGACCTATCCGTTCGCGGTGAGCGTGCACCAGGGCGTAACCCATTCGCTGTTGCTGTCGGTACTGCTGGCCGCTTCCTTTCTCGTCGCACTCCGGCTGGGTGAGCGCCGCACGCTCGGCGGCTATGTCTTGCTCGGCCTCGTGCTCGGGCTTGGGCTGTTGGCCAAGTACAGCTTCGCCCTCTATGCCGCAGCCCTTGCGCTCGCCGCGCTGGGCCTGCCGCGTTACCGCGCGCTGTTGCTCGATGTGCGGTTGGTGCTTACCGCGCTCGTCGCCGTGTTGGTCGTCACCCCCCATAGCCTATGGGCCTGGGAGCGGCTGGGGGCGATGCAGGGTGCGCTCGGCGGCATCGGCCAGCACAATGCGCCGGCCGGCTACGGGCCGCGCGTGGCCAGCGGACTCATGAGTCTCGCCAGCGCCTTGGTCCAGTTCTTGTTTCCGTTATGGCTGATCTTGCTGATTTTTTATCCACGCCTATTGCGCCCGCCGAAGGCGCCGCTGCCCGATGCGCTGCGTCTGGCTGGGCGCACGATAGCGATCTCGGCCGGGCTGCTGGCCCTGGTCGTGTTGCTCGGCGGCCCGGTCGAGATCAAGCCGCGCTGGATGCATGTCGTGCTGTTGCTCGCGCCGCTGTATTTGTTCGGCCGCATCGAAGCGGCAGGCTACTCGGCCGGCGCCAAACGCGGCTATGTCGCCAGCCTGTCCCTGCTACCGCTGTTGGTTATCGCGGCCTGGCTGGGGCAAACCTACTTGGCGCCGAAGTTCGGCCAGGTCACGCGCTTTCACGCGCCTTATGACCGACTGGCGCAACAACTGCACAGCGCCGGTTTCGAACGCGGCACCATCGTGGCCGATGGCCTGCACCTGGCCGGCAATATGCGTATCGCCTTCCCCGAATCCCGCGTGGTGACGCCGGCCTATCCACACTATCGCCCGCCCATGACCGGCAGCGGGCAATGTCTGGCCGTTTGGGAGAGCCGGCACCATAGCGCCGCACCTGCCGAGTTGATCGGCTATCTGAACAAGGCCGGCAGGCCAGCGCCCGCCCCACGATACATCGAGGCCGATTATCGGCACTCGGAGCGGGAACGAATGGAGCTTGGTTTTCTGCTGTTGCCCGCCGCGGCCTGCCCTTAGAGCAAGACCACCGTCGCCAGGCCGAGGAAGATGAAGAACCCCATCGAATCGGTGATGAAGGTGGTCAGCACCGCCGAACCGAAGGCCGGATCGCGACCGAAGCGGTCGATCACCGCCGGCGCGAAATAGCCGGCCAAGGCCGCGACCACTTGGTTGAGCAACATCGCGGCCGCCATCACGCCGCCGAGGGCGACGTTGCGATAGAGCAGAAAGGCAACCACGCCCATCACGCCCCCCCAGACGGCGCCGTTGAGCAGTGCGATGCCCAGCTCCTTGCCGAGCAGGCGCCGGGCGTTTTCCTTGTTGATCAAACCCAAGGCCAGGCCGCGCACCATCAAGGTGGAGGTCTGGTTGCCGGAGTTGCCGCCCATGCCGGCGACGATGGGCATCAGCGCCGCCAGTGCGGCGAGCTGCGTGATCGAACCCTCAAAGGCACCGACCACGCGCGAGGCGACCAAGGCGGTACAGAGGTTGATCGCCAGCCAGGTCCAACGGTTTTTGGCGGCCTTCCAGACCGTGGAGAACAGGTCTTCCTCTTCGCGCAGACCGGCCATGCTCAGCATGTCTTCCTGCGCCTCGGCCCGAATGTAGTCGAGCACCACGTCCACGGTCAGGCGGCCGACCAAGCGATCCTGCGGATCGAGGATCGGTGCGGTCACCAGGTCGTAGCGTTCGAAGGCCTGGGCCGCGTCGGACGCGCGGTCCGAGGGGTGGAAGGCCACCGGCTCGTCGATCATGATCGCCGCGATATGCGCCTCGGGGTCGTGCACCAGCAACCGTTTCAGCGGCAGCACGCCGATCAAACGTTTGCTGTTATCGACCACGAACAGCTTGTCGGTATGGGTCGGCAGATCGCCCAGCATGCGCAGATAGCGCAAGGTGGTCTCGATGGTCACGTCGGCACGGATGGTGACGAAGTCGTAATCCATCAGCGCGCCGACCGAGTCCTCGTCGTAAGACAGCGACGATTCCACCTGGGCGCGCTTCTGCTCGTCCAGGGACTTCATCAACTCCTGCACCACGTCCTTCGGCAGATCGGGCGCCAGGTCGGCGATCTCGTCGGTATCCAGACTGCCGGCCGCGGCCAGCAGTTCGCGGTTGTCCATGGTCGCGATCAGCGACTCGCGCACCGCATCGGACACCTCGATCAGGATCTCGCCGTCGCGTTCGGCCTTGACCAGATCCCAGACCAGAATCCGGTCGTCGATCGGCAAGGCCTCCAGGATGTAGGCCACGTCGGCGGGGTGCAGCTCGTCGAGTTTCTTCCGCAACTCGGCTATGTTTTGTTTATGCACCAGGGCCTCGACCAATTCGTGCCGGGGCATGTCCTGCTTATGGACGAGCGACTCCACCAACTTTTGCCGGGCGATGATTTCCACCACCTGGCGTAGGCTGTCTTCGACGTGCTCTTGGCCGGATTCTTGGTTGAGGTCGTTCATGGCGAGGCATTGTAGCCCGCGCCCGTTACCACCAAAAGATTTCGGCGGCAAACCTTACGAAGATTTATGGCACGCTGTTCACTTCGGCACGGCAACCTGCCACATGCGCGCGGCGATGATCGCTTTGCGTTTCAGCAGGCCGCGCGCCGCGCGATGGGTCTCGTAGTAACGCGGGTTCGGGATCATCGCCGCCAGCATTGCCGACTCGTCCGACCCCAAACCGGCGGCCGATGTTTTGAAGTAACGGCGCGCGGCGGCTTCGGCACCGTAGATGCCATTGCCCCACTCGATCACATTCAGATACACCTCAAGGATGCGGCGCTTGCTCCACAAGGCCTCGATCATCACCGTGATCGCCGCCTCCTGCGCCTTGCGCAGCGGATTGCGCGACGAGGACAGGAACAGGTTCTTGGCCAGTTGCTGACTGATGGTGGAACCGCCGGCCACGACCTTGCCCTTCTTCAGATTTTTCTCCATCGCGGTCTCGATCCCCTCCCAATCGAAACCCTCATGGGCGATAAATTTGGAATCCTCGGCGGCCACCACGGCGCGTTTGAGATTCATCGAGATCTGCTTGTACTCGACCCATTGGTGGCGCAACTCGGCCTCCGGCCGCTTTTCCTGCAGGCGCTCCAGGCCCGCCGCCATGAAGGCGGTCGAGGATGGATTGAACTGCATCCACCACAGCACATGGCCGAGATACCAGAGTTGCAGGGCCAAGAGCAGGCCGAGGACGATGCCCAGCCACTTCAGAATCCGACGCCACATCATGCGCCCCGCAGCCGGGCGATCACCGGCGCCGTTTCGGGATACACCCCGCGCCAGAGATAAAAGGCCTCGGCCGCCTGTTCGACCAGCATGCCCAGGCCGTCGGCCAGCCGGGCGCCATGGGCGCGGGCGAAGGCGAGGAACGGCGTCTCCTTGCCGTACATCATGTCGTAGGCCATCGCGCCGGGGGCGAATATCGCCTCGGGCACGGGTGGCAACTCGCCGGCCAGGCTAGCGGCGGTGGCATTGATGACCAGATCGAACTGCCGGCCAACGAGGGCATCGAAACCGTCGCCTTCGATCGGACCGGCGGCCCGGAAGCGCTGGGCCAGATCGCGGGCTTTATCCGCCGTGCGATTGGCAAGGAATAGGCTGGCGGGCCGTTGCTCGAGCAAGGGCAGAATCACCCCCCGGGCCGCGCCGCCCGCGCCCAATAGAAGGATACGTCGACCGCCAAGGCTCAAGCCCAGGTTCTGCGTGAGATCGCGCACCAAGCCGACGCCGTCCGTGTTGTCGCCGACGATCGCCGCGCCGTCGAATTTCAGCGTGTTGACCGCCCCGGCCGCCTCGGCCCGAACCGTGCGCCGGCTCGCCAGTTCGAAGGCCTGTTCCTTGAACGGCACGGTCACGTTGGCGCCCTTGCCGCCGGCCGCGCGGAAGGCCTGCACCGTCGCCGGAAAGCCGTCGAGTGGCGCCAAAACGGCCTCATAGCTCATATCCTGCCCGGTCTGCCGGGCGAATTGGGCATGGATCGAGGGCGATTTGGAATGGGCAATGGGGTTGCCGAAGACGGCGTAACGGTCGGTCATGATGTCTATTCATAAAGTCAGGCCGGATTGTAAAGAAGGAAATCGCGCTCCGGTCAAACCCAAAACAACGCACCAATATGGTGCGTTATGCATCATTTCCGTGCAGAGAAAAAAACCGCCTGCCCCGAAATGGCTTGTGGCACAATCCTTCACGCTTGTTTCGGGCTGGCATGGTTTCTGCTGAAAAGGGGGGCACTGCACCCTTTTGTAGATTATTTATTGTCGTTTTGACGAGGAGTTTGAAATGGCTGTCGCCGATGTAATGAAGATGATCAAGGAAAACGACGTCAAGTTCGTCGATTTCCGCTTTACCGATACCCGCGGCAAGGAGCAGCACGTCTCCGTGCCCGTTTCCGCGTTCGGCGAAGACAAGTTCACCGAGGGCCACGCCTTCGACGGTTCCTCCATCGCCGGCTGGAAAGGCATTCAGGCCTCCGACATGCTGCTGATGCCGGACCCGGACACCGCCAACATCGACCCCTTCTTCGACGAGCCCACCCTGATCCTGACCTGCGACGTGATCGAGCCGGATACCGGCAAGGGTTACGACCGCGACCCGCGCTCCATCGCCAAGCGGGCCGAGGCCTACCTGAAGTCCACCGGCATCGGTGACACCGCCTATTTCGGCCCCGAGCCCGAATTCTTCATCTTCGACTCCGTGCGCTGGGGTGACGACATGTCCGGCTGCCACGTCAAGATCGAATCCGAGGAAGCCGCCTGGTCTTCCGGCGAACAGACCGAAGTCGGCAACATCGGCCACCGGCCCAAGGTCAAGGGCGGCTACTTCCCGGTCCCGCCGATCGACTCCTTCCAGGACATCCGCTCCGCCATGTGCCTGGCCCTGGAAGAGATGGGCGTGCCGGTCGAGGTGCACCACCACGAAGTCGCCACCGCCGGCCAGTGCGAGATCGGCACCAAGTTCTCCACCCTGGTGCAGCGTGCCGACTGGACCCAGATTCAGAAGTACGTAGTCCACAACGTCGCCCACGCGTATGGCAAGACCGCGACCTTCATGCCCAAGCCCATCGTCGGCGACAACGGCTCCGGCATGCACGTGCACCAGTCGATCTGGAAGGACGGCAAGAACCTGTTCGCCGGCAACGGCTATGCCGGCCTGTCCGAACTGGCGCTGTACTACATCGGCGGCGTGATCAAACATGCCAAGGCCCTGAACGCCATCACCAACCCCGGCACCAACTCCTACAAACGCCTGGTGCCTGGCTTCGAGGCCCCGGTGATGCTGGCCTACTCCGCCCGCAACCGTTCCGCATCCATCCGGATCCCGCACGTCGCCGGTGACAAGGCCCGCCGGATCGAAACCCGCTTCCCCGACCCCATCGCCAACCCCTACATGTGCTTCGCCGCGCTGATGATGGCCGGTCTGGACGGCATCCAGAACAAGATTCACCCGGGCGACCCCGCCACCAAGAATCTGTACGATCTGCCGCCCGAAGAAGAAGCCAAGATCCCGACCGTGTGCAGCAGCCTGGAAATGGCCCTGGAGCACCTGGACAAGGATCGCGAGTTCCTGACCAAAGGTGGCGTATTCAGCAACGAGTTCATCGATGCCTACATCGAGCTGAAGATGGAAGAAGTCACCCGCCTGCGGATGACCACCCATCCGGTCGAATTCGACCTGTACTACTCGGTGTAATTCGCCAAGCCTGGGCTCATGCAGCCCGGCAGCGCTAAAAGGGCGGGGTAACCCGCCCTTTTTTATTGCCCTGGGGCGGAGCCTTCCCCTAAACTGGCTGCGTCTCGGCAAAGAGGTAAACCATGCGGCTTATCGTGGGATGGATGTGCCTGGTCTGCGCCACAACGGTGCATGCGGAAATCTACAAATACACCGACGAGAGCGGCCACGTCACTTATAGCAACACCCCTCGCGCCGGCGCCAAGGCATTGAACGTCGGGCCGGAAAAAACCAAGAACGCATCACCCAGCCATTTCCCCAAGGTCGACAAGGCCACGCAACAGCAACGCGATGCGATGCGCCGCAAATTACTGTTGGACGAACTCGGCAACGAACAACGCAGCTTGGACGCCGCCCGCGCCACTCAGCGCCAAGCCGGCACCGACCCGAACAAACTGGCGGAGACCTTACGGCTGCATGAAAAAAATATCGAAATGCTGAACAAGGAACTGGCCCGCATCAAATAGGCCACCTGCAGCGTTTGTGGCAAACCGACGACGCGCGCCATGCCCTCGCGCCATATCAAAACAAGTGGCCCGCTTCTTGCTAAATTAGGGTATTCAATCGATCGGCAAGGACGATGGACTACGCCACCCCCGGACTCGATATTCTCGCCACCGCTGTGCTGCTGGTAGACGATTCATGCGCGATTCGCTACCTGAACCCGGCGGCGGAAAACATGTTCGGCGTTTCCGCGTTGCATATTGTGGGCCGACCGTTGTCCGATCTGTTCGGACAGAACAAGGAACTGTTCAAAGCACTGGACAGCGCCTTGCAGCAAGGCGCCAGCTTCACCGAGCACGAACTCCACGTGAATACCAACGGCCATCAGCTGCAATTGAGCTGCACCATTACCCCGCTCGAGCCCCAAGCCGGGGCTGCGGCGCTGGAATTCCACCCGGTCGGCGGCAGCATGAAAATCGCCCGAGAAGAACAGGCCCTTGCCCAGGCCCATGCCAGCCAAACCTTGCTGCGCCAACTCGCCCACGAGATTCGCAATCCGCTCGGTGGCATCCGCGGTGCCGCGCAATTGCTTGAGGCCGAACTCGACGCACCGAACCTGGCCGAATACACCCAAGTCATCATCAAGGAAACCGATCGCCTGCAAGGCCTGCTCGATCGCATGCTGGCACCGGCCCGCCGGCCCAACGTCCAGACCGTCAACATCCACGAGGTCATCGAGCGCGTGCGCAGCTTGCTGCTGGCCGAGTTCCCCGAACTCGTCGTGCGGCGCGATTACGACCTGAGTCTGCCTGAGATCAAGGCCGATCCCGAGCAGCTCATTCAAGCCATGCTCAACATCGCGCGCAACGCCGCCCAAGCCATGCACGGCAAGGGCGACATCCAATTGCGTACCCGCATCGCGCGCCAAGTCACGCTGGCGATGAAACGCTGGAACCTGGCCATGCGCATCGAGATCATCGACAACGGCCCTGGCATTCCCGAAGACCTGCGCGACACCTTGTTCTTCCCATTGATCTCGGGCCGCGATGGCGGCACCGGCCTTGGGCTGACCTTGGCGCAAAGCCTAGTGCAACGCCATGAGGGCGCGATCTACATGGAAAGCGCGCCAGGGCACACCTGTTTTTCAATCTTGCTCCCCATCAAACCATGAAACCAATCTGGATCATCGACGACGACCGTTCCATCCGCTGGGTGTTCGATAAGGCACTCAAACGCGAAAACCTGCCGCACCGCATCTTCGACAGCGCGGAAGACGCCATGCGCGCGATCGAACAGGAGATGCCGGGCGCAGTACTGACCGACATCCGCATGGAAGGCATCAGCGGCATCGAGTTCATGGAAAGCCTGAAGGCCCGCTACCCCAAGCTGCCCGTCATCGTGATGACGGCCTATGCCGATCTCGACTCCGCGGTCTCCGCCTTCCAGGGCGGCGCATTCGAATACCTGCCCAAGCCGTTCGATATCAACCATGCCTTAGAACTGATTCATCGCGCATTGGACGAAACGGCGCGTAGCGAAGAAGGGGCGGGCGAAGCGATGCTCAGCGGCCAAGCCATGCTCGGCCAGGCCCCGGCCATGCAAGACGTCTTCCGCGCCATCGGCCGTCTGTCGCAATCGCATGCCACCGTGCTCATCACCGGCGAAACCGGCACCGGCAAAGAGTTGGTCGCCCGCGCGCTGCACCGCCACAGCCCGCGCAAGGACAAACCGTTCATCGCATTGAACACCGCGGCGATCCCGAAGGATCTATTGGAATCGGAGCTGTTCGGTCATGAACGCGGCGCCTTTACCGGCGCCACCGGCTCGCGCCGCGGCCGCTTCGAACAGGCCGACGGCGGCAGCCTATTCCTCGATGAGATCGGCGACATGCCGCCCGACCTGCAAACCCGGCTGTTGCGCGTGTTGGCCGATGGCGAGTTCTATCGCGTCGGCGGCCACCAGCCGGTGCGCGCCAACGTACGGGTCATCGCAGCCACGCACCAAAACCTGGAAGATCGCGTCAAGCAAGGCCTATTCCGCGAGGATTTGTTCCATCGACTCAACGTCATTCGCATCAAGTTGCCGCCGCTGCGCGAACGGCGCGAGGACATCCCGCTCTTGATCCGCCATTTCCTGCAAAAGAGCGCGCAAGACCTAGGCGTCGAGGTCAAGCAGATCAGCGACGAGGCGATCAAGCAGATGACCGCCATGCCCTACCCCGGCAACGTCCGGCAATTGGAGAACCTCTGCCATTGGCTGACGGTGATGGCCCCCGGTCAAGTGATCGAACCCAAGGACCTGCCGCCGGAATCGCTCGAGGCGCCGGTACACGCCGCACTCGACTGGGCCGAGGCCTTAGGCCGCACCGCCCAGGCCCGCTTGAGCCGCGGCGAGGCCGGCATCATCGCTGACCTCACTGCCGAGTTCGAACGCACGCTAATCCGCGTCGCGCTCAACCATACCGGCGGCCGCCGCATCGAAGCCGCCCACCTGCTCGGCCTCGGCCGCAACACCCTGACTCGCAAGATTCAGGAATTGGGCATGGAAAACGGCAACGAGTAGACCCTGCCTAAGCGCCGACCGACAGCGGCCGTCCGGCCGGCGACTTTATCCCTGTTCAGGCACGGGTTTCCTGACACGGGCAATTCTTCGCCTGCCCGGCTACAATCGGGCGCCATGACCGCTGAATTTCTCTACCGCTTGTTCCTGCAAGTCTGGCTGCCCATCGCCCTGCTGGTTGCCGCCGGCGGCCTGTGGAGCCGCTTCCGCACCGAAACGCCCGCGGCACAACTGCGCATGCAA